>NZ_JBEZDL010000012.1:0-132035 GCF_040648295.1 Amycolatopsis sp. NPDC049159
CCCTAGGCCTCACTTTCACGTGAAAGTGCCGACCTGGGGGCGTCACTTTCACGTGAAAGTGCGGGGAAGGCCTAGCGTGAGCCGGTGACAGAAGAGGCACTTCCCGCGTGGCGCCGGCGGACGTCCGGCGAGACCCGCTGGCCCGCGATGGGCGTCGTCGTGGCCACGCTCGTGCTGCAGGTCGCCCTGCCCGACGACATGGCGCTGCACCCGCAGTGGCTGCTGCCCGCCGTGTCCGCGCTGCTCGTGGTGGCGCTGCTGCTGGTCAACCCGGGCCGGATGTCGCAGTTCAGCGCGGTCGAGCGGGTCATCTCGCTGCTGCTGGTCGCCGCCGTGACGGCGGTGAACGCCGGCTCCGCGGTGACCCTCGTCTACCGCATCGCGGCCGGCACGATCGGCGACCACGCCGGCGCCGTGCTGGTCACCGGCGGCATCGTCTACTGGACGAACATCGTCGCCTTCTCCCTCTGGTACTGGGAGTTCGACCGCGGCGGCCCGGGCCGGCGGGCCGCAGGCCGGGCGGAGTTCCCCGACCTGCAGTTCCCGCAGATGGCCGACCCGGACCTGGCGCACCAGGACTGGGAACCGTCCTATTTGGACTACCTGTACTTCTCGTTCACCAACGCGGCCGCCTTCAGCCCGACGGACGTCATGCCGCTGCGCATCTGGGCGAAGCTGACGATGATGCTGCAGGCGGTCATCTCGCTGATCCTCGCGGTGATGGTGGTCGCGTGGGCGATCAACAACCTGAAGTAGCTGTCCACTTCCTGACAATTGACCGCCACCCGAACCTCGGCGAACCTTGAACCTTGAACCTGGGACCGACCGAGGGACGCATGACCGAGCAGAACGACGACGTGGTCAACCAGGTGGAGGGCGACCTCGCGACCGCCGTTCAGATGGGTGACGTAGGGGGGCACGTCTACGTCAACTCGCAGGTGTTCACCGGCGGTGAGGCGACGTCGAGTCCGAGGCCGGGCCGGCTGACCGTCCTGGCGGTGGACGACGAAGCTCCCGCGCTGGAAGAGATCGTCCACCTGCTGCGCTTGCACCCGCGGGTCGGCAAGGTCGACGGGGTCTCGGACGCACTCACCGCAACGCGGTACATCCACGAGGTCCTGCGTCAGAAAGAACCGCTGGACGCGGTGTTCCTGGACATCGAGATGCCTGGCCTGAACGGCCTCGACCTGGCCCGGATGATCTCCCGGTTCGCCGTGCCGCCCGGGCTGGTGTTCGTCACCGCGTGGGACGAACACGCGCTGGAGGCCTTCGAGCTCGAAGCCGTCGACTACCTGCTCAAACCGGTACGCACGGACCGCCTCGCCGACACCGTGCGTAAGCTGCTCGACCGCGCATCGCCGCACGAGAGAGAACCACCTGTGGATCCGCTGATCCCCGTGGAACGCGCCGGCGTCGAAGCGTTCCTCCGGCTCTCCGATGTGTGCCTGGCCGAGCTCGACGGCGACCACGCCCGGCTCACCACCGCCGAAGGCGAGTTCTCGGTGCGGGTTCCGGTTTCGGTGCTGACCGCTGACTGGGCCGCGGCCGGGTTCGTCCGGGTCGACGAGCGACACTGGGTGGCCGCCGAGCACGTCGAAAACGTACGGTTGACCGACCACGGGATGACCGTCCAAGCCGCGGGCCGCGGTTTGGACGTCAGCCCCGAGTACCTCCGTGAGGCGCGCAACGCACTGGTCCGTTCGCGACGGCGGCCGGAATTCCACTGACGTGCCGGACTTCGCGGGAGTCGCGGCATTCTTCTGGCTCGTGACGGCTCTCTGCCTGCTACGCAACTGGCAGGCCTCGGCCGCTCGGTACCGCCGCGCCGTTCCCGAACCTGTCCAGCAGCAGATCTTCGCTGTTCTCGCGGTGATCCGAGAATTCCGCCGCGGCCTAGACGCCGAAAACGCCGCCCGGCTGCGCATGCTGCTGGACGTGCCCGCCGTGGTCGTCGTCGGTTCAGCAGGTGCCGTCGACTGGGACGGCGAGGTGGCCCGCGAGCACATCGACGGCGCCCCGGCGCTCGCCGCGAAGGCACTGGCGACCGGGGTGGCAAAGCCGGATTCCCAGGCGGTCTTCTGCGACGAACAGTCCTGTCCGGTGCGATACGCGATGACCCTGCCGCTGAAGGTGAACGACGAAACCCGGGCGGCCCTGATCATTTACTCGGCGAACCGGTCTGCTGACCGGAACGAAGTGTTGCGAGCGGTGGCGGGCTGGATCTCCGACCAGCTGAGCATCGGCGAATGGGAGCGGTCCGAAGCCCCTGAACACGAACTGCCCCCGTTCCCGCTCCCAAGCCCGACCCCGGCGATGTTCGTTTCGCAGTCGCTCGCCGCTGTGGGAGCGCTGACGACGACGGACCCCGAGCGGACGGCCGACCTGCTGCGCGAGTTCGCCGACTTCCTGCGCTACCGGTCCCGGCTGTACGGGGAGTTCACGGAGCTGGCCGAGGAAGTGCGGTGCGTCGACCAGTACCTCGTCTTGGCGCGCATCCAGCTCGGCGACCAGCTGACCGCGGTGATGGACATCGACCCCGACGTACTGCCGCTCAAGGTGCCGTTCCTCTGCCTGCAGCCGCTGGTCGAGCGGGCCGTGGAGCACGCGCCTGGCCCGCGAGTGACGATCGTCGTCGCGGACGCCGATATGGACATCGTGCTCAGTGTCGAGCACGAAGATCCCCGGCTGGACTACGAAGACGTCCCGCGGTTCGACGCGGAGCGACCGTGGTGGGAGACGCGCCGGATCGGCGGCTACCTGGGTGTCTCGGACTTGCCTGCGCTGCGACGGCGGCTCGGGCGCCTCTACGGGGATGGCTACGCGATCGAAGTGGACGTAAGAGCCGAGGTGAGCACAAAGGTCACCGTGCGGCTACCGAAGACCTGACGCCCCCGGTGGTCCCGGGGGCGTCACGACCCTCAGTGGCGCGAGATCGTGAAGCTCTGCCCGTCCGAGCCGATCGCGCCCGGGATCCACGTGTTCGTGCCGCGGTCGTCGGCGTTCAGCGCGGACGGGCTGGTCGAGGCCAGGTTCGTGCCGTTGAACTTGACGCCGGTGAACTTGATGCCGCCGGAGATCGTCGGGTAGGAGTCGGTCGGGGACTCGATGATCGCCTCCGCCGAGGCGTGCTTCGACGTCAGGGACTTCGTCGTCGTCTTGGTCCAGCCCTTGGTCGTGTCGGACAGGTCCAGGCGGTAGGTGTTGGTGGCCGTGCGGGTCACCGTCGCGGTGATGTGGTCGCCCGCGCCGACCGACACGTTGTAGTACACCGGGGCCGCCGGGTACATCTCGTACCAGGCCGAATACACCGGGTGCCCGCTGGAGCAGTCCGTCTCGACGCCGGTCTGTTCCACTGTGGACGATCCGTCGCCGTCGATGCCGACCCAGGGCGCGAAGAGGTCGTTGCTCGACCGGCACGTCACGGTCGGCTCGGTCCAGCTCGCCGTCGCCGTGGTGAAGCTGCCGAAGCTGACGTAGCCGCCCCAGTTGCCGCCGGAGAACTGGTGGCCGTGGAAGTGCGAACCGTACTCGACCGCGGCGTGCGCGGTGCCGGAGACGGCGAGGCCGGCAGCGGCGGCCGCGACCGCGGCGAGAACTCGGACAGCGCGCGACGAAAGGATTCTGGACATGCGGGGACTCCGTTCACCGATGGGGACCGGGAAAACCGTTCCCCAAGTGTTGGAGCCGCACGAAAAAGAAGGTAGCTACTTTCGCATGGTCTTCCCATTGCCCGAAAAAGACCCGTAAAGGCCTCCGCGGGGGAAAGAGGCCTTTACGGGTCGATATCGCTCACCAACCGCCCGGTCAGGTGAGCGGGCTCCTACTGCTGTGCCGCCGCGTGCGCGGCGTCCACGAACTTCGTCGTGTACGTCTGCGAAAGGTCGATCTTGTCCTTCTTCGGCTTGACGTTGCTCGACGACTCGCCCAGCACCTTCAGCACGTTCTGCGCGCCCGCGGGGTCCATCCGGCCGTCCTTCGTGAACATCGGCAAGCTGTCTTTGAGCGACTTCACGTACAGCGCCTTGTCCCCGCCGGCGAACGACGGCGGCATGGTTTCGGCGACTTGTTCCGGTGTGTGCGTCGAAATCCACTTCAGGGTCTCGACGTACGCGTTGGCCAGTTTCTGCACGATGTCCGGATAGCGCTTCACGATTTCACAGCCCATGTACAGCGAACTCGCCGGGTACAAACCACCCAAAGCGGCTTTCGTGCCTTCGACCGTGCGCATCTCGTAGAGCACCTTGGCCTGACCGGTGTTCGTCAGCTGCGCGATCGTCGGGTCGGTGGTCATGCCGGCGTCGATCGAACCCTGGTTCATCGCCGAGATGAACGTCTGCCCGGCGCCGACCTTGACCGGCGTGTAGTCCTTCGAGCTGACGCCGCCGCGCGCGGCCAGCGCCTTCGTCAGGAAGTCCGTCGACGAGCCCAGCGACGTGACGCCGAGGTTGCGGCCCTTGAAGTCCTTGCCGGACTTGATGTCACCCGCCTTGCCGGTCGCGACCATCTCGGCCTCGCCCGGCACGTTCGCGAACTGCACGACGCTCTGGATGCACTGCTCCTTGGCCTGCAGGTCGATCGTGTGGTCGTAGAACCCGACCACCCCCTGCACCTCGCCGGCCAGCAGCGACGTCTCGGCGTTCGCGCCCGAGGGCTGGTCGAACAGCTCGACGTCGAGCCCCTGCCGCTGGTACGCGCCGATCTGCTGGGCGAGCTGACCCGGCAGGTAGATGACCTTCGAGATGCCGCCGATCATGATCTTGATGTGCGGCTGGCCGGTGGTACCGAGAGAGATCTCCCGCGAGTCGCGACACGCCGTGACCCCGGCCAGGGTGACCGTGAGCGCGGCCGCCACGGCAACTGCCCGCTTCAGGCGCATGTCAGACCACCCCGTGCGCGGCATCGGCGGCGGACGGCGGGCGCCAGCGCAGCAGCCTGCCCTCCAGCGAGCTGATACCCCACTCCGCGAGCAGCGCCACCACGGTGATGATCAGCATCCCGGCGTACACGCCGGCCGTGTCGAACGTGCCCTGCGCGTTGGCGATCAGGAAGCCCATGCCGGCCTTCGCGCCGGTGTACTCACCGACGACCGCGCCGATCAGCGCGAACCCGAAGGCGACGTGCAGCGACGACAGGATCCACGACGTCGCGCTCGGCAGCACGATCGACTTGAGCACCTGACCGCGCGTCGCGCCGAGGATGCGGGCGTTGTCGATCAGGTTGCGGTCCACCTCACGGGCGCCGGTGAAGGCGTTGAAGAACACCGCGAAGAACACGAGCACGACGACAGTCGCGACCTTCGACGACAGGCCGAGCCCGAACCAGATCACGAACAACGCGGCGAGCACGATGCGCGGCAACGCGTTGGCGGCCTTGATGAACGGCGCCAGCACCTGCGCGAGGTAGGAGCTGCGGCCGAGGATCACGCCGAACACGACACCGAAGATGGCGCCGATGACGAAGCCGATCGCGGCCTCCTCGACGGTCACCAGGATCTGGTACCAGATCGAGCCGAAGTCGGTGCCCGCCGAGAACCACTCGACCAGCCGTTCCCAGATCTTCGACGGCTTCGAGTAGAAGAACGGGTCGATCCAGTACGTGGCGGTCAGCTCCCAGCTGCCCAGCCAGACGACGACGATCGCCAGGCGCAGCAGCCAGATGTTGCGCTTGCGCTTCGCCGACGCCTGCTTGGCGCGGGCGAGGATGTCCTGCTCGGTCTCGAGTACCGGGAGGGGCGCGGACGGGGCCGCGGGGGTCTCAAGCGACATTGCTCGCTCCCTTCTCACGGGCCTTGTCGACCTCGCTGCGCAGTGATTCCCAGATGTCGGCGTAGAGCTTGCGGAACTCTTCGGTGAGCCGCAGCTCCTCGACCTTCCGCGGCCGCTCCAGCGGGATTTCGAAGACGTCCTTCACGGTGGCCGGCGACGTCGTCAGCACGACGACCTTGTCCGCCAGCGCGATGGCCTCGTCGAGGTCGTGCGTCACGAAGATCACCGCGGCCCCCGAACCCGACCACAGGCGCAGCAGCTCGTCCTGCATCAGCGCCCGCGTCTGCACGTCCAGCGCCGAGAACGGCTCGTCCATCAGCAGGATCTTCGGCTTGGTGACCAGCGTCTGGGCCAGCGCGACGCGCTTGCGCATGCCGCCGGAAAGCTGGTGCGGGTAGTACTTCTCGAAGCCCGCGAGCCCGACGCGGGCGATCCAGTCGACGGCCTGCGCCCGGGCCTCCGCCTTCGGCGCACCGCGGAAGCGCGGGCCGGAAGCGACGTTCTCCAGCACCGACCGCCACGGCATCACGGCGTCGGTCTGGAACATGTAGCCGACCCCGTCCGGGATCGACTTCACGTCCTCGCCGTTCACCCGCACCCGGCCGGCGGACGGCGGCTGCAGCCCGGAGACCAGCGAGAGCGTCGTCGACTTGCCGCAGCCCGTCGGGCCGACCACGGCGACGAACTCGCCGGGCTGCACGGTCATGGTCAGATCGCGGACGGCCGTGTGCACGGACCCGGACCCGCTCGGGAACCGTTTCGTGGCTCCGGTGAGTTCGATCAGTGGGGGAACCATGGGGAGGTGACTCCTTCGTCACGTGGTGGGGCTCACGTTGGGAAGGGACGTTAAGCAGCCGTTGCTTCGAGGTGAAGCTTGTCGACGTTCTCCGCGCGTGCTGCGCGTTCTGAATGTTTTGCTCGTTTAGCGCACTGCCGTGACCTGGGGGTATGTTCCCAGCCATGCCAAAGTGGGCGCTCTTCCCGCGGATGCGGTTCAGCAGGCAGGTGCTGCTGCTGCAGATCGGCGTGGTGCTCCTCGTCGTCGGGATCGGCGTCGCGCTGGTCAGCGTGCTCCTCTCGCGCACGCTGACCGAGCAGTACAGCGAGCGAGCGCTGGCCATCGCGAAGTCGGTGGCGGTGGATCCGGTCGTCGTGGCCGACACCGCGGCGAAGATCCCCGGTGGCGCACTCCAGGAACGCGCGCTGGCCGTGCGGGAGCGGACCGACGCGTTGTTCGTCGTGATCACCGACGACAACAGCATCCGGCTGGCGCACCCGACGCCGAGCGAGATCGGGAGGCGGGTGAGCACCCCCGCCGACCGGGCGCTCGCGGGGTTCGACGACGTCAACACCGTGGCGAGCGGAACCCTCGGACTGTCCGTCCGCAGCAAAACCCCCATCCGGCAAGGGCAACGCGTGGTCGGCGAGGTCAGCGTCGGCTTCGACGTGGCCGATCCGACCGGCGACTTCAACAAGCTCCTCGCGATCACGCTCGTGTTCGCCGGCGGCGCGCTGCTGCTCGGCGCGGGCGCGTCCGCGCTGCTCAACCGGCGCCTGCGGCGCGTCACGCACGGGCTCGAACCGCACGAACTCACCGAGCTGCTCTACGAACGCGAAGCCGTGCTGCACGGGATCGGCGAAGGCGTGCTCGCCGTCGACGAGGCGAACCGCGTCTCGGTGCGCAACGACGAGGCCGAACGCCTGCTCGGCACCGAGCTCCCGATCGGCGCGGCGCTGGCGGAACTCGAGCTCAGCCCGCGCGTGCACAAGGCCGTCGCCGAAGGGCTGCCGGTCGACAACCTCCTGGCGGTGGCCGGGAACCGGGTGCTCGTCATCAACAGCCGGGCGGTGCGGCTCGACGAGCGGGACATCGGCACGGTGCTGACCTTCCGCGACCGCACCGACCTCGACGCGCTCACCCGCGAGCTCGACGGCATCCGCGCGCTGTCCGACGGCCTGCGCGCCCAGCGGCACGAGTTCGCGAACCGGCTGCACACGCTCTACGGGCTGCTCCAGCTCGGCCACCACACCGAGGCCGTCGAATACCTGCAGACGCTGACGAATTCGCCGTCGGCCCGGCCGAGCGAGCTGGGTGACGCCGTCGCCGACCCGTACCTGCAGGCGCTGCTGGTCGCGAAAACCGAGCAGGCGCAGGAAAAGGGCCTCACGCTCAAGCTCGCCGACGACACCTGGGTGCCCACGGCGGTGACCGACCCGATCGCCGCGAACACCGTGATCGGCAACCTCGTCGACAACGCGCTGCACGCCGCCCGGATGGGCCCGCGCCGGCCGGCGACGGTGGAGATCAGCCTGCTGGCCGAAGGCGGCACGCTGCACGTGTCCGTTGTGGACAGTGGCCCCGGCGTGCCTGCCGACCTGCGGCGCACGTTGTTCGACGAAGGCGTCTCGACGAAGATCGCGCCCGGCCACGGACTCGGCCTCGCGCTGGCCCGGCAGGCCGCGCGCGCCCACGGCGGCGACGTCTGGCTGGCCGACCCCGGCGCGGGCGAGTCGGGTGCCCTGTTCGTCGCCAAGCTGCCCGGAACGCTGACGGAGGACAGATGATCCGCACGCTCATCGTCGACGACGACTTCCGGGTCGCCGGCGTGCACGCCGGGTTCGTCGAAGAGGTCGACGGCTTCGCGGTCGTCGGCACCGCGCACACCGCCGCCGAAGCGCGCGCCCGCGTCCGCGAGCTCTCGCCGGACCTCGTCCTGCTCGACGTCTACCTGCCCGACGAGTCCGGCCTCGCCGTGCTCCCGGAGCTGCAGACGGACACGATCGTGCTGTCCGCGGCGACCGACAGCGCGTCGGTGGCCGCGGCGATCCGGGCCGGGGCGCTGAACTACCTGATCAAGCCGTTCACCACCCGCCAGCTCGCGGAACGGCTGACGTCCTACGCGCGCTTCCGCGGCCTGCTCGCCGAGGACCGGTCCTTCGCGCAGGACGACGTCGACCGCGCGTACCGGGTGCTGCACGACCAGGACCGGACGTCCGCGCCGAAGGGCCAGTCGACGGCGACGTCCCGGCTGGTTTCGGAGCAGCTGCGGCGGGCGGGCCGTCCGCTGTCGGCCGCGGAAGTCGCCGGCGAGCTGGGGATGGCGCGGGCGACGGCGCAGCGGTACCTGACCGCGCTGGCGGAGTCGGGAACGGTCCAGATGCGGCTGCGCTACGGCGCCACCGGGCGCCCGGAGCACGAGTACCGCTGGAGCGGCGCCTGAGTCAGCGACGGGTCGTCATGTCGAAGCGGTACTGCTGAGCCATGCTCTCCGCCACGCCGACCCAGGACTGGACCAGGTTGGCCGTCGGCGTCGGCGAAGGCAGGTCGACGCGGGCTTCGTCCTCTTCCGGCGCGGACTTCTTCGGCTGCGGTTTCGCCTGCGCCTGAACGCGTTTCCGGTCGGGCTTGGCCGGCGCCGGCACGAAGACCGTCTTCGGGGCCGGGGTGGCCACCGGCGCCTGCGGGGCCTGCGGCTGCGGCTGCGGCGCGGGCGCTTCGGCGACGGCCGGGCGCGGGTCGAGCTGGGCCACGTCGGCCGGGTTCGGACCGAACAGGCCACCGGAAAGCATCCCGCCGCCCAGCCAGCCGACGGCGACGAGCAGCACCGCGGCGCCGCTGCCCAGCCACGTGCGGGCGCGGCGCCGGATCACCACGGACTTCGGCCGCAGGTCCTGGTCGCACACCGGCGGCCGGGTGTAGATCGGCTCGCTCGCGGTGACGTCGTCGTCGGTGCGGCGGCGCCGGGGCAGGCTCGCCGCGACGATTCCGGTGCGGTCCAGCAGTTCGACGGCGGTGCGGTCGCTGGACGGACGGGTCGCACTGCGCGGTGCGGTGCGAAGCATCGGGACCTCCGGTGCGGGGGGCTCGCGGACCCCACGCATTCTGGACCATTTCGGACGACGCTGTCAGAAACGCAACCCCAATGAGTGAACGTCATTCCATCTGCTTCAAGCCCAGCCGCGCCAGCACCGCCAGGGGACGCTGGTACGCCGAGCCGAGGACGCGCGGGATGGCGTCGATGACGTAGGCGTCCGGTCCGATGAGGATCCGCGCGGACTTCCGTTCCACGCCGCGGAGGATGGTCTCCGCCGCCTTCTCCGGGGTGGTGTGGGCGATCCGCTCGAAGCCCCGCGCGGCCTTTTCCTGGTCGCCGGCGTCGCTGCGCGCGTTGCGCACGATGTTGGTCTTGATCCCGCCGGGGTGCACGCAGCTGACCGCGACCGGGTGCCGCGCGATCAGCATTTCTTCGCGCAGGGCTTCGGTGAACCCGCGGACCGCGAACTTCGCCGCGTTGTACGCGCTCTGCGTCGGCACGCCGACGAACCCGAACACGCTGGAAACGTTGACGACGTGCCCCTCGCCGGAAGCGATCAGGTGCGGCAGGAACGCCTTCGTGCCGTTCACGACACCGCCGAGGTTGACGCCCATCAGCCAGTCGTAGTCCTCGAAGGACATTTCCTCGACGGTCGCGCCGAGCGCCACACCCGCGTTGTTCACGATGACGTTCGCCCCGCCGAAGTCGCTGACGACCTCTTCGGCGTGGGCGAGCACGGCGGCCCGGTCGGCGACGTCGAGGGTGTACGCGCGGGCGTTGTCGCCGGCCAGCTTCGCCGTCTCGGCCACGTTGCCGGCGTTGACGTCGGAAAGCGCGAGGCGCGCGCCTCGGCGGGAGAACTCCAGCGCCAGCGCACGGCCGATCCCCGAGCCCGCTCCGGTGATCACCACGACCTTGTCCCCGAACCGCTTCATGGTCCCTCCCTGGGTGTTACTCGTGAGTTACGGATACTAGCGGCTGTGAGGTTGCTGTGGGTGCGCTGATTGTGTCGGTGCGACGCCTTATGGTGATCTGGTCGGAGCGCCGGGACGAGACAGGAGGCGATGCGGGTGCGGCGGACGGCCGTCTTGCTCAGCGTGGCCGCGATCCTGCTGCTCGGCGCGGCGTTCGTGATCTTCGTGGACCACCAGCCGCGGTCCGCGGACGCCACGACGTCCGGCACCGTCGAGGCCGCGCCGGCGTCGACGCCCGACCTGCCCGCGGTGTCGAGCCCCGCGGTCGGCGCGCTGTTCGTCGAGGGCATGCACTACTGCACCGCGAGCGTCGTGCACAGCGACCAGGGCGACGTGCTGCTGACCGCGGCCCACTGCATCCACGACGGCGAGGGCGGCGGCTACCTCACCGGCGTCACGTTCGCGCCCGGCTACCACGACGGCGTCGCGCCGTTCGGCTTCTGGACGGTGGCCGACGAGCTCGTCGCGAGGGGGTGGAGCGAGTCGTCGGACCCGGACCTCGACGTCGGCTTCGCGACCGCGCACCAGGCGGGCGCGACGCGGACGCTGGAAAGCCTGGTCGGCGCCAACACCCTCGCCACCGGCACCGGATTCGAGCACGCCATCACGCTCACCGGCTACCCGGACGACACCGAGGTGCCCGCCGTCTGCCAGAACACCACCAGCCAGCAGGACACCTACCAGCTGAAGGTGGCCTGCGCGGGCTTCCCCACCGGCACCAGCGGCGGCCCGTGGGTCACCGCCCAGGACCCGAAGACCCGGCTCGGCACGGTCATCGGCGTCATCGGCGGGTTCGAGTACGGCGGCGACGACCCCGACACGTCGTATTCGAGCTACTTCGACACGGACGTCCAGGCCCTCTACCGGCAGACGACCGCCCGGGCATGATGCGGGTATGAGCGATCCCGTCGACGTACCCATCACCGGAGAACCGATCCGGCTCGGCCAGTTCCTCAAGCTGGCCGGCCTCGCCGAGGACGGCTCGCACGCCAAGGACCTGATCGACGCCGAAGAGGTCACGGTCAACGGCGAGGTGGAGACCCGCCGCGGCCGCCAGCTGACCGATGGCGACGTCGTGGCGGTGGGCCCGGCCCGCGGCAAGGTCATCCTGGTCCACTGAGCCCCCCGGGCGCCCCGAGGCGGCTGACGCATCGGGGCGCCCGGGGTCAGCCGACGCTGGTGAGGGGCGGGAGGCCGAGCGAAGCGGCGAGGGCGTCCAGCTCGCGGCGGACCGGACCGGCGAGCGGGACGCCGAGCGCGCGGCACTGCTCCAGGTGCTGGGCCTCGCGCCAGCCCGGGTAGCGGATCGGCGCGCCGCCGTCCCAGCCGAGCATGCTGCCGAACAACGCGCTCGCCGCGCGGTAGAAGCCGTCCGCGCTGCGCAGGGTCGTCGGCGCGATGGCCATGACCAGCAGGCCGGTGTCGTGCTCGTGGTCGGCGACGCCGGAGAGCACCCCGGCGAGCACCTCGACCAGCAGCGTCAGCCCGGCTGCTTCGGAACCAGGCTTGTCCATGTCGAAGACGAATTCGGGGTACGCCCCGCCCGGCGCGGCCATGCCGAGCGGGTTCATCGGCTGGTCCGGCTCGCCGCCCGCGGCGAGCACCAGCCCGATCATCGCGTGCGGCAGCGCCCGCGCGGCGTGGTGCCCGGCCCGGCCGAACGGCC
Organism: Amycolatopsis sp. NPDC049159; assembly: GCF_040648295.1. NCBI lineage: Bacteria > Bacillati > Actinomycetota > Actinomycetes > Pseudonocardiales > Pseudonocardiaceae > Amycolatopsis > Amycolatopsis sp. NPDC049159. The sequence goes on from NZ_JBEZDL010000012.1 coordinate 12,221, forward strand.
CGATCCCGCGCAGTGAAACCAGTCCGACGCCGAAGCGCCCGGCCCGGGTGACCGCGCGGTCCATCGCGTCGCCGACGGCCCAGAGCCCGGACGCGCGGCGGTAGTCGATCAGCGCGGCGGCCCCGCGGTCGGCGATCATCAGCGGCTGGGCGTGCGGCACGACCAGCCCGTTTTCCAGCAGCGGCAGGTGGACGCGGGTCAGGTCGGCGACGCCGGTGTCCGGCGAGCCGGTCAGGTCGCCGTGGCAGAGGGCCTCGGCCGCGATGCGCGCTCGCGCTTCGGGGAAACCGTGGGCGGCGAAGACGTGCGCCACGAGGGTGACCAGCTCGTCGGCCCGCACGCGGGGCCACGCCTGTTCCGGGATCGGGGTTTCCGGCCGCTCGGCTTCGAGGACCGGGGGTTCGGGGCGGGCGGAGCGGAAGGGTCTGAGGGGCACTGCTCCGACCTTGCCCAAACGGCGGTTCGGGCGTCAACGACGTGGGCCCAGGCCTAACCGACCGTGTGATCGAAGCGCCCGAAGAGTCGTACCCTGAGCGGCATGTGCCGAAACATCACCACCCTCCGGGGGCTCCAGCCGGCCGCGACCGGCGAGGAGATCGAGGCCGCGGCCCGCCAGTACGTCCGCAAGGTGACCGGCGTGCAGTCGCTTTCGGACGCCACGCGCGAGCCGTTCGAAGCCGCGGTCGCCGAGATCACCGCGATCACCACGCGCCTGCTGGAGCAGCTGCCCGAACGCCGTCAGCCGCCGGCGACCGTGCCGCCGCTGCGCCGTCCCGAAGTCCAGGCGCGGATCGCCGCGAAAGCCTTGCGACAGCCCTGATCCGGCGCCGATAGGGTGTCGGCATGGGTGGACAGGCTTTGGTGCTGGGTGGCGGCGGGGTCGCCGGGATCGCGTGGACGACGGGGGTGCTGGCGGGGCTCGCCGAGCACGGGCAGGACCTCACGGGGGCCGACCTGATCGTCGGGACGTCGGCGGGTTCGGCGGTCGCCGCGCAGGTGACCAGCGGGCTGCCGCTGGCCGAGCTGTTCGCCCGCCAGGCCGATCCGGCGCGCCAGACCCCGGAGATCCCGGCCGACATCGACTTCGAGAAGTTCGCCGCCGACTTCGGCGGCGCCGTCACCGGCTCGACGGACCCGGCCGAAATCCGGCGCGCGGTCGGGCGGCTGGCCCTGTCGGCCGAAACGGTGCCGGAGGCGGACCGCCGCACGGTGATCGAGGCGCGGCTGCCGTCGCACGAGTGGCCGGAACAGCGCCTGGTGATCGTGGCGGTGGACGCGGAAACCGGCGAACCCCGCCGCTTCGACCGCGCGTCCGGCGTCTCCCTGGTCGACGCGGTGGCGGCGAGCTGCGCGGTCCCGGGCGTCTGGCCCGCGGTGACGATCGACGGCCGCCGCTACGTCGACGGCGGCGTCCGGTCCGCCGAGAACGCCGACTACGCGACGGGCCACACGCGCGTCACGGTCGTTTCGCCGCTGGGCGTGGACGCCCCGCTGCCGATGGAGAAACCGCTGCTCACGGTGCTCGACGACCTGCGCGCGGCGGGCGCGGAGGTCACGCTGATCACCCCGGACGAGGCCTCGATCGCGGCGATCGGCGAGAACCCGCTGGACCCGGCGACGCGGACCCCGGCCGCCGAAGCGGGCCGTGCCCAAGGCGCGTCGCTCACGCTGAACTGGACCTAGTCGAGGAAGCCCAGCACCACGAGCCCCGTCACCAGCATCCCCAATTCAAGCGCCGGCGCGGTTGCCCCGGCGGGCCGGGTGACTCCGTCGGCTACCCTCGTGGGCAGGGGTAGCGTGTCCGAGCGGCCGAAGGAACATGTCTTGAAAACATGCGAGGGGGCAACCTCTCCGTGGGTTCGAATCCCACCGCTACCGCACTGAGCGAACCCGGGCGCCGGCCGCGCCCGGGTTCAGCTTCCGGTTTCCGAGAGGTGCTCCAGCACGCGCTCGAACGCCCCCGCGATCGTCGCCTGCTCGTGCGGGCTCAGCAGGTCGATCAAGTGCTCGCGGACGCCTTCCACGTGCGTCGGCGCGGCCGTCTTCAGCAGGGCCATGCCGTCCTCGGTCAGCTCCGTGATGACGCCGCGCTTGTCCTCGGGGTCGCGGGCCCGGCGGACCAGGCCGATGTCCTCGAGCCGGCCGACCTGGTGGGAGAGCCTGCTCTTCGTCGACCCCATCACCGACGCCAGTTCGGACATGCGCATCCGGTGCCCGGCCTGGGTTTCGAGGCAGACGAGCACCTCGTAGTCGGTCAGCGACACCTCGTGGCGCTCGGTCAGTTCGCGGTGCAGGCGCTGCCGCAACCGCAGTGTCGCGACGATGTAGGAGCGCCACGCCGCCATCTCGGCATCGTCCAACCACCGCACAGGTCGCTCCTCGGTCATAAGGCAGCGTAGAACGCTGATCAAGCGACCGCGCGGTCCGAGTCCGATCCGTCGGCCGGTGAACACACCACTGAAACATCGCCCGAAGGTGGGGTTACGAAAAGGTTGAGACTCGGCCCGGAAAGGCGCATTCTGCTTGTCGGCGGACGGTTGGCCAGGTATGCGGCACGGCGACGGCGACGTGCCGGCCCGGTGCCCCGCCAGGAGAGGTCAGGTGGTTGCGTGACGGGTGATCCTCGCGGTTGACCGCTTGTTGCGTCCCCGCGATCGGAACGGAGTTCCACCGGGCCGGTCGCGATTGCGAGCAGCACGAGCGCGGGCTTCTACGGTGCGTTCAGCATTCGGCGTCGATCGGGCCTGTTTCCGGTCACGGCCTCGGAAGTCGTGACGGCAGCGCCTGAACGCCGGCCCGGATGCGGCCAACCGCTCGACGAACAGAAATCTCGGTACAACGCCCGGGTGCGGCCGTCAGCGCGACGACCGCGCCCGGGCTCGTTAATATCTGCGGGTGAGGTTCGACGACGACGCTGGCTTGGACGCTTCCGAAGTCCAGGACCTGCGCGGTAGCGGCGGTGGTGGCGGCGGCGGGATCGGCGGCCGGGTGGCGCTGGGCGGTGGCGGGCTCGGCGTGGTGGGCCTGATCATCTACTTCGTGCTCTCCCAGCTCGGCGGGGTCAGCCTCGGCGGCGGCAGCGGGAGCGGCTTGAGCGGCGGGCTCGGCAGCGTCGGGTCCGGCCAGCAGGTCGACAACACGAAGCTGTCCAGCGAGTGCAAGACGGGCGCGGACGCGAACAAGAACCACGATTGCGCCATCGTCGCGATCGTCAACTCCGTCCAGGACTACTGGACGCAGCAGTTCGCGCGTTCCGGCTCGACCTACCAGAAGGCGCCCACCAAGTTCTTCAACGGCGGCGTGCGCACCGGCTGCGGCAGCGCCACCTCCGACACCGGCCCGTTCTACTGCCCGGCCGACTCCGACGTCTACATCGACCTGTCGTTCTTCGACGAGCTCAAGACGCGCTTCGGCGCGCAGGGCGGCCTCTTCACCGAGGCGTACGTGCTGGCCCACGAGTACGGCCACCACGTGCAGAACCTGCTCGGGACGTCGAAGAAGGGCACCGGCACCGGCCCGACGTCCGGTTCGGTGCGGCTCGAGCTGCAGGCCGACTGCTACGCCGGCGTCTGGGCCAACCACGCCTCGACGACGCCGACCGAGAGCGGCAAGCCGCTGATCACCGACGTCACCCAGGACGACGTCGCCTCCGCGCTGGACACCGCGTCCCGCATCGGCGACGACTACATCCAGGAGAAGCTCGGCGGCGGCCAGGTCGACCGCTCGAAGTTCACCCACGGCACGTCGGCGCAGCGCAAGAAGTGGTTCACCACCGGCTTCCAGACCGGCGAACCCGCCCGCTGCGACACGTTCGGCACCAACAACCTGGGCTAGGACACGACGAAGGGGCCGTCCCGCGCTGGGACGGCCCCTTCGTCGTGTCTTACGCGGTCAGCGCGTGCGGGTCGCCGGCGACGGCGCGGGCGGAGAAGTTCCGCTGCGCACCGCGGTCGGCGGCCTTCTGCTTGGCCGTCTTGCTCTTGCCCGGCTGCACGCCGTTGATGCTCTCGGTGCTCGTCGCGTAGACGCCGAGGGCCCAGGCGAGGCCGTCCGCGTTGCGGTCCAGCGCGACCCGGTCGATGTTGCCCAGGTTGTCGCACGCCTGGTGGTAGCACGGGTCGAACGCGATGCCGGCCGTGCCGCCCCACTTCGCCGCCTGCGCCGGGGTCTTCAGCACCTCGGCGCCGGTGTCCAGGCCGCCGGCCGGGATGCCGACGGCGATGAACTCGCCGTAGTCCGAGCGGCCGGTGAAGTCGGTGCCCTCGAGGGACACGCCCCGCGCGGCCTGCATGAAGTCGACGAAGGTCTTCTCGATCTGCGCCGAGCCGTACGGGCCGGCACCCGCGCCGACGCCGTCGGAGTTGTCACCGTCGTAGGCGAAGTAGCCGGCGTTCGGCGAGCCGATCATGTCGAAGTTCAGGTACAGCGCGATGTCCAGCTGCTGCTCGAACGTCAGCTGGTCGACGTAGTAGGTCGAGCCGATCAGGCCGAACTCCTCCGCGCTCCAGAAGCCGAAGCGGACGCCGTTGCTGACCTTCGGGCTGCTCCCCAGCTGCAGCGCCGTCTCGAGCAGGGCCGCCGAGCCGGAGCCGTTGTCGTTGATGCCCGGGCCGGCCGGGACGCTGTCGAGGTGCGACCCCAGCATCACGACGTTGTCCTTGCGGCCGGTCTTGGTCTCGGCGATGACGTTGTAGCTGGTCCGCGCCTCCTGGAAGGCCCGCAGCTCCAGGGTCACCGGCTGCCCGGCGAGCGTCGCCAGCTGCGCGCCCGCGGCGGCCGTCACGCCCCCAGTCGGGATCTTCGCGTTCTCCGGGCCACCGAGCGTCCCGTTCAGGGCGCCGTCGGTGTTGTTGTAGACGATCGCGCCGATCGCGCCCGCCGCGGCGGCGGTCTGCTGCTTCTGCGCGAACGAGCAGCCACCGCGCTTGATCAGCGCGATCTTGCCCGCGACGTCGGCGGGGTAGTCGGTGGCCTCGCAGCCGCTGGTGTCGTCGACCGCGATCACGGCGAGCGGCGCGGTGATGCCGCCGACGGGCGTCGAGACGGTGTACTCCATGGCGATGACCGGGACGTCGGCGCCGCCCGCGGTCAGCTTCTCGGCCAGGGTCTCCGAGTAGGTGAACGGGAACTCCTGGCGGGTCACCTGGAAGCCGGCCGCCTCGAGCTTGGTGGCGATGTACTCGGCGGACTTCTTGTGGCCGTCGGTGCTCGCCGCCCGCGTGCCGCCGTTGGTGTCGGCGATGCGCTGAAGGGCGATCAGGTGCCGGTTGACACCGTTGACGTCGACCTTCTTGACGAGCTGCTTGGCGAGAGCGGGACCTTCGGGGACCGTGTTCGCGGCGGCGGCCGGGGTGAGGCCGAGCACCAGTGTCGCGCCGGCGGCCAGGGCCATCGGCGGGACGAATCTCTTTCGGAAGAGTGACATGGTTGCTCACCTTTGTTCCGAATGAGTAGTACGTCAATGCGTCATTCGGCGGGAAGTTCGGCGACCGGTATACAGTCGACACATGTACGCGATCACCATCCGTGAACCAGGTGACCCGGACGTTCTCGAGTGGGCGGAGGTCGCGGACCCGCGTCCCGGCCCCGGCGAGGTGCTGCTGGACGTGGCCGCGAGCGCGGTGAACCGCGCCGACCTGCTGCAGCGCCAGGGCCACTACCCGCCGCCGCCCGGCGCCAGCGAAACCCTCGGCCTCGAGTGCTCGGGCACGATCGCGGAACTAGGCGAAGGCGTGACCGGCTGGAACGTCGGCGACGAGGTCTGCGCCCTGCTCTCCGGGGGCGGTTACGCGGAGAAGGCCGTCGTCCCGGCGGGGCAGCTGCTGCCGGTGCCGGGCGAGATCGACCTGCTCACCGCGGCCGCGTTGCCCGAGGTGGCCTGCACGGTGTGGGCGAACGTCGTCATACACGCGAAGCTCCGCGAGGGCGAAACGTTCCTGGTCCACGGCGGCGCCGGCGGCATCGGCACGCACGCCATCCAGGTCGGCAAGGCGCTGGGCGCGACCGTCGCCGTCACCGCGGGTTCGGCCGAGCGGCTCGAGCGCTGCCGCCAGCTCGGCGCCGACATCACGATCAACTACAAGGAAGACGACTTCGTCGAGGTGCTCCACAAGGAGACCGGCGGCGCGGACGTCATCCTCGACAACATGGGCGCGTCCTACCTCAAGCGCAACGTCGACGCGCTGGCCGCCGACGGCCGCCTGGTGGTCATCGGCATGCAGGGCGGGGTCAAGGGCGAGCTGAACGTCGGCACGCTGCTCGGCAAGCGGGCTTCGGTGTTCGCGGCCGGCCTGCGGTTCCGCCCGCTGGACCAGAAGGCGGCGATCGTCGCCGACGTCCGTGAACGGCTGTGGCCGCTGGTTTCCGAGGGTGCGGTGAAGCCGATCGTCGGCCAGGTCGTGCCGATGGCCGAAGCCGCGTCCGCGCACCGCGCCTTGGAAGAGGGCAGCGTGTTCGGGAAGATCCTGCTGGCGGCGAAGTCCTAGCGGAGTTCTTCCAGCACGCGCACGAGCTGGTTGATCTCGAAGACGTTGGAGTAGTGGGCGAGCCCGATCCGCACGGCGCCGCCCACTTCCCCGACGCCGAGTGACGCGAAGACACCGGCCGCGCCGTCGTCGGCGAAGGCGCACAACCCCTGCGAGGCCAGGTACTCGGCGACCTCGGGCGCCTTCTTGCCGGCGACGGCGAAGGCGAGCGCGGGGATGCGGCGCATGGCGTTGCCGATGACCATGATGTGCCGCAGCGAAAGCAGTTCCGTGGACAGCTGGGCGAGCAGCCCGGCGTGGTACGACTTCGCGGAGCCGAGCGAGGTGACCAGCCGTTCGCGGCGCGAGCCGGACGCGGCGTCGTCGAGGCCCGCGAGGTAGTCGATCGACGCGATCAGCCCGGCCAGCAGCGGGTACGCGTGCGGGCCGAGCTCGAGCCGGGCGGCGCCGCGCGCCGTCGGGTCGAGCGAGACGGACGCGATCCGCTCGATCAGTTCGGGGTCGCGGAAGACGAGCGCGCCCACCGACGGGCCGCCCCACGCCTGCGCGGAGACGACCATGACGTCGGCGCCGAGCGCGTTGATGTCCAGCGGCAGGAACGGTGCGGCGTAGGTGGCGTCGACGACGACGAGCGCGCCGACCCGCTTGGCGAACTCGATGATCGTCGGCACGTCCGGCCGCGTCCCGACGGACCCGGACGCGAGCGTGACCGCGACGGCCTTGGTGCGCGCCGACACGAGCTGCTCGTACTGCCACGCGGGGAGTTCGCACGTCTCGATGTCGATCTCGCCCCAGCGCACGACGGCGCCGACGCGCTTCGCGGCGCGCTGCCACGGCGCGAGGTTGGCTTGTTCGTCGAGCCTCGACACGACGACTTCGTCGCCGATCGTCCAGCGCTCGGCGAGCGAGTCGCAGAGCCGGCGCAGCATCACCGGTGCGCTGGGTCCGAGCACGACGGCGGCCGGGTCGGCCCCGACCAGGTCGGCCACGGCCCGGCGGGCCGCGGTCACGATGCTTTCCGCGCGTTGTGAGGCCGGAAACGCTCCGCCCGGCCCCGACACCGGGGCGCGCATCGCCGTGGAAACCGCCGAAGCGACCTGTTCCGGTACCAGCATTCCGGCGGCGCCGTCGAAGTGAATCCAGCCGTCACCCAGCGCGGGAAAGAGCCCACGGATACGAGCGACGTCGAACGCCATGGGGACACCGTACGGACGTGCGGTTTCGCCGTGCGCCCGGGGTTGGGTGGAGAGCCACCGCGAACCCCCGGAGCGGCTACGCTCGGAGACGGACACCCCGCGGGTGTCGCGGAGCGTGTCGAACGCAAGCCAGGATGGAGCACATGACCGAGCCGAACTTCACAGCCGGTGACGCTGACCAGGAATCTTCACCCCACGTGGTGGTCGTGGGCTCGGACGGCTCACCGCTGGAAGGCGCGGAGCACGCCGAGGCCGTGGGCGAGCTCATCGAAGAGCCGGCGAAGGTGATGCGGATCGGCACGATGATCAAGCAGCTCCTCGAGGAGGTCCGCGCGGCCCCGCTGGACGACGCGTCCCGCAACCGGGTGCGCGAGATCCACGAGACGTCGGTGAAGGAACTGGCGGCGTCGCTGGCGCCGGAGCTCCAGGACGAGCTGGAGCGGTTGGTGCGGCCGTTCACGGACGACCAGACGCCTTCGGACGCCGAGCTGCGGATCGCGCAGGCGCAGCTGGTGGGGTGGCTCGAGGGGTTGTTCAGCGGGATACAGACCGCGCTGTTCGCCCAGCAGATGGCGGCCCGGGTACAGCTGGAGCAGATGCGGCGCGGGTTGCCGGCGGGGCCTTCGGCTGCGGGCGGGCCGGGGCACGAGGGTCATGGGCCGGGGATCTCGGGGACCGGTCAGTACCTCTGAGGTTTGTCGCGGGGTTGTCCACAGACCGGAGGGCCTGTGGACAACCCCTGTGGACAACTCGCTCGGAGCCGGTTTTTGTCCGGGGCGCCGATAGACTGGACATGGGCACGCCCCCCTGGGAGGGCGGGGGCTCGGTCGTGGGTTCCTGGGGCGGCCAGCAGCCGCGGGGCTGATCGAGGACCGCAGTCATGGCCGCTGCGCCCGAATGCGGGCAAACCCGGGCGGGGCCGAGGGCGGACAGCGCAGGCGACGTCGTCAATGGGTCATTCGGGACGTCCGGAGCCGTGAATGAGTCATTCGCGGTGGTCGTCACCGGCAGCTACGGGGTTCGGATCGCGTGAACGACTCGTTCAGGTCGTCGGACGAGCTGAACGAGTCGTTCACTTCATCAAGCCGGCCATGAAGAGGTCGCGCCCGAATGCGGCGATCCCCGCGGGCGACCCCCGCGGGGCCGAGGCCGGGCGGCAGGCGCGAAGCCGCGAATGGGTCATTCGCGACCCGCACAGCCGGCGGCAGCGGGGCCCGGAGTCAGCGCAGTGAGCGCAAGAACGTCCGCAAGTCGCCGATCAGCGCGTCCGGTTCCTCCAACGCCGCGAAGTGCCCCCCACTCGGGAACTCCGTCCAGCGGACGATCTTGTCCGTTCGCTCCGCCAATTCCCGGATCGGCAGCCCGATGTCGTCCGGGAACACCGCCACCGCCGTCGGGACCGTGTTCGCCGGCGGCGGGGCTCCCCAGCCACCCGTCAAAGCCGCGTACAGCCGGGCCGACGAGTTCGCCGTCTCCGTGAACCAATAAATCGACACATCAGCCAGCAGGTCGTCGCGGTCGATCAAGTCCGCCGTCGTGTTCGAAAAGGAGCGGAACTTCTCCGCGATCCACGCCAGCTGGCCCGCCGGGGAGTCGTGCAGGCCGTACGCCAGGGTCTGCGGCTTCGTCGCCTGGATCATCGCGTAGCCCGTGCCCGACATCGAGAACGTCTGGCCCTTCTCCAGCGAGCGCCGCCCCAGCGCCTGATCCGCCAGGCCCTCCAGATCGGCCGGAGTCCGGACCACCGCCGACGCCAGCATCGTCACGTGGATGCCGAGCAGGCGCGAAGGGAACTGGACCGCCAGCTCGCGCGAGATGATCGCGCCCCAGTCGCCGCCGTGGGCGGCGAAGCGCTCGTAACCCAGGGACGTCATCAGCGAAGCGAACGCCCTCGCCACGCGGTCCGGACCCCAGTCCGGGGTCGGGGTCGGGCCCGAGAAGCCGTAGCCCGGGATCGACGGGACCACCACCGTCAGCGCGTCCGCCGGGTCGCCGCCGTACGCGCGCGGGTCCGTCAGCGGCCCGATCACATCCAGGAACTCCACGATCGAGCCCGGCCAGCCGTGCGTCAGCAGCACCGGCGTCGCCGACGGCTCCGGGGACACCACGTGCAGGAAGTGCACGTTCGTCCCGTCGATCGTCGTCGTGAACTGCGGGAACGCGTTCAGCCGCGCCTCCTGCGCCCGCCAGTCGAAGCCCGTCCGCCAGTACTCCGCCAGCTCGCGCACGTAGTCCACCGGCGCCCCGAGCCGCCAGCCGGTGTCGGCGGGCTGGTCGGGCCAGCGGGTGTTCGCCAGGCGGTTGCGGAGGTCGTCGAGGGCGGCCTGGGGGACGTCGATGCGGAACGGGGTGATCGTCATGCCTCAACGGTAGGAAGCACCGCGGACAGAACCGGTCCGCGATTCCACCGAATCCAGCACCCGGTCGACGCCGAGGCCGTCCACTGTGGACGACGCCGTGGCCGACAGCGAGCGGCGGAGCGAGTCGTCCGAAAGCAGCGAGCGCACCACCTCCGTCACCGCGGGCAGCCGCGAAGCGAGGGACTCCGCCGGGCCGAGCCCGGCCGCCAGGCCCAGTTCGAGCGCCGCCCGGTAGCCCGGCTCCTGGTTGTCCACCAGCCGGACCGCCGCCGTCGGGACGCCGAGGCAGCACAGCTCCACGAACGTCACCCCGGACGCGCTCACCGCGACGTCGGTCGTCGCCAGGATGTCCAGCAGCGCCGGGCTCGGCGGGGACACCCGGATCGACTGCCCGGGGAGCAGCGAAGGCAGCGAAGGCTCTCCGCGCACCAAGGCGTCCGCCACGAACGGCAGCTCGGTGTCGCGAAGCGCGCGAAGCAGCAACCCGACCGTCGCGGACCACTCCGCGCCGCCGCCCAGGACCACCGTGACGTGCAGCGGCGGCCCGGAAGGCGCCCGGCGCGTCTCCCGCACGACGTCCCGGAGCGGCGCGTACTCGATGCCGCGCAGCAGGACGTCCGAGCCGTCGTCGGGCCGGGGCGAAGGCGCGAAGCTCGAGTCCACGACGATGTCGGCGGGACGGCGGCCGAAGACGTCGTCCTCGATCGACACCAGCAGGGCGCCGGCCGCGTTGACCTCGGGCCGCACGTCGCCGAGGCCGTAGTGGTCGACGACGACCGCGTCGAACCCGGTCGCGTCGAACGCCACCCGCGGGACGCCCAGCTCGTCGAAGCGCGAGGCGAGCCATTCGGCGTTGTCGGCCCGGCCCGCGAAGGCGACCGAAAAGCCCCGCGCCACCGCCCGCTCGGCGTAGGCGACCATCCGTGCGATGTGGCCGGCGCCGATCGACGCCGACGCGTCCGCGCGCAGCAGCAGCCTCACGAACCGACCTTCTTCTGCTCGACGTGCGCGTTCAGCGCCACCAGGTCCGGCCGCGAACGCAGCAGCGCGACCACCGTCCGCCAGTCCCCGACGCCGTCACCCAGCGACGCCACCAAAGCGGACAGCAGCTCCCAGTCCTCGGCGGTGTCGAGCGTCACGCGCAGGTCGTCGGCGGCCGGGCTCACCACGACCCCGGCGCACGAATACCGCGTCGGCCGCGAGTAGATGCCCGAAGTCACGTGTTCGCGGTCCGCGCCGGAAGCGGTAGCGACCTGCTCCAGGAGCACGGACGCCCGCACCAGCTCGGCGTCGAAGCCGCGCGGCAGCGTCCGGACCAGCGTCGTGCTGACGTAGTCGAGCGACGGCTGGGCGCGCCACAGCGTCGCGAGCTGGCCGATCAGCACCGGGTCCAGCAGCGGGCAGTCCGCGGTGAGCCTGATCACGGCGTCCGCGGGGTGCTCGCGCAGCGCGACGGCGAACCGCTCGAGAACGTCGTCGAGCGGGCCCCGCACGACATGGGCACCGCAGCGGGCGGCTTCGGCGGCGACGTCGTCGTCGGAGGCGTCCGAGGAGGTCGCGACCACCACCTGGTCGACGCCGGGAGCGGCCGCCGCGGCCCGGACAACCCAGCCCAGCACGCTGCGGCCGGCCAGCGGGCGCAGCACCTTGCCGGGCAGCCGGGTCGAGCTCGACCGGGCCTGGATGACGGCGTTGACCACGGGCGCTTCACGCATGGGTGACATGATGGCCGACGGCCACAGTCACCGAAACGCGGAGGTCAACGATGTCCGAGCTGGATGGCTCCAGCATCCTGCTCACCGGCGGGACCGGTTCCTTCGGCAAGGCGTTCATCGCGCACGCCCTCGCCGAACTGAACCCGAGCCGGCTGGTCGTGCTCTCCCGCGACGAGCTGAAGCAGTACGAGGCCCGGCAGTTGTTCGACGACGACCCGCGGCTGCGCTGGTTCATCGGCGACATCCGCGACCGCCGCCGGCTCGAGCGCGCCATGCACGGCGTCGACTACGTCGTGCACGCCGCCGCGCTCAAGCAGGTCGACACCGGTGAGTACAACCCGTTCGAATTCGTCCAGACCAACGTCGTGGGCTCGCAGAACGTGATCGAGGCCGCGATCGACACCGGCGTCAAGAAGGTCGTCGCGCTCTCGACCGACAAGGCGTCCAGCCCGATCAACCTCTACGGCGCCACGAAGCTGTGCGCCGACCGGATGTTCATCAGCGGCAACCACTACGCGGCCGCGCACGTGACGCGCTTCTCCGTGGTCCGCTACGGCAACGTGATGGGCTCGCGCGGCAGCGTCATCCCGTTCTTCCGGAAGCTGGCCGAAAAGGGCGAGTCGCTGCCGATCACGCACAAGGAGATGACCCGCTTCTGGATCACGCTCCCCCAGGCCGTGCGGTTCGTCGTCGACTCCTTCGACCAGATGCACGGCGGCGAGCTGTACGTGCCGCGGATCCCGAGCATGCGGCTGGTCGACCTGGCCCAGGCGATCGCGCCGGGCAGCGAGATGCACGAGGTCGGCATCCGCCCGGGCGAGAAGCTGCACGAGGAGATGATCGCCCCCGACGACGCGCGCCGGACGGTCAAGCTCGAGGACCGCTACGTCGTGCAGCCGCACCTCGCGGGCTGGGGCTACCAGGAGCCGGAAGGCGGGACGCCGATGCCGGAGGGCTTCGCCTACCGCTCGGACACCAACGACCTCTGGCTGAACCCCGAAGAGCTGCGCGACCTGGTCGAACAGCATGGCTGAGTCTGATGCCGCCTCCGCGGGAAAGAGCACGTCGGCGGAGTTCCTCCCCTACGGCCGCCAGTCCATCAGCGACGAGGACATCCAAGCCGTCGTCGACGTCCTGCGCGGCGACTGGCTGACCACCGGGCCCGCGGTCCAGCAGTTCGAGAACGACCTCGCGGCGCACACCGGCGGGGCGCCCGCGGTCGCCGTGACGTCGGGGACCGCGGCCCTGCACGTGGCCTACGCGGCCGCCGCGATCAAGCCGGGCGACGAGGTCGTCACGAGCCCGATGACGTTCATCGCCACCGCCGCGACGGCCGCGCTGCACGGCGCGAAGGTGGTCTTCGCCGACGTCGAACCGGACACCGGGAACCTCGACGTCGAGGCGGCGCGAGCCGCGGTGACCGAGCGCACGAAGGTCGTCGCCGCCGTCGACTACGCCGGCCACCCGGCCGAGCTGGACGCGCTCGGCGCACTCGCCCACGACGCGGGCGCGCTGCTCCTGGAAGACGCGGCGCACTCGGTCGGCGGGGCCTGGCAGGGCCGTCCGGTGGGCTCGATCGCCGACCTGACGACGTTCTCGTTCTTCCCGACCAAGAACCTCACCACGGCCGAAGGCGGCGCCGTCGTCACGACCGACGCGGCGCTGCTGGACCGGGCGCGGAAGTTCCGCAACCACGGCCTGGTCCGCGACCGCGCCGAGCAGCGCTACCCGGACGAGGGCGGCTGGCACCAGGAAGTCCACGAGTTCGGGCTGAACTACCGCCTGCCGGACGTCCTCTGCGCGCTCGGGTCCAGCCAGCTCACCCGGCTCGCGGAGTTCAAGAAGCGCCGCGCCGAGATCCACGCCCGGTACTCCGCGGCCCTGGCCGACGTCGACGGCGTGGCGACGCCGCCGAGCCGCCCCGGCGCCGACCCGGTGTGGCACCTGTACCCGCTGCGGGTTCTCGAAGGCCGCCGGAAGGCGCTGTTCGAGCACCTGCGCGGCGCCGGCATCGGCGTCCAGGTGAACTACATCCCGGCGTACTGGCACCCCGTGTTCGAGGACCTCGGCTACCGGCGGGGGCTCTGCCCGAACGCCGAGGCGTACTACGAGCAGGAGCTCTCGCTGCCGCTGTTCCCGGCGCTGACGGACGCCGACGTCGACCGCGTCGTCGACGCCGTGCGCGCGTTCTTCTAGAGCAGGTCCCAGGTCAGGGGCGTGCCCTTCGCGGCGTCGACGCGGAAGGTGCGCCCCACGACCTTGGTGATCTCGGCCGGGGCCAGGCCGCCCGCGGGCCGGATCGACCGGACGTTCGCCGCGGTGACCTCGTCCCCGGCGCGGACGTCCTCGACGACGTAGAGGGACCGGCGCAGCCGCAGCCCCTCTTTCTCGCTCTCCCGCGGGCCCAGGACGGGCTCGCCGAGGGCTTCCCACGCCCGGTGCGTCTCGGTCACCAGCGCGGCCAGCTCCGCCGGCTCCAGCGAGAACTCCGAGTCGACGCCGCCGTCGGCCCGCGCCAGCGTGACGTGCTTCTCGATGGCGACCGCGCCGAGCGCGACGGCAGCGACCGGCGCCCCGATGCCCGGCGTGTGGTCCGACAGCCCCACCAGCGTCTGCGTGAGGCCCGCCAGCAGCGGCAGCCCGCGCAGGTTGCTCTCCCGCGGGGACGCCGGGTAGCTCGCCGTGCAGCCGAGCACGATCAGCTGGTCGTTGCCGGCCTCTCGCGCGGTGCGCACGGCGGCGTCGATTTCGGCGACGTTCGCCATCCCGGTCGAGATGACCAGCGGCTTCCCGGTGCGCGCGCACAGCTCGATCAGCGGCAGGTCCACGATCTCCGACGACGCGATCTTGTACGCCGGCGCGTCCAGGGACTCCAGCAGCTCGACCGCCGTCGGGTCGAAGGGGCTGGAGAAGATTTCCAGGCCACGGGCGCGGGCGCGTTCGAACAGCGGCGCGTGCCACTCCCACGGCGTGTGGGCCTTTTCGTACAGTTTGTACAGGTTTTCCCCGCCCCACAGGGAGTGCGAGTCCCCGATCCGGAACGCCGGGGTGTCGACGTCGATGGTGATCGTGTCGGGGCGGTAGGTCTGCAGCTTGACCGCCTGCGCGCCGGTCTCGGCGATGGCGTCGATGATCGACAGCGCGCGGTCCAGGTCGCCGTTGTGGTTGCCGGACATCTCGGCGATGACGAACGGCGCGTGGTCGGGGCCGATCGTGTGCGCGCCGAACCGGATGTCGTGCATGGTGCCTCCCCGGGGTGGACTGCGGGTCAGCTCAGAGTCTTGCGCAGCTGCCGGAAGCCGCTGACGGCAGGCGCGGCTTCGGCGTACCCGGCGCGTTCGAAGAGCTTCCCCGAAGCCGCGTTGTCCTGGTGGACGGCGGCGAACACGGTCCGGACGCCGAGGCGGTCGCGGGCGGCCCGCTCCCCCTCGGCGAGCACCGCGCCGGACAGCCCGCGGCCCCGGCTCTCGGGCGCCAGCGTGATGCTGACCTCCCAGCCGTCGCCGTCGCGCCGGTCGAACCGGACGGTGCCGACCGGCGCCTCTTCGTGCTCGACGACGAGCAGCAGCCGCGCCGGGTCGGCGAGCACCCCGCGCAGCCACGCGAGGTGCTCGGCCAGGGCCACCACGGCCGTCGAGCGCGACGACCGCCGTGTGCGCGGGTCGTTGCGCCAGCCCAGCAGCAGCTCGGCGTCCGCTTCGGTGGCTTCCCGGGCGTGCAAGCTACTGGGCGACGGGCTCTTCGACCCGGTCCTCAAGGCGGCGCAGCCGGTCCTCGTAGCGCGAGATGCCGGCCAGCCGGACGCGGATCTGGGCGTGCTGGCGCTGGATCTCCTCGATCAGCGTGCGGGCCTCGGCGACCTGGGGCGCGTCGCCGGTGGGCACGAGCGAAATCGACTCGCGGAGCGTCTCCAGGCGGCCCTCCTGCGCGGCCACGTGCGGGATCAGGCGGTCGAGCTCGGCACGGGCCCAGCGCAGGTCGCCACGGGCCTGCTCGAGGTTGTGCTCGGCGCTGTCGAGCCGGCGCCGGTGGTCGGCGGTCGCGTGCTCGAGGTTGTTGACGCGGTCGGCGAGCGCGCGGGTGCGTTCGTCGACGCGGAAGTCGATCAGCCGGGCGATCCGGTCGACGAAGCCTCTGCCCAGTTTCTGCACAGCCATGGGTGGGTCCTTACGTGGAGGTGGGGACGCGCGTTCAGCGCAGGAGGGTGGTGTCGCCGGTCTTGGTCCAGGAGTCCAGCAGCCGCCCTTCGGCGGCGATCTGGTGCTCCGGCCCGACGATGCAGGAGTCGCCGGCGGCGTGCTCCCACGAGGTCTGGTCCGGGTTGTCGATGAACGAGAACCCGGTGAGCACGAGCTGCGCGGTCGGGAACGACGTCCGCGCGATCCACGCCGCGAGCGTGCCGGTGGTCGACCACGTCGGCTCGTCGCGCGTCGGCAGGCCCAGCGCGTCCGACAGCGGCAGCACGACCTCGCGGTTCGACACCGGGACCGCGCCGAGGTCGGCGGGCCACCAGCCCGGCAGGTCCTCCGGCTCCCAGTGCATGCGCCCGGGCTCCACCAGCAGGTAGAGGCGCCTGCGGTAGTCCTGGAAGACGTACGGGGTGGCCCGGATCGCCCGGTTGAACACCACGACGTGCGTCCGGGAGCCGACGACCTCCTCACCGGGCTTGTCGACGACGAAGCCGTTGACCCGGATGACCAGGTCGCACGCGTCGATCGCCTTCGCACGCTGGGGGTCGGGCGGGAGCGGCTGGTTGCCGACGACGGCCACCGAACGCGGGTCGGGCCGGTCGGCGTACGCCGCGAGCAGGTTGACCATCAGGCTCGCCGCGCCGAGAGCAGCAGTCATAAGCCGAGAAAGTACCAGCACAAAGGTCACCGGCCCCCGCGTATCGGCCACTCGGCTCTACCACAGCGGCGGGGTGGGCCGGACGCCGCTCATCCCATCGGTACCCTCGTCCACGTGCATGCCACCAGCACGGTTCAGGCCGCGAACTCATCCGTAGCGACGCCGGTGCCCCCGACGTCGGACAGCAAGACGTTCGCGCGCGCCTTCGCCGACATCAAGGCCGGTTTCTCCGCCCGCGAGCTGTGGGGTCACCTCGGCTGGCAGGACATCAAGCAGCGGTACCGCCGGTCGGTGATCGGGCCCTTCTGGATCACGATCAGCCAGGCGGTCCTCGCGCTCGGGCTCGGGCTGCTCTACTCGCAGCTGTTCAAGCTGCCCGTCGAGGTGTTCCTGCCCTACATCTCCACCGGCTTCATCATCTGGGGCTTCATCAGCGGCTGCCTGTCCGAGGGCATGGAAACGTTCATCACGAACGAGGGGCTGATCAAGCAGCTCCCGGCACCGCTGAGCGTCTACATGCTGCGCACGGTGTGGCGGCAGACGCTGATGCTGGCCCACAACATGATCGTCTACGTGGTCGTACTGGTGATCTTCTTCGGCGCCCTCAGCAAGCAGTACTCGCTGCTGGGCAACGGCCTGTGCATCCCCGACCACATCTGTCACCCCGGCCTCAGCTGGAACATCCTGCTGGCCATCCCCGGTTTCCTGCTCCTGGCGGTCAACGCCGCCTGGGTGACCCTGCTGTTCGGCATCATCTCGACCCGCTTCCGCGACATCCCGCAGGTGATCAACTCGCTGATCCAGCTGCTGTTCTACGGCACGCCGATCGTCTGGCCGGTGGACCAGCTGATGAGCGGCGGATCCCGGGAAGGCGTTTCATGGATCCTGCCGATCGTGAAGGCGAACCCGCTCTACCACTTCATGCAGGTGGTCCGCGCGCCGTTGCTGGGCCAGGAGTTCTCCGTGGAGAACTGGATCGTGGTCGGTGCCATCACCATCGTCGGGTGGGCGCTCGCGCTCGTCGCGATGCGCAATTACCGTGCCCGCGTCTCCTATTGGGTGTGACACATGGTTTCCATTGACGTTCACAACGCGTACGTCGACTTCCCGATCTTCGATGCGAAGACGCGGTCGATGAAGAAGCAGGTCCTCGGCAAGGTCGGCGGCAAGATCGGCACCGACACCAAGGTCCCGATCATCGAAGCCCTGCACGACGTGACCCTCAACCTGCGGGAAGGCGACCGCGTCGGGCTGGTCGGCCACAACGGCGCCGGCAAGTCCACGCTGCTGCGGCTGCTCGCCGGGATCTACGAGCCGACCCGCGGCTCGTCGCGGATCAAGGGCAAGATCGCACCGGTCTTCGACCTCGGCATCGGCATGGACCCGGAGATCTCCGGCGTCGAGAACATCATCATCCGCGGCCTCTTCCTCGGCATGACCGCCAAGGAGATGGAGAAGCGGGTCGACGACATCGCGGAGTTCACCGAGCTCGGCGACTACCTGCAGATGCCGCTGCGGACGTACTCCACGGGCATGCGCGTGCGGCTCGCACTGGGCGTGGTCACGTCGATCGACCCGGAGATCCTGATCCTCGACGAGGGCATCGGCGCGGTCGACGCGGCGTTCCTCAACAAGGCGCGCGACCGCCTCAAGGACCTCGTGAAGCGCTCGGGCATCCTGGTGTTCGCCAGCCACTCCGACGAGTTCCTGTTCGAGCTGTGCGACTCGGCGATCTGGATGGACGAAGGTCACCTCAAGCAACAGGGCACGCTGCGGGACGTCCTCACCGGGTACAAGGGCCGCGACCCGTTCGCGGACATGAGCAAGGAAACGCTGCAGCGCCTCGGCATCGAGCCGGTGGCGACGACGAACGGCGGCGAATGATGGTCAGCGAGACCCGGCAGCTGCCCGACGGCGCGGTCGTCGGCGTGGTCGTCACGCGGCACCGGCGCGAGCTGCTCGCGGACTCGCTGAAGGTCATCGCGGCCCAGACGCGGCCGGTCGACCACCTCGTCGTGGTCGACAACGGGCCGGACGATTCGGCCCGCGAAGTCGTCGAGAACTACCCGCTGCCGAGCACGTACCTGCCGTCGCACCGCAACCTCGGTGGCGCCGGCGGGTTCGCGCTGGGCATGCTGCACGCGCTTTCGCTGGGCGCGGAGTGGGTCTGGCTGGCCGACGACGACGGGCGCCCGGCCGACGAGAACGTGCTCGCGATCCTGCTGGAAGAAGCGGAAAAGCGCGGGCTGGCCGAGATTTCGCCGGTGGTGTCCAACATCGACGCCCCGGACAAGCTCGCGTTCCCGCTGCGCCGCGGCCTGACGTGGAAGCGGTCGCAGTCCGAGCTGGGCGTGGACTTCCTGCCCGGCATCGCTTCCCTGATGAACGGCGCGCTCTTCCGGGCGTCCACTTTGGACGTCGTCGGCGTGCCGGACCTGCGCCTGTTCTTCCGCGGCGACGAGGTCGAGCTGCACCGCCGGCTGGCCCGCTCGGGGCTGCCGTTCGGCACGTCGCTGAAAACGAAGTACCTGCACCCGGACGGCTCGGACGAGTTCAAGCCGATGCTGGGCGGCAAGTTCCACGCGCAGGACCCGGAGAACGAGGTCAAGCGGTACTACACCTACCGCAACCGCGGGTACCTGCTGTCCCAGCCGGGGATGCGCAAGATCGGCGCACTGGAGATCGTCCGGTTCGGACTGTACTTCGTGGGCGTGAAGCGGGACCCGAAGGCGTTCCTGCAGTGGCTGAAGCTGGTCCGGCAGGGCCGCGCGGAGAAGTTCTTCCGCTACTGAAGCTTCATCCGACGAAAAAGGGCCCCCTCACGGGGGCCCTTTTTCGTGTGGTCGTCTTATTCGCCGATGACGGGCGGCGCGGTGCGCAGGTCGGTGCCGAAGACCTCGTCGGGGTCACCCTCGACCAGGTACGTCGGGCGCGAGTGCTCGGTGTCCTCGTCACCCTCGCCCTTCTGCCCACGGCCCATGCCGCCGGCACCCATCCCGCCACGACCGGCCGCGCCACCCGAGCCGAGCCCGCCCATGCCGCGTCCGGCGGCGGCTTCGGCCGCCCCGATCCCACCGGGCCGCGCGGCCCCCGAGGCGGCACCCGCGCCGGTCGCGCTGCCGGCCCCCGAGCCACCGGGCCCGAAGCCACCGGCCCCGCGGCCGCCACCGCCGCCGCCGACCTTGGAGTTGTAGGCCTCGTCCCCGCCGAAGTTCATCCCGCCGCCCATCGGCATCGGGCTCATCGGCGGCATGCCCCCGAACTGCTGGTTCGGGTTCGTCGTCGACCCGCCGGGGACCGAACCGGGCGTGAAGCCCGACGGCGTGGTCGTACCGGCCGGCAGCAGCCCCGCGCCGGTGGTCGAGCCGGGCCCGGAGAACTGCGGCGTCCCGGTGGTGCCGGGGATGTTGCCGGTGGTGAAGTTGTTCGTGCTGCCACCCGGCATGTTCACCGAGTGCCCACCCGGCGTGTTCACGCCCGACGGGGTGTTGATGCCGTTCTTGTCCCCGGTGCCGTTGGGGTCGTCGCTGCCCCCACCGGTGCTGAAGCTGGGCGGAGGCGCGAAGGCGGGCTGCTTCGACGCGGCCTCGTAGAGGTTCTTGTCGTAGGTCGCCATGACCCCGGCGGCCTGGTCGTGCGCCGCCTGGCTGTCCTTCTGTTTCTGGATCGACTTGTCGACGTTGTCGGCCAGGTTGAAGGGGTTCGAGGTCGCCCAGGAGCCGAACTCGTCCTTCCAGCTGAACGGAATGGGCGCCGGCATGGAGTTCTTCGCCGTCGACGCGGCCTGCCCCTGGTCGTAGATGGTCTCCGAGGCGAGCTTCGCGTTCTGCGAGTTGGCATCGGACCACTTGCCGAGACTGGTGAAGTACTGCTGAGCGTTCTCGGCGGCGCCGCCTTCCCAGGTGCCCTTGGAAGCGTTGACGGCCGTGTTCATCGACTGGGCGAACTTGTCGAAGACCTGGTGAACCTCATGGTAGGCGGTCGAAACGTCGGAGACCTGCTGGACGTCGAGGTTGCTCTCCAGGTACTCCTTGAGCTGCTCGTGCTTGTTGCCCTTGTAGTCCGCGTTCGGCGCGTGCAGCCCCTGGACGTATTCGACCTTGCGGCCGTCGGTGGCGGCCTTGATGTTCTTTTGGCTGATCTGCTCTTCCTGGTTCTTCGCGTTGATCTGCGCGAAGAACCTCTGGATGTAGCCGAACAACCCGCTGTCGGGGCCGTAGCCCTCCTCATTCACCTTGTGCATGAGGTACTCGTGGCGCTCCTGCGGTGGCATGGCCTCGATTTTTTCCACCGGCAGATCGGGAGTCCGCGGAAACTTTCCTGTTGTCGTCATCTGAACTCCCCCTACGCCTTGGGCAGTTTCGGCTCGACGGTTTTCTCGGCCAGGTCTTTGGCGATCTGACAGGCCTTTTCGACGGTGTTGAGGGCGGTCGCGTTCACGTCGACCCGCGCGTTGTCGCCCACCCCGAGGGCGACGGTGCAGCCCAGCGGCGCGTCGCTCGACGCCTCCTTCGCCGCGCGGCCGTTCACCTGGAGGTCCTGCACCCCGTTGCCCGTGTCGTTGACCGAGGCGAGCGGAGCGGTGTCGCGGATGGCGACGCTGAGAATCATGCCCTCTTCGCTCGGATCGGTGATCTTGTGCTGGTAGCTGCAGACCCGGGCACCCCCGAGCTTCTTTTCGGTGGCGGGCTCGAAAGACGAGGCGTAGCCGCTGACATCAGCCGCGGTGAGCAAGGTGCACGGTTGCAGGGAATCGGTGGAAGCACCACCCGGGGCGGCCGAGCTCGAGTTCTCGCTCGACGGCGCGGCAGACTCCGAGCCGGCCGGCGAAGCGGTTCCCGGCTGGACAGTCGTGCAACCGGCCAGTAGCAAGGCACCGGCGGCGAGGGGCAGGGTGACCCGGGCGAGGAGTTTCATCATTCCCTAGTGCTTGGGCTTCAAGGCGTCGAAAGCGGAGTTCTCGGTCTCGTTGTACTTGGCGACGGCGAGGTCGAGCGCTTCGCCCGCCTTCTGGGCCACCTTCTTAAGCTCTTCGATCGCCGTGCTCGCAGACCCCTCGGCCTCCGCGGCACCCTTGTGGTCGTGCGCCGCGACGGTGTGCCCGTACGGGTGGTTCCCCAGCTGGGGCGACTGGTTGAGCAGGTAGATGGAGTCGCTCTTGGCGTTGAGGTCGTTGATCAGGTCGTTCAGCGCGTCTTTGATCGGCTTGACGCCCTCGGGCGAGATCTTGAAACCGCCACTGCCGGCCGCGGCTAGCAGCTTCTGCGTCTCGGCCGTAGCCGCCTGCACCGCGGCGCTCATGGCGCCCGAGGAGAAGGGGTTGAGGAGGTCCGACAGGAAGGCACTGCCTCCGCCGCCACCATCGGCTATCTGCATCGCAGTCCACCCCGAATTCGCTTCGCCCGTGCGTGTGCACCCGGAAGTCTACTAGCCGGGCACCCAGCGCAACCTCGGTTCACCGATCTTCCCCTGGGACGCACCGGGCACCCGCGCGGTTCCCGAAGCTCAGAACTGCCCTTCGAGCTGGGCGTACAGCTGCTGGGCCAGGCGGGCGTTGTCGGCCGGGGCGTACGTGAGCCAGCGCTGGCCGTCCGCTGCTGTCCTCGACGACATCAGCCAGCGGCCGGCCGGGGTGTCGAACCAGGCGAGGGGTGGGTACGTGCCGCCGCGGGTCTGGGCCGTGAACTGGCCGACCCGCTTCTTCGGTTCCTGGAAGACGCGCTCGATCATGCGGACCTGGGGGCCGCTGCCACCGCTGTGGGTGCGGGGGGCGCTGACGCCCGCGAACGGGTCGTACGCCTCGTCGCGGCGCTGGGTTCGGGGCTGCTGGGCCGGCCTCGAAATGGTCACCGACTGGCCGGGGGCGGCCGGGGTGAGCGGGAGGAGGTCGACGATCGCCGGGACGATGCCGGTCGGGCGGACCTCCTCGAAGACGATGAGGTTCTCCTCCTGCTTGGCGAGCACCGCGAACTGGCCGTCGGAGGCGACCTTCGCGAACAGCTGGCGGTCGCCCAGCTCGGCGGCCGCGGTGATGGTCACGGTGCCGCGGACGAACGTCGTCAGGGCCAGCTCGGCGTCCGGGTCGAGGCGGCCGCGGCTCCACAGCCCGCGGCCGGTCAGGTCGCGGACGACGGCGTCGCGGATCATCGCGCGCTGCTCGACGGTCGTGCCGACGTGCGGCACCTCGAACGGCGTCGGCGCGCGGCCCAGCCCGAGCTGTTCGAGCAGGATGTCCACCGCTGCCAGCGACAGCGAGAACGAGTGCGGCATCGCTTCCATCCCCCCGAGGGTTCTTCCGATCTCGGGGAACGGTACCGCCACCGGGTGCTCCGCCCTCAGCGAACCCGCTTGCCGCGCGAAGATCGCCGCTGGTCCGATGGACGCATGGCCGACCCGAAACCCGCACTCGTGCTGCACCTCGCCACCGGCGGGCAACCGCTGCTGTTCGCGCTGACGACCGAAGAATCCGGGAAGCTGGCGGGCAAGCTCGCCCAGCTCGTGAAGACCGGCGCCGTCGAGACGGTGACCACCAAGGACCACTCCGAAGTCGCGATCAACTTCGCCCACGTGGCCGCCGCGTACGTCGACGACCTCACCCGCAAGAACACCGTCTTCGGCATCCACGGCTGAAACGGCGAAGGCCGCCTCACGAATGTGAGACGGCCTTCGCCGAAGTAAGCGGACTCAGAGCTTGTACAGGCGCTTCCAGTTCTCGCGCGAGGTCAGCTCGGGCATGGCGCGCTTGTACTGCTCCTGCACCGCCGCGCCTTCCTTGCGGAGCCGCTGGACGACCTTCGCGCCGCGCTTGGCCAGGTCGAACATCTTGACCTTGTCGTAGGACCGGACGCGGACGCCTTCCTGGTTCGCGTCCGTCACGACCGCCGTGTCGAACAGGGCGATGTGCCACCAGTTCGCCTCGTCGATCGGCACCGCGCCGAGGCCGAAGCGGCTGCGGCCGAGCACCCGGTCGAGCACGCGCTTGATCAGCACCAGGCGCTGCATGCTGGGCCGCGGCGCGCTGTTGATGATGCCGATGTCGTTGGACGCGATGCCCGGGACGTCGGTCGCCTTGTGGCGCTTGGTCTCCGGGTACTGGTCGCGGATCCGGCGGATCTCCTTCATCGCCTCGACGCCGCCGTCACGCAGGACCTCCGGGCCCTCGAGGAAGTCCTCGACGGCCTTGATCAGCGTGGCCGACAGGCCGTACTGCATGCCGAGCAGGTAGCGCACCAGCTGCGCGAGCAGCACCCGCGAGAGCAGGTTCAGGTTGAACGGCGAGTGCAGCGCGGCGGTGATGATCGAGTTGCGCAGGTTGAAGTACCGGTGCCACTCGTCCCAGTCCTTCATGTGGAAGTCCGCGTGCCACACGCCCGCACCCGGCAGGGTGACGGTCGGGAAGCCGTGCGCGCGGGCCCGGTAGGAGTACTCGGCGTCGTCCCACTGGAAGAAGAACGGCAGCGGGTAGCCGGTCGCCTGGACGACCTCGTAGGGGATCAGGCACGACCACCAGCCGTTGTAGCCGGCGTCGAGGCGGCGCTCCTGGCGGTTCGGCTTCAGCGTCTCCTCGTCCACGCCGAGCAGGTCCGCCGTCGACAGCGAGTGCTCGACCGGCTGGCCGGGCTCGAGGGTGTTGAGCCGGGCGTACTCGGCGCCGACGTGCAGCTGGTTCGGGTGGAACAGGTTCAGCATCTGGCCGCCGACGATGATCGGGTTGGCGGCGCGGTTCGAGAACGCCGTCATCCGGATCACCAGGTCCGGCTCGAGCAGGACGTCGTCGTCCATGAACAGGACGTTCGCGTGCTCGGTCGCGGTGTGCCCGGCGACCTCGAAGAGGCCGCGGGTGAAGCCGCCGGCGCCGCCGAGGTTCGGCTGCTTGATGTAGTGCAGCTTGTCGGCGAGGTCCTTCGCGACCTGCTCGAAGCCTTCGCGGGACTCGACGAGGTCGGTGCCCTGGTCGGCGACGTAGATGGCGTCCAGGGTCTCCAGCGAGGAGACGTCCGCGGCGAGCGCCTGGAGGTTCTTCAGGCAGTCGTCGGCGCGGTTCATCGTGCAGATGGTCACCGCGGTCGGGCGGATCTTCTCCGGGGCCTCGACCGTCCAGCGGACCTGCTCGACGCGCAGCGTCTGGCCGCCCTCGGTTTCGAGGTCGAGCCAGAGCGCGCCGCCGTCGTAGAACTTGTCGAGCTTGCCGGTCAGCGTCACCTTCGCCTGCTTGGCGTCGGCGACCTGCTCGGCCTCGATCACGCGGGGTTCGCCCTCGACGTCGGACGCGCCCATGGACAGCAGGCCGGTGCCGGTCACGACGGCCTCGACGGAGACCTCGGACACGTCCGTCCAGCGCTGCCAGTAGCTGGCCGGGAACCGGCCGAAGTACGTGTTGCCCGACACCTTGGAGGCGGGCTCGAGCGAGATGGCCGCACGTTCCCGCACGGCCGAGCCCCACTCGAGCTCGGCGTACAGGTCCTTGCTGACGATCGGCGCGGGGCCGGCGTAGAGCCCGCGCTGCGCCGTCAGGCGACCCTGCGGAGTGTGCTCGGTGAACCGCGTCTCGGCGGCCGCGCCGGCTTGGGTGGTCGGCGCCGGGGTGGCTGTTTTACCGGGCATTGAGTTCCTCAGTTCTCCTCGGTCGACGGCTCGCGGAAGACGACCCACTTGAGCATCACGAAATTGATCACCGTGGCGGTTGCCTGCGACACGGCCCAGCACAGTGTGTGCTGCCACGCGGACTCCGGCAGAACCTGCAGCATCAGCTGGTTCACCCCGACCGCGACGAAGAACGTCACGGTGTAGAGCAGGACGAACGAGCCGACCTGCGCCTTCCCGTCACGGCGCCCGCCGGAGAAGGTGAACTTCCGGTTCAGGAAGAACGCCGTGGTCGTGCCCACGATGAAAGAGATAGCGCGGGCGACGTCGACCCACGGTGAAGTGGCCATGCCTGCCACCTGGGTCAGCAGCGTGTACGTGCCCAGGTCGACCAGGGCGCAGAAGCCACCGATCAGGGCGAAGCGAATGAGCTGCCCGAGCAGTCCGATACTGGACGGCTGAGCAGCTGCGATGTCGGCTTGCGGATCGGTCGCCACCACTGCTTTACCTCGTTGCCTGAGTCATGGTCACCCGCGCGGGCGCTTGTGCCTTGATGCGCAAAGTGTAGAAGCGAGCACTTCAGGGTCACGTTCCGGGCGTCCTTCGGCGTGGCTACTCCATCCATGCCCCCGCCACCACCCTCATCGGAGGCGCTTCGCGCCGCTGGTTTACTGAACGGGTGACCCACGTACCCGAGACACAGCGACGCACGCTCACGGGCTGGGCGCGGACGGCCCCGACCACCGCCGACGTCCTGAGCACCGCGGACGTCGAAGCCATCGCCCGCGCCGTGACGCGGGCCGGCGAGCGCGGTGTCATCGCGCGCGGCCTCGGCCGCTCCTACGGCGACCCGGCGCAGAACGCGGGCGGCCTGGTCGTCGACATGACCGCGCTGAACCGCATCCACTCGATCGACCCGGACACCGCGCTGGTCGACCTCGACGCCGGTGTCAGCCTCGACCAGCTGATGCGCGAGGCGCTGCCGCACGGTCTGTGGGTCCCGGTGCTCCCGGGCACCCGCCAGGTGACGATCGGCGGCGCGATCGCCAACGACATCCACGGCAAGAACCACCACAGCGCGGGCAGCTTCGGCAACCACGTCGTGTCGATGGACCTGATCACCGCCGACGGCCGGATCCGCACGCTGACGCCGGAGGGCCCGGAAGCCGAGCTGTTCTGGGCGACCGTCGCCGGCATCGGCCTGACCGGGATCATCGTCCGGGCGAAGATCCGGATGACCAAGACGGAGACCGCGTACTTCCTCGCGGACAACGAGCGCACGAACAACCTCGACGAGACGCTCGAGCTGGTCAGCAACGGCTCCGACGACAAGTACACGTACTCGTCGGCGTGGTTCGACACGATCTCGACCGGCTCGAAGCTGGGCCGCGCCGCCTTCGGCCGCGGGTCGCTGGCCAAACTGGACGAACTGCCCCCCAAGCTGCGCGCGAACCCGCTCAAGTTCGACGCCCCGCAGCTGGCGACCCTGCCGGACATCTTCCCGAACGGCCTGGCCAACAAGCTGACCTTCGGCGGGATCGGCGAGCTGTACTACCGGAAGACGCCGAAGGAAGCCCGCGGCGTCATCCAGAACCTCACGGCCTTCTACCACCCGCTGGACATGTTCGGCGAGTGGAACCGCGCCTACGGCTCCAAGGGTTTCCTGCAGTACCAGTTCTCGACGCCGCTGAACGCGCACGAGCCGCTGCGCAAGATCGTCCGGAAGATCGCCGAGTCGGGGCACGTGTCCTTCCTCAACGTCTTCAAGCGGATGGGCGAGGGCAACGCGGCGCCGCTGTCGTTCCCGCACCCGGGCTGGATGGTCTGCGTCGACTTCCCGATCAAGCAGGGCCTCGGCCGCTTCTGCCAGGAGCTCGACGAAGACGTCCTGGAGCTGGGCGGGCGGCTGTACACCGCGAAGGACTCGCGCACCACGCCCGAGACGTTCGCGAAGATGTACCCGCGGCTCGAAGAATGGCGCAAGATCCGCGCTTCCGTTGACCCCGAAGGCGTTTTCGCCTCTGACATGAGCCGGAGGCTCGAACTGTGATCGACGCGGTGGGCAACCCCCAATCCCTGCTCCTGCTCGGCGGCACCTCCGACATCGCGCTGGCGATCGCCGAGAAGTACCTGGCCGAGAAGCCCCTGCGGGTCGTGCTGGCCGCGCGCCCGTCGCCCCGGCTGGACGCGGCCGCGCAGCGCCTGAAGGACCGCGGCGCCGAGGTGTCCACTGTGGACTTCGACGCCAAGGACACGGCGTCGCACCCGGGCGTGCTGGCCAAGGCGTTCGAGGGCGGCGACATCGACGTGGCCGTCGTGGCGTTCGGCCTGCTCGGCGACCCGGAAGAGGTCTGGCAGGACCACGCGAAGGCCGTCGAGCTGGCGACCGTGAACTACACAGCCGCGGTGTCGGTCGGCGTCGCGCTGTCGGAGAAGCTCAAGGCGCAGGGCCACGGCACGGTGATCGCGCTGTCGTCGGTGGCCGGCGAGCGCGTCCGGCGGTCCAACTTCGTCTACGGCTCCACGAAGGCCGGTTTCGACGGCTTCTACCTGGGTCTGGGCGAGGCGCTGGCGCCGTCCGGCGTGCAGGTGACGGTCGTCCGGCCGGGCCACGTCAAGACGAAGATGACCGAGGGCCTGAAGGACGCTCCCCTGGCGCAGACCGCCGAGCAGGTGGCGGAGACCGCCGTCTCGGCCGCGCGGGCGGGCAAGGACCTCGTGTGGGCGCCGGCGCAGTTCCGCCTGGTGATGTCGGCGCTGCGGCACGTGCCGCGGCCGATCTTCCGCAAGCTCCCGATCTAGCGCGTCCACCCGGGGGTTGACCCGGAACTCCATCCGGGCCCGGTCCGGACGCCGATGTGCCGTCGTGGTCGTCGAAACAGACTGTCACCATGACGACCACGAACAGCAAACGCGCCGGGCTCACGATGCTCCTCCGCGACGTCGCGCTCCCGATGGCCCTGTACTACGTCCTGCGTTCCTTCGGCGTCGACGCGTTGTGGGCGCTGCTGGTCGGTGCGGTGCCACCGGTGCTGCGCACCGGGTACGTCCTGGCCCGGCACCGGCGGATCGACCCGGTCAGCGCGTTCGTGCTGACCGTGCTGCTGATCAACTGCGCGGTGGCGGTGTTCTCCGGTGACGCCCGGCTGCTGCTCGTCCGCAGCGCGTGGATCACGCTGCCACTCGGCGTGGCGCTGCTGGGGAGCCTGCTCGTCGGGCGGCGCCCGCTGCTGTTCCGGGTCGCCTGCACCTTCCGGCCCGAGCGCGCCGGCGAGCTCGAACAGCTGTGGGGCCGCTCCTCCGCGTTCCGGCAGCGGTGGCGTTCGGCGACGCTGTGGTGGGGCGCCGGGTGCGTCCTGCTGGCCTGCGCCGTCGTCGTGATGGCGTTCACGCTGCCGGTGGACGTCGTGCCGTTCCTCGAGACCGCGCTGACCGTCGTGGCCGTGGTGCTCGGGGTGAAGTTCACGAGGCAGCGGATGGGCGTCAACCGGACGGTGAACGCGTAAGCGCCACCGCGTGGGCGGGCACCAGGTACAGGTTCTGGCTGCCCACCCACGGCGAGTCGATCCGCCAGCTCGCCAGCGCGGCCGGCGGGGGCGCGCGGCGGGTCGTGGCCAGGACCAGGTCCGGGCTGATCGGCGCGACGCTGTGGTCGAAGTTGTGGAAGTTGGCTTCCAGCAGCGCCCGCCCGACCTCGCCGCTGCGGCGCTTCGTCTCGGTGATCGCCGGGTCGACCGCGCCGCGGTCGGAGAACTCGTCGACGAGCTCGCAGTCGCACGCGTAGGCCAGCGCGCCCACCTCGCCCGCGGTCTCCACCTTGCGGCCGTGCGCGATCGCCGCGAGCTCCTGGCCGATCTCGCGGTACTCCGTCGTCGACGCGTGGTTGCTGGCGATGGGCGCGAACTGGCGCGGCAGGCCCGGCACCGCGTACACCGCGACGCCGGCCGCGACCACCGCGGCGGCGGCCGTCCACGTCCCGCGGCGCACGTGCTCCGGCACCGCTGAGGCGACGGCGGCCAGGAAGACGGTCGCGCCGATGATGCTGGGCGCGTAGTACCAGTGGTACGGCGGAACGCCCAGCCGGCTGTACGCGACGTAGTGCAGCGCTCCCGCGACGGCGAGCGCGGCGAACGGCGTCAGCCGGCGGGCGGTCCGGGAGCCGCGGCGGTACAGGACGATCCAGCCGGCCCCGGCCGCCGCGGCGAGCAGCAGTGGCAGGAACGACAGCGCGGCCGCCGCCGGGAAGTTGCGCAAGTAGAGCAGCGGGCCGTTCGTGAAGCTGAACGGTCCCCACGACTGCTGGCTGATCTTGATGACGAGCGTGTCCGGCACGGCCGAGCCGAGCACGAGCCAGCTGAAGCCGAACCACGGGAGCATCACGGCGAGCGCCGAGAACGTCGTGCGCCAGATGCCCACCCAGAAGTCGCGGCGGGCGGCGAACAGCACCGCCGCGATCAGCAGCAGGTCGATCCGGACGAGCGCGAGCAGTCCGATCACGACGCCCAGCCGTCCCGCGTGGCGCTCGCCCGCGTGGACGAGAGCCCAGACGACGCCGGTGGCGCCGAGCGCGACCTCCAGCCCGATCGACGACAGCAGCAGCGGGTTGACCAGCAGCAACGCGAAGGTCAGCGGCGCGAAGGCGGGCGGCAGCCCGGTGCGCTCGCCGAGCCGGCGCAGGCCCAGCACGAGCAGGACCTGCGCGACGACGAAGACGATCCCGGCGGCGAGGATGGCGTCGCGGACGACGAACGTGACCGCGCCGAGGGCCAGGACGTTCAGCGGGGACGTCGCGGTGTTCGCCGTCCCCTGCTCGATCAGGCCCCAGTGCGCGTGGAAGGCGAGGTTCTTCGCGTAGGACAGCGTGATGTAGGTGTCATCGATCAGGTGGTGGCTGACCAGGGCGAACACGAGGGCCGAAGCCGCGGCGGCGCCCACCGGGAGAGCCCACGAACGGGCGACGGGCACGGCCGCCGGCAGCGCACCGGCGGCCTTGGCGAGTTCTGCGGAGGCGCTTCGCATCCGGGATACCGTACCCCGCCCGTGATACTTCCGTGATCTGAGTGGGAGGCCGGTGGCACAGGCCACATTCCCCGATGATCAGATGCCGTCGCCGCTGCCCTGGCCTTGGTTGCCGCCCTGGTTGCCGCCCTGGTTGCCGCCTTG
Source organism: Amycolatopsis sp. NPDC049159 (assembly GCF_040648295.1). Lineage (NCBI taxonomy): Bacteria > Bacillati > Actinomycetota > Actinomycetes > Pseudonocardiales > Pseudonocardiaceae > Amycolatopsis > Amycolatopsis sp. NPDC049159. The sequence continues at coordinate 42,571 of NZ_JBEZDL010000012.1, forward strand.
GCCTTGGCCGCCGCGGAAGCCCGGGCGGCCGTCGTGGTTGCCGCCGCCGGGGCCGTTGTACTGGCGGTGGATGCCGGGACGGCCGTCGCGGGGGCCGTGGTGGCTCGCGGCGGCGATCCCGCCGACGATGCCGCCGCCGACCAGCAGCCCGAGCACGCCGACCGCGACGAGCTGCGTGGCGCGGTGCCCGACGAACCGCCGGAAGCCACCGGACTGGCGCGGAGCGGCCTGGGGCGGGCCCCAGGCGCCGTAGGACTGGCCGGGACCGGGCTGGGAGAGCTGAGGGGTGGGCGGCGCCTGCTGGGCGGATCCGGCGGGCGGAGCCTGCTGGCCGGCGGCCGCGGTCTGCTCGGCAGCGGGGGCTTGCGGGCCGGGCGCCGGGGCTGCGGCGGCGGGCTGGGCCGGCGCTGTGCCGCCATCGGCCGCCGGGGTCGCGGGCTGGCCGGACGCCGGAGCAGCGGGCGGGACCTGCGCCGTGCCGCCATCGGCCGCCGGAGCGGCGGACGGGACCTGTGCGGTGCCGCCACCGGCTGCCGGGGTCGCGGGCTGGCCGGACGCCGGAGCGGCAGGCGGGACCTGCGCCGTGCCGCCATCGGCCGCCGGAGCGGCGGACGGGACCTGCGCCGTGCCGCCATCGGCCGCCGGAGCGGCGGACGGGACCTGCGCCGTGCCACCTTCGGCCGCTGGGGGCTCGCCGGGTGCGGCCGGGGTCGTCGTCGTGGGCTGGTCGGCCGCCGCCGGGGTCGTCGGCTGCTCGACGGTGGGCTGGTCGGCTCCCTGCGGGGCCTTCTCCTCGCGCGGCTGGTCGTTCATCGTCGCTCCTGTGGTCACGGGGACGGGCGCAGTGCCCGCCCCCACCACCTCAGGGTGCGCCGGTCAGCTGTGCGTCAGCTGAAACGAACCTGTCGATCCGCCATGAGAAGTCACAGGTAGAACGCCAGGAACAGCGTGATCACCCAGGTCGCGCCGAGGACCTGCAGGATGCGGTCCTTGAGCGCGATCTCCTCGGGCTCGCCCGCGATGCCGCCGTCGACGTCCACCGCGTACCGCAGCACCGCCACCACGAACGGGACCATCGAGATCAGCGCCCACACCGAGTTGTGCTCGGTCTGGCGGATCTCGAACGCCCACAGGCAGTACGACATGATCAGGATCGCCGCCGACGTCGCCCAGACGAACCGCAGGTAGCTGGCCGAATACTTCTTCAGCGACGAGCGGATCTTCGCGCCCGTGCGCTCGAACAGCATGATCTCCGCGTAGCGCTTGCCCGCGACCATGAACAGCGAGCCGAACGCCGTGACCAGCAGGAACCACTGGGACAGCGCGATGCCGCCCGCCACACCACCGGCGATCGAGCGCATCAGGAAGCCCGAGCCGACGATGGCCAGGTCGACCACCGGCTGGTGCTTGAGGCCGAAGCAGTAGCCGAGCTGGACCGCCTCGTAGACGGCCAGCACGACCGCCAGCTGCCAGCTGGCGAAGAACGACACGCCGAGGCCGGCCAGGAAGAACACGACCGCGGCCCCGTACGCGACGGGGACCGGCACGAGGCCGGCCGCGATCGGCCGGTTGCGCTTGGTCGGGTGGGCGCGGTCGGCCTCGACGTCGATGGCGTCGTTGATCAGGTAGACCGAGCTCGCCGTCAGGGAGAAGGCCACGAAGGCGATGATCGCGTCGATCAGCAGACCGGTGCGGTCGGTCGACTTCGAGAACGCGAAGAACGGGGCCGCGAAGACCAGGACGTTCTTCACCCACTGGCGCGGCCGCGCCGTCTTGATGACGCCGCCGACCAGGCCGAACCGGCCGCGGGACGCGGTGGTCTCCGGAGCCTCCGGAGTCACGGCCGTTTCTTCACTGGAGCGCTGCTCGGTCGTTTCGCTCATGGATTCTTCTTCAGCTTCCGTCGTATCAGACCACCGACGAGCCCCCCGAGAGCTGCACCGGCCAAAACGTCTGTCGGATAGTGAACGCCGAGCACGAGCCGCGAGGCGAGCATCGGCGGTACCAGGGCGGGCACCAGGTTACGCCCGGTCAATCCGGAGTAGAGCACCGCCGCCGCCGTAGTGGACGTCGCGTGCGACGACGGGAAGCTCAGCTTGCTGGGCGTGCCGACCAGTACCTCGACGCTCGGGTGGTCCGGTCGCGGGCGCCTGACCACGCGTTTCACCGCGATGGACGCGGCGTGCGCGCCGACGACACCCGCCGCCGCGACCAGCCAGTCCTTGCGGCGCTCCTTGTCGACCGCGGCACCGATCAGGCCGATGCTGAACCAGCCGATGGCGTGCTCACCGAAGTGGGACATGCCGCGCGCGGCTTTCACCGAAACGTCACTCTTCAGAAAGCCCTGCGCCTTCGAAAGGACAGCGACCTCGCCCGTCGGGGCGCCCTTCTCAAGCATCGAGGGACCCGTCGAGCGGCGCGCCGTCGGTCAGGTGCGGGGCGATCTTGTTGTCGAACGCCGACAGCGCCGAGCCGATGGCCATGTGCATGTCGAGGTACTTGTAGGTGCCCAGCCGGCCGCCGAACAGGACGTTGCGCTCGCGCGCCTCGGTCTTGGCCAGCTCGCGGTAGGCCTCGAGCTTCTCGCGGTTCTCCGGCGTGTTGATCGGGTAGTACGGCTCGTCTTCCTCGGTCGCGAAGCGCGAGTACTCGCGGAAGATGACCGTCTTGTCCTTCGGGTAGTCCCGCTCCGGGTGGAAGTGGCGGAACTCGATGATGCGGGTGTAGGGCACTTCCTGGTCGTTGTAGTTGACGACCGAGGTGCCCTGGAAGTCGCCGGTCTCCGCGACCTCGGACTCGAAGTCGACGGTGCGCCAGGTGAACCGGCCCGCCGAGTAGCCGAAGTAGCGGTCCAGCGGACCGGTGTAGACGGTCGGCGTGCCGGCCGGGATGTGCTCGCGGACGTCGAAGTAGTCGACGTTCAGCCGGATCTCGATGTTCTCGTGCTCGGCCATCTTCTCGAGCCACGCGGTGTACCCGTTGACGGGCAGGCCCTCGTAGGTGTCGTTGAAGTACCGGTTGTCGAAGTTGTAGCGGACCGGCAGGCGCGTGATGATGTTCTCGCCCAGGTTCTTGGGGTCGTTCTCCCACTGCTTCGCGGTGTACCCGCGGATGAAGGCCTCGTAGAGGGGACGGCCGACCAGCGAGATCGCCTTCTCCTCGAGGTTCTGCGCGGAGGCGGTCTCGAACTCGGACGACTGCTTGGCGATCAGCTCGCGCGCCTCGTCCGGCGTGTGGGACTTGCCGAAGAACTGGTTGATCAGGGCCAGGTTCATCGGGAACGAGTAGACCTGGTCCTTGACCCGCGCGAACACGCGGTGCTGGTAGTTGGTGAACTCGGTGAACCGGTTCACGTACTCCCAGACGCGCTTGTTCGAGGTGTGGAACAGGTGCGCGCCGTACTTGTGCACCTCGATCCCGGTCTCGGGCTCGGCCTCGGAGTAGGCGTTGCCGCCGAGGTGACTCCGGCGCTCCAGGATGAGGACCTTCTTGCCCAGCTCGGCCGCGGCCCGTTCGGCGACGGTCAGGCCGAAGAAACCGGACCCGACGACGACGAGGTCGTAGCCTGCGAAATCGGCTTCAGTAATCTGTGCGGGGTTCGTGTGCGCGCTCACGGGCGTCGAGGGTACGCAGGTCGCTGACCCGGCCCGCACCCGACTATCACATTTCGGCCTACGACACACCTGGAAAGCAGTGCCTGCACCCGAGGACTTCTGGAGTTACTTCGCCGCGGTGGCCACCTACCTGGCCGTGCTGGCGGTCCCCGGCGGGGTCGTCGGGTGGGCCGCCGGCCTGCGCGGCTGGGCCTTGGCCGGGCTCGCGCCGCTGCTCAGCTACGCCATCACCGGCCTCGCCGGTCCGTGGCTCGCCATCGCGCACGTCCCCTACGGCCCGCCGAGCGTCGCCGCCGTCACCCTGCTGCTCGCCGCCGTGCTCTTCGGCCTGCGCCGGCTGTTCGCCGCGCGCGGCTGGTCGACGCCGGGCGCGGAGGAGCCGCCGGTGCCGTGGACGCGCCGCGCGCACCTGGCCGTCGGCGCCTGCGTCGCGATCGCGACCGCCGTCTCGATCGCCGTCGTGGTCTCCGGCCGCGGCGGGACGACCGCGGTGTTCCAGCGCTGGGACACCGTGTTCCACGCGAACGGCATCCGCTACATCGCCGAGACCGGCGACGGCTCGCTGACCGGCATGGGAACCGTCAACTGGTACCCCGACGGCTCCTTCTACCCGAACGCGTACCACCTGGTCGGGGCGCTGGTCTACCAGCTGTCCGGGACGTCGATCCCGGTCACGCTCAACGCCGTGACGATGCCGATCGCCGGGCTGTTCGCGCTGGCCATGGTCGCGCTGGTGCGCCAGCTCGGCGGCCGCGCGGTGTTCGCCGGCAGCGCGGCGCTGGTCGCGGGCGGCGCGACGACCGGGGCGTACGAGTCGGTGTCGAGCGGGCTGCTGCCGTTCGCGCTCGGCATCGTGCTGACGCCGCTGGCGGTGGTCGCGCTGCAGCGGTTCGTCGTGCGGCCGGGCGTCGACACCGGCGCCGTGCTGGCGCTGAGCGCGACCGGCCTGCTCGCCGCGCACTCGAGCGCGTTGTTCGGCGCGATCCTGTTCGCGTTCCCGCTGGTGGTGCAGCGCTGGTACCGGGCGCTGCGCGGCCGGCGCGTCGACGGCGTCGCCGAGGGACGGCGGGCCTGGCGGGTGGTCGGCGGCGACGTCCTGCGGATGCTGCCGGTGATGGTCGCGGCCGGGCTGCTGGCCGCGCCGATGATCCTCGGCGCGATCGGCTTCACGTCGGGGTCGTACCCGTACCACGCCTGGGGCTCGCACATGCCGGTGTGGAAGGCGCTGGCCATGCTGGCGACGTTCAAGCAGGTGCTGCCGGTCCCCCAGATCTGGCTGACGGTGTTCCTCGCGATCGGCGTCCTGACGCTGACCGCACTGCGGCGGATGCGCTGGCTGCTGCTTTCGACGTTGGGGCTGTCCGCGCTGTTCGTGGTCGTCGCCTGCTTCGGCGGCGAGGACTGGGTGATCAGCCTGTCGCGGCCCTGGTGGAACGACCGATTCCGGCTGATGGCGCTGGCCGCGATCCCGCTGTGCCTGCTCGCGGCGCACGGCATGAGCGAAGCCCAGCGGTGGCTGGCGAAGGCCGCCGGGAGCCGCGCGTGGGTGCGGGCGCGGCCGTGGCTGACCGGCCGGGTCGGGCTGGCGTCGGCGGTGCTGCTGGTCGTCGCGATGGGCGTGCTGACCGGCGGGTTCTACCGGGCGGCCAACGCCAAGACGGTGTCGCTGCTCTACTACAACGGCCTGCCCGGCGAGGTGGTCCCGCCGGTGAGCGCGGACGAGATCGAGGCGATGGAGAAGCTGGGCACGCTCGGCATCCCCGCCGACCAGAAGGTGCTCAACGACCGGCTCGACGGCACGGCCTGGATGTACGCGCTGACCGGCGTGCACCCGGTGGCCGGCCACTACGACGCCGGTGTTGCGCCCAAGGACGCGGTGTACCTGGCCGAGCACTTCGCGGACTACGACACCGACCCCGAAGCGCGCGCGGCGATCCGGCGGCTGAACATCCACTACGTACTGGTGGGCAGCGGCACGATCCGCCGCGACACCCCGATCGCCCGGGGCCTGCAGCACCTGGACGGCCACGACTTCGTGCAGCCGGTGTACCGGAACGCGGGTGCCGTGATCTACCGGATCGTGAAGTAGAACGCCCTCGTGGCCGCGGCCCCCCAGCCGCGGCCACGAGGGCCCCCGAACCCCCGGGGTGATCTCGGACGTCTGCAAACAAGGACGCCTGAGGGGCGGCAATCGGTTTCCCGATCACCCGGAAGTCACCCGGACGGCCTAGTGCAGCTCCGGCAGGACGTCGCTCGCCACCTGTTCCAGCACGGCCTCGCGGCCCTCGTACGGGGTCGACGAGCGCGGCCAGTGCGAGATCACGTCGGTGAAGCCCAGCTCGCCCGCGCGGCCCACCGCGTCGCGGAACGCCTCCGCGCTGCTCAGCGAGAACACCGGGGACGAGTCCAGGCTCAGGTGCCGCTGGATGCTCGCCCGGTCGCGGCCCACCGCGTCCAAGCGCCGGTCGAAGAGCTCGGTGAGTTCCTTGATGCCCGCCCACCACTCGTCGACCGTCGCGCCGCCCTTGCCCGTCGTCACCCAGCCGGCGCCGAAGCGCGCCGCCAGCGTCATCGTGCGCGGGCCGTTCGCCGCCACCACGAACGGGAGGCGGGGGCGCTGGACCGGGCCCGGCAGGTTGCGGGCCTCGCGGGCGCGGTAGTACTCGCCGTCGAAGTCGAACTTGTCGGTCATGAGCAGCCCGTCGAGCGCTTCGACGAACTCGGTGAAGCGGTCCGCACGCTGCTTCGTGGTCAGCTCGGGGGCGCCGAGGACCGCGCCGTCGTAGTGCAGGTGGTCGACGCCCGCGCCGACGCCGAGGACGAACCGGCCGTCGGAAACGTCGTCGAGGGTGATCAGTTCGCGGGTGAACGGCACGGGGTGCCGGGCGACCGGCGACGCCACGAACGTGCCGAGCCGGATGCGGGACGTCACCATCGCCGCCGCGGTCAGGGTCGGGACCGCGGCGAACCACGGGCCGTCGACCAGGTTGCGCCAGCCCAGGTGGTCGTACGTCCACGCGTGGTCGAAGCCGTACTCCTCGGCCGCGCGCCACTTCGGCTCGGCGGCCCACCAACGATCTTCCGGAAGAATGACGATGCCTACTCGCACAGTTCGGAAAGTAACAGTGAAGCGAAGCTTCCCCGTTGAGGGTGGTGGTGGGGAGGAAGGCGGAGGCTAGCGGTAACCACCGACAGTCGCACGGACGGGCGGGGCCCCACCCGAACGTGTCAGGGACAATGGCGGGGTGGAGAGACCCCAGTTGATCGCGTCCGACGTCGACGGCACCCTGCTCGGCCCCTCCGAAACGCTCAGCGCCCGCACCATCGCGACCGTCCGGCGGGCGATCGAGGCGGGCGTGCCGTTCGTGCTGGCCAGCGGCCGGCCGCCGCGGTGGATCGCCCCGGTCGCGAAACCGCTCGAGCTGACCGGCTACGCCGTGTGCGCGAACGGCGCCGTGCTCTACGACTGCGGCCGCGAGGAGATCCTCGAGGTGCACGGCCTGCTCGCGCCCACGCTGCTGCACGACATCGCGCACGCCCTCGACAAGGCGCTGCCCGGCTGCCGGCTGGCCAGCGAGCGCGTCGCCACCGGCGCCGTCGACCACGACATGCGCAACTTCGTGATCGAGCCGGACTACCACAACCCGTGGGGCGACGGTGAGGGCCGGACCGCGCCGCGGGCCGAGGTGCTCGGGCACCCGGCGATCAAGCTGCTGGTCAGCCACCGCGGGATGGCGTCCGAGGAGATGGCCGACGCGGTGAACGCGCTGTTCGACCGCGAGGTCGACGTCACGTACTCGTCGTCCGGCGGCCTGGTCGAGCTGTCGGCGCACGGCATCACGAAGGCGACCGGGCTGGCCGACCTCGCGCGCCGCCTGGACGTCGACCCGGAGCGGGTGATCGCGTTCGGCGACATGCCGAACGACGTCGAGATGCTGCGCTGGGCCGGCCACGGCGTCGCGATGGAGAACGGGCACCCGCAGGTGCTCGCGGTGGCCGACGAGGTCACCGGCCCGGCCGGCGAAGACGGCGTCGCGCAGGTGCTCGAGCGCTGGTTCTGACCCGTCTGGCGGGGGTCCGGTGTCAGCGGCGGTCGAGCTCGGCCGCTTCGGCCGGGGTCGGTGCCGTGCCGCCCAGGTGGGCGGGCAGCCACCAGCGTTCCTCGTCGGACGCGGGCTGGTCCGGGTAGTCGGCCTGGGCCCGTTCGAGCAGCGCGCTCATCCGGGTGCGCAGCTCCTTCGTGACGACGTCCCAGTCGTCGCCCTTGGCCGGGTGCATCGGCTCGCCGATGAGGATCGAGACCGGCACGTGCCGCCGGGTCAGGTCCTTGGGGCGGCCCTTCGTCCAGAGCCGCTGGGTGCCCCACAGCGCCATCGGGACGACCGGGACGTTCGCCGCCGCGGCCATCCGGACGGCGCCCGACTTGATCTCCTTGACGGTGAACGACCGGCTGATCGTCGCCTCCGGGAAGACGCCGACGACCTCGCCGGCCTGCAGCTTTTCGAGCGCCTCGCGGTAGGAGGCGAGACCGGCGGAGCGGTCCACCGAGATGTGGTGCATCCCGCGCATCAGCGGCCCGGCGATCTTGTTGTCGAAGATCTCCTTCTTCGCCATGAACCGCGTCAGCCGCTTGGCCGGGCGCGCGCCGAGGCCGCAGAAGATGAAGTCCAGGTAGCTGACGTGATTGCACGCGATGACCGCGCCGCCGCGGCGCGGGATGTGCTCCGCGCCCTCGACCCGGATGCGGTTGTCGAGCACGCGGAACATCGTCCGGGCCGCGGCGATCACGGGCGGGTACACGAAGTCGGCCATCGCGCCAGGTTACGCGACCGTAGGTTACGCGCGGCTGTTCAGCGGTGAAGGACACACGGCCAGTACCACGGCCAGCAGGAGCGTGAACAGCGCGACCGACTGGTGCTTGACGCCTTCGATTCCGTCGCCCAGCGCCGCGGTCCCGAACTGCGTCAGCGACACGGCGAGCAGGAAAGCCAGCACCACACCGAGCGGACTTCGTCGGTGGAACCAGGCCCGGAGCAGCACGAACAGCCAGATCGGCGCCAGCGCGAACAGCCCGAGCGGGGCGAGCAGGCCGGTCAGCCACGACACGACCGGCACCCGGTGCTCCTGCGCGTGCGGCGCGAAGCCGGCGTCCTGGTCGAAGCTGCCGAGGTAGTCCGGCCGGGCGGTCAGCTGGTCGGTCGCGGCCCGGTTCAGGACTTCGAGGGTCCGGCCCGGGTGGCTCGCGAAGTAGCCGAGGACGTTCGGCCGGCTCATCAGCTCGCGGTAGCGCGGGTAGAGCGGGTCGATCCGGGCCGGGTGCGGGTGCCACCAGCCGTTGCCCGCGTACTGCGCGAACGACGGCGGCAGGCCGAGCGCGGCCAGGTCGGCCTGGGTGTCGTGTTCGCCGTCGACGATGTTGAGGAAGATCGAGTTGAACATGTTGATCTCGCGCGAATCGTCCCCGGGGAACTCGGTGTACGTGCCGTCGGGGGCGAGCGCGGGTTCGACGCTCCGCTGCGCCGAGAGCGTCACGACGCCGACGGCGCCGATGACGAGCACGGCGGCCGCCCACCGCTTGGCCCCGCGCAGCGTCCCCGGCCGGACCAGCAGCACCGCGAGCGCGAGGATCGGCAGGATGATCAGCGTCTGCACCTTGGCGTTGACCGCCAGGACGCCGCCGGCGAACGTGACCGCCATGCCCGCGTAGCTCCACCAGCCTTCGCGCGCGGTCAGCAGGAGACCGCCGACGGCGAGCAGCAGGCCGAGGAAGGCCGCGCCCTCACCGAGGATCGCGGCGAAGTACCCGAAGAACGCCGAGTCGGCGACGACCAGCAGGAGCGCGGCCGCCACGAACAGCCGGACGCGCCGGGCGTAGGGCAGGCCGAGCACGATCGCGGTCACGGCGGCCGCGGCGATGACGCTGCTCAGCAGGCCCAGCACGACCAGGCTCAGCGTCCCGTGCAGGCCGGTCAGCCGGCCGATCCGGACGGCCAGCTCCGCGAGCCAGCTCTGCGTCAGCAGGTACGTCGGCCGGCACGGCGGCGTCCCCGGCGCGGGCGGGTAGGCGAGGTGGACGAACGGCTCGGGCAGGCCCTTCCAGGTGATCCCGGCGCCGCAGAGCACGCGGCCGCCGTCGCCGTTGTTGGACATCGCGATCGGCCTCGGCACCAGGAACCGCAGCACGAACAGGGCGAGCGACGCGCCGAACACCCCGGCCCCGAGCCGCGCTTCGGCGGGCAGCCGCCGCTCCGGGGCCTCGAGCTTCACGTAGGACAGGGTACGTAGCGGAAGTCCGGGCCCTTGTCGAGGTCGGCGACCACGGACTTCGCCTGTTCGGCGCGCGGGTACACGGCGACCCAGTACGGCGTGCCGACGCGGCGGAACGTCGCGACCTGGTACTGACCCGCGTAGACCGGGTCGATGGCGCAGTGCTGGCGGTCGGCGTAGCCGCCGTCGACCGGCACGGCGACGGTCGGGCGGCGGCCGTTGACGACGTAGTCGTAGTCGGTCGAGACGCCGTCTTCGTGGCGCCCTTCGCGGGCGATGTGGTCGTCGGTGCGGCCGAGGACGTCGATGATGAGCAGCTGGCTGCCGTGTTCGGCGAGCGCGCCGGGCGCGGCGCCGCTGACCACGGACCCGGGCGGCAGGTACTCGCCGAGCCAGCCGCCGATCTCGGCGAGCTGGGTGCCGTTCGCGCGCCAGTCGCGCACGCGGTCGAGCATTTCGGGGCTGAACACGGACACAAGTACCGCGATCCCGGCCAGCCCGCACGCGGTCACCGGGACCAGCCGGGTCGCGACGGGCCACGACTTCGGCGACGGCGCCGGCCTGGCCTCGACGTCCGCGGTGAGCACGCCGTAGGTGGCGACGGACGCGACAGCGAGCAGCGGTGGCACCGGGGCGAGCAGCCGCCACGACGGGCCGGGGTCCCCGCCGATCAGCACCGCCGCGGCCGCGAGCGCGAGCGCCGTCGCGAACAGGAGCCAGATCAGGGCCCGCGCCTCGCCGGCCGAGCCGCGCCGCAGCAGGAGCGCGACCGCGGCGACCAGCCCGAGCAGCAGGAAGCCCTGGTGGGCCAGCGCGAACCCGGACAGGTACGGCCAGCCGGTGCCGACCGTCGCGTCGAACCCGGCACCGAGCTTCGCGGCCAGCGGCGCGGGCAGGTAGTGCTGGTAGAACGTCATCCGCCAGGCCAGCCGCGGGATGAGGAACACCAGCGCGCCGAGCAGGTAGCCGGCCGGCGCCCACCAGCTGTGCTGCTTCTTCGCGGCGGCACCGGCCAGCCAGAGCCCGGCCAGCACGGCCACGACGAGGCCTTCCGGGCTGGTCATCACGGCGAACGCGACCAGCACCCCGGCCACGACCGGGCGGCGAGCGGCGAGCGAGTAGCCGACGGCGAGGACGATCAGCACGAACAGCGGGACCTCGGAGCCGGACGGCCCGTAGACGGCCAGGCCGCCCGCGCTCGCCGTGAGCACCGCGGCGGCGACGCCGAGCGCGGCGCGCGGCTCGGTGCCCGCCGGCGTGGCCGCGGCGACGATCCGGTTGACCAGGAAGTACGCGAGCAGCACGCAGCCGAGCGCCGAGACGACCCCGAACACGACGGCGGCGGTGTGGACGTCCGCGCCGAACGCCGCGCGCGGCAGGGCGATCAGCACCAGCCAGAAGAAGTTCGTGTAGCCCTCGACGCGTTCGCCGGGGTTGAAGACGGGGCCGTTGCCGTCGGCGATGTTCTGCGCGTACCGGAAGGACACCAGCGCGTCCTCGGTGACGGTCGCGAACAGCAGCTGGTGCAGCAGCGAGAGCCCGAGGGTGAGCGCGAGGACCGTGCCGCGCCAGCCGCGCTCGGCGTCGAGGCGGGTCCAGGAGAGGACCACGATCGCGGCGAGGACAAGCCACGCCACCACGACCGCGTAGACCACCCGTCCCCCTCACGTCGTCTCCGCGTTTTCCCCGAGTTGTCCCGTGCACCCGAAAAAACCGAAGATCGCTTACTGCGCGTTAGTCAATCAGGAAATTACCTCCGCCAATATAACCCGATCGAGTGGCGATCACGACAGTCCAAGTAACGTCGTGAAATTGGCTGATCAGCGGCCTCACCCCGCGCCCGCCGCCCGATCTTCGGCGGCTTACTCTCACGCGTGCTTTCCGTCAGTACCGCCATTGTCGTCATCGCCGTCCCGGGACTGGTGATCGGTCTCGCCGTCGGTTTGCGCGGCTGGATCCTGGCCGGGCTGGCGCCCTTGCTGAGCTACGCGATCGGCGGGCTGACCGGACCCTGGACCGCGGCGCTGGGATTGCCCTTCGACCCGTTGACCTACGCGCTTTCCACCGTCGTTTTCGCCGCGGTCGCGTTCGGGATCAGGAAGCTGGCGGTGCAGCGCCGGCCGCCGGAGCCCGAGCCCGGCCTGTGGGCGCGCAGCGGGCACTTCGCGGTCGTGGCGTGCCTGCTCGTCGCGGCCGCCACCGGCCTGTCCGCCGCATTGCTCGGGATGGGCGCGCTGGGCGCGCTGCCGCAGGGGTTCGACGCGGTCTACCACGGCAACGCGGTCCGCTACATCGCCGACACCGGCGACGGCGGCCTGTTCGGCACCGGCCACGTGAACTGGTACGGCGACGCGGCGCCGGTGTTCTACCCGAACGCCTACCACCTGCTGGCGTCGGTGACCCACCGGCTGAGCGGGGCGTCGATCCCGGAGACGCTGGACGCGAACACCGTGCTGCTGCCGGGCCTGCTCGCACTGTCGCTGGTGACGCTGGTGCGGCAGTTCCACGGCCGCGCGGTGCTGGCCGGCGCGGTGGCGCTGACGGCGGTGGCGCCGGTGATGGGCGTCTACGAGTCGATGGACCGCGGCCCGCTGCTGCCGTTCGCGCTGGGGGTGGCGCTGACGCCGCTGGGCGCGGTGGCGCTGCACCGGTACCTGGAGCGGGCCGCGCTCGACACGGGGTTCGTGCTGGTGCTGGCCGCGGTGGGCCTGCTGTGCGTCCACTCGTCGACGCTGTTCGGCGGGATCCTGTTCGCCGGGCCGCTGCTGGTGCAGCGCTGGCTCACGGGGTGGCGCCGGATCGGCCGCGACCTGCTCGCGCTGCTGCCGATCGCGCTGGTGTCGCTGGTGGTGGCGTGGCTGCAGCTGTCCGGCGCGCTGGGCCTGGCGAGGGGCGCGGTGCCGTACTACGGCTGGCCGAGCGAGTACCGCGCGTCGACGGCGCTGGGGGCGCTGCTGGGGTTCCAGCACTTCGAGCCGCACCCGCAGGTGTGGCTGTCGGTGGCGCTGTTCCTGGGGATCGTGTTCTTCGCGCGGGCGGGCGCGCTGCGCTGGATCGGCCTGACGGCGGCGGTGACGGGCCTGGCGTACATCGCGGTGGCGTCGTCGAACGCCCCGATCGTGATGGCCCTGTCCCGGCCCTGGTGGGACGACCCGTACCGCTTCTTCTCGATGGCGGCGATCCCCTTGTCCGTGCTGGCCGCGCACGGTCTGGCGTCGACGCAGGCGTGGCTGCGCGACCGGCTGCCCGCCCGGATCCCGGCGGCCGCCGTGGCGGTGGTGGTGCTGCTCGGGTTCGCGGGGCTGTCGAACGGGCTGTACGTCCGCTCCAACGGCGCCCGCGTGTACACCGGTTACCAGGCGGCGGACCCGGCGAAGCTGCGCACGACGCCCGGCGAGGTGGCCGCGATGGAGAAGCTCGGCGAACTGGCCGCGCCCGGTGAATGGGCGATGAACGACCGCTTCGACGGAACAGCGTGGACTTATGCGTTGTCGGGTATTCGCACGGTCGCCGGGCATTTCGACGAAACTTTGCCACCGGCGGACGCGCGGTTGCTCGCGGACCGCTTTCGCGATTACGAGAGCGACCCCGGCGTGCGGGCCGCGGTCCGGCGGTTGAACATCCATTGGGTGATTCTCGGCAAACCCTCGACCGAGCCCGGAAAGCCTTATCAGGCCGGGCTGATCGGATTGGCGGGCGAGCCGTTCCTGAAGGAGGCTTTCCACAACCCGGACGCGGTGATCTACCGGCTCGTGGGGTGATGCGGGCCGAGTTGTCCACATGTGCGTAAGCCCTGTGGACAACCTGTGGGCAACCCAGGCCAGGCCGGCAGCGGCAGCGCCGCGGGGAGGCCAGGCGGGGTGGTGCGGGCCGCGGCCGGGCGGGTCCGGGGGTGGGGGCCCTGGTCAGGCGGTGGCCGTCGCCGGGCGGGTCGAGCGGGCCGCTACCGCGGCGATGCCCGCCGTCAGGAGGTCGGCCACCGTGAACATCACCCGGGAGGCCACCGCGAACGCCGTGGCCTGGCCGACCGTCAGGCCGCTTGCCGTCAGGACCGCTACCTGGGCCACCTCGCGGACGCCCACTCCGCTGGGGAGGATGAACGCGAACGTGCCCACCGTCATCGCCACGGCCATCGCGCCCACGCAGAGGACGAAGCCGCTGAAGCCCGGGGTGCCCACCGAGTTGGCCAGGAGCCACAGGTGGATGCCCTGGAGGCACCAGGCGGCCGTCGAGGCGCCGAAGACCTTGCCGACCACCTTCCAGCCCAGGGGGTGGGCCAACGGGGGACGGCGGAGGATGCGGAGCACCAGCGACGTGCCCCACGTGAGGATCTTCGGGTGCAGCATCGCCAGGCCGACCGGGATCAGCACGAACAGCCACAGCGCGCGCGGGCTGTTGCTGAACACCGCCGGCGCCGCCAGGAGCGACACCACCAGCGCCGACACCACGCCGACGCCCAGCTGGATCAGCGAGCCCGTGAAGATCCGGGCGCGCGCCAGGCCGGCCTTGCGGCCCAGCTCCATCTGCAGCAGGTACGCCCAGACCGAGCCCGGGACGTACTTGCCCAGCGAGCCGACCAGGCAGATCTGGGCGCCGCGGGCGTAGCCGATCGGCTTGCCCAGGTCGTCGACCATCGCCTGCCAGCCCCAGGTCGACACCATGATCGCCGCGACCAGGGCGAGCAGGCTCAGCAGCGACGACTGCCAGGCGACGTCGTGCAGGGTGTGCCAGAACTCGCCCCAGTTCGAGGCGAGCTGCTTGGCCGCGAAGCCGATGACCAGCAGGATCGCGACCCATCTGACGACGTCGAGGACCTTCGCCTTAGCGGACTTCGGCGGCTTGCCGGCGGCCGGCAGGTCCTCAACGGTCGTCATCGACGCAACTCCTCAGGCCTGGACCGTGACCAGGCGGCTGAACTCGGAGAGCAGATCGTAACCGTCCCAGACCGCCGAGAACGTCAGGGCGCTGCCGAACGGCACGATCCGGTCGACTCCGCGGCCGGCCAGCTCGTGCGCGAACGCCGTGAGCTCCTCGGCGCTGAAGCCGAATTGGCTGACCGTCTGGTCCTTGCGGAGGACGATCGGCACCAGGTCGGACAAAGTGGACACCCGCGCGTTCGCGAAGGTGCCCGCGCCGAGCCACTCGCGCGGCAGCACCGCCGGGTCGGCCAGCTCGAGGGTCGCCAGGCCGTTGCCCTGGAACGCGATCTCCTTGACCACGCCGTCGACCGCCGCGCCGTACGCCGAGACGCGCTTCTGGACAGCCATCGCCGGCTCGGTGACGTGCTGCTTCGTCTCCAGCACCGCGGCCAGCAGCGTCCGGAACTCGCTCCCCGCGGCCCGGGCACCGGCCTCGTCGCCGACCCAGAACACCGCGCGCGGTGACGAGCAGGCGGCCTGGTCGAACCAGTACGAGTCGTTGTAGAAGCCCTCGGCGGCCGCGCGGCGCTCCGCTTCGGACGCCCGCTGCCAGCCCGCCACCGACGCGACGGCGAACGACGAGCGGTCCGGGAACGTCAGGTCACGCGCGTGGGGCGCGAGCGGGTACTTGCGCAGGGCCGCGACCGAGCCGTCGCCGCCCCAGATGACGCGCAGGTCGGCGGCCAGCGACAGGGCGCCGCTCACCTCGTCGCTGCGGTCGTAGGTCACCATCCGCTGGGTCGCCCGGACCACGTCCGCCACCGACGGGTCCACTTCGGACAACGCCGCGTTCAGCGCGTCCAGCACCGCCTCCGCGGCACCCGCCGAGCGGGACGAGACCCGCACGACGTTGTGGTTGCCCGCCAGCGCCGAGAGCGCCCACGAGTAGACGAAGATCGTGTCGACGTTGGCCGGCGGCACGTGGAACACCAAGCCGCGCGGGAACCGCAGCGCGTGGCCCGAAGTGTCCAGTGTGGACAGCGCCTTCGCGATTTCGCCCTTGCGCAGGAAGAAGCCGAGCGACGCCAGCTCCGGGAACCGGCGCGCGGTGGCCGGGGCCAGCAGCTTGCGGGCGAACTTCGTGACGAACTCGACGATCCGCGGGTCACCGACGCGCAGCCGGCCGCCGGGCGGCGACGCGCGCAGCTCGTCGACCAGGTCGGTCGCGGAAACGGAAGGAGCAGCGGGAAAACGCTGGGTCAGGGTGGTCACGCCGCCGCTCCCGAGAAGGTGTCCGAACAGCCGCGGGCCTCGGCCTTGGGCAGCCGGCCCAGCACGGAGAAGTGCTTGCCGGGCCAGTCGCCGTCGTCGATCCCGTTGTAGACGCCGAGGTCCTCGGTCAGCAGCACGTGCCCCGGGTACGACCGCGGCAGCGTCGAGACGACCTCGATCACGCCCGGCTCCCCGACCGGCTGCTCTTCCCACGTCTCCGGGTTCCGGATCACGACGTCGGCGAAGTCCGGGCAGTACAGCGAGTTGCCGGACGGGCCTTCGAGGAACACGGTGCCGATCTGCTCGATCATCCCGTAGTAGTTGTGGATCCGCGTCAATCCGGTGTCTTCCTTGAACCGGCGCCGGAACTCGGTGTTGTCGACCGCGCGGTCGATCAGCTTCTTCCAGCCACCGGAGTGGATGAGGATGCCGTTCGACAGGTCCAGGCCGTGGTCGCGGGCGACCTCGTAGAGGAACTGCCACACCATGAACGTGAAGCCGAAGATCAGGAAGGGCTTGTCGCCGTACTCGGCCAGGAACTTCTTGACCGCCTCGACGTCCGGCTGGTCGTTCTCGTCGAGCACGTACGTGTGCTTGCGGCCGAAGTTCGCCATGCCCAGCACGCCCGCGCCGCGCGCGGAGAACGAGCGGCGGTTCTTGATGATGCCGATGGTGTCGACCATCAGCATCGGCAGCCGCTCGCCGCCGAGGACCTCCTGCAGGGTCGCGCCGAGCTGCTTGGTCTGCGCGCCCGCCGCCTCCTTGTCCAGGTAGATCCGCGAAGCGCCGGCGCCGGTGGTGCCCGACGACGTCAGCGTCTTGAAGACCTCGCTGTCCGGCACGGACTTGAGGTCGTGCGTCTTGAACATCCGCACCGGCAGCCACGGCAGGTCCGCGATCGACGCGAAAGCAGCGTCCGGCGCGATTCCCAGCGACGACAGGATCCGTTCGTAGCCTTCGGAGTTCGCCCGGTGGTGTGCGGTGAGCGCAGTGAGCTCGGGCAGCAGCAAGGCTTCCCGGTCGGCCTGCGACCGAGTGAACACACTCATACCCGCCCCTCCAAGGTCCGGTAGTCGATCTTGCCGCTGGCCAGTAGCGGCACGGTGTCGATCGGGCGCACGTCGAACCCGCTCGTGTGCAGGTGCAGCCGCTCGGACAGCGCCCGTGACGCGTCCTTGCAGATGTCGGAGTCGACGCCCTCGGCGAACAGCACCACCTTGTCGCCGGCGGGCACCGCCGCCACCACGTCGATCCCGACCGCCGCCGTGCGCACGGCTTGCTCGAGGTCGTCGAGGCTGACGCGGTTGCCGAACACCTTGCCGATGCGCTTGAGCCGGCCGGTGATGAACAGGTACCCCTCTTCGTCGAGGTACCCGAGGTCACCGGTGGCGAGCACACCGCCGAATTCGTCGCCCTTGGCCAGGCCGGACTCGTCGTCCGCGTAACCCAGCATCACATTGGGCCCACGGTAGACGACCTCACCGACAATTTTCGGGTGCGTGGTCTCCGACCCGTCGTCCCGGCGGACCGCGAACTTCCCGCCGGGCAGCGCCGGCCCGGCGGAACCGAGCTTTTCGGCCAGCCGTTCCGCGGGCACGGTCGTCATCCGCGGCGAGGCCTCGGTCTGGCCGTACATGACGTACATCCGGCCACCGACGGCGAGCATCTTCTCGTTGAACTCGGTGATCAGCTCGTCGCGCAGCTTCCCGCCGGCCTGCGTCAGCGTGCGCAGCGTCGGGTACTTCGCGGGGTCGAACTTGAGCCGCCGCAGCATTTCGTAGTGGTACGGGACACCCGAAAGCGACGTGACGCCGTAGGTGTTCACCGCGTCCCAGAAGCCGCGGCCGAGCACGCCGGAGGGCTCGATGACGATCGTCGCGTCGCGCACCAGGTGCGAGTTCAGCACCGAGAGGCCGTAGCTGTAGTGCAGCGGCAGGCAGGTGGGCGCGACCTCGTCGGAGTCGATGTGCAGCACCTGCGCGATAGCGTCGGCGTTGGCCAGGATCGCCTGCCGCGAGAGCCGCACGAGCTTCGGGTTGCCGGTGGACCCGCTGGTCGGCAGCAGGACGGCGAGATCGGGGTGCGGCCGGACACCGTCGGCGGAGTCGCGGACCCAGTCGTCGCCGCGCACCGAGTACCCGTCGGGCGCGTCGCCCGAGGCCGACAGCACCGCCGCCGGCCGGAAGCGCGAGACCAGCCCGGCCAGCACGTCGACGTCCAGCGCCGGGTCGATCAGCGCGATCGCCCGGCCGGATTCGAACGCGGCGAGGTAGGTCAGCACGCTGGGCAGGTCGATCGACATCCGCGCGAAGACGACGCCGACCGGCAGCGCGGCCAGCTCGTCCATCCGCTGGCCGACCTCGGCCGACAGTTCCGCGCCCGCCAGCGTGCGGCCCCCGGCCACATCGACCAGCCGGGCTCCCGCACCCAACAGCGTCACAACACCAAGCCTCCGTCGACGCCCAGCACCTGACCGGTGATGAAGGACGCTTCATCACTCACCAGGAACCGGATCGCGTTCGCCACTTCTTCCGCGCGGCCGAGGCGCCCGAGCGGCGTCTTGCCGGCGTTTTCCGCCTTCGCGTCCTCGCTCAGGCCCGCGGTCAGGTCGGTTTCGATCACGCCCGGCGCGACCGCGTTGACGCGGATGCCGGACCGGCCGAGCTCCTTCGCCGCCGACTTCGCGATGTTCGCCACCGCCGCCTTCGACGCCGCGTACACCGTCTGGCCGGCGCTCCCCTGCTCGCCGACGATCGACGCGAGCACCACGATCGACCCGGTCTTCTTCCGCATCATCGCCCGGGCCGCGGCCTGGACGGTGTGCAGCGTGCCGGCGACGTTCGTGCTCAGCGTCGCGTCGACCAGCTCCTCGCGGATCATGCCGAGGAGCGCGTCTTCCATGATCCCGGCGTTCGCGACGACGGCGTCGAGCTTGCCGTGCTCCTTCGCGACGCCCCTGACCAGCGACGACACCGCTTTGGCGTCGGTGACGTCGAGGGCGAGCCCGGAGGCCGCGCCCACCGAAGCGGCCGCCTCCTTGGCGCGGGCCTCGTCGCGGCCGGTCAGGACCACCGTCGCGCCCGCCTCGGCGAGCGCGCGGGCGGTGGCCAGGCCGATCCCCCGCGTCCCGCCGGTGACGAGCGCGACGCGACCGGAAAGATCAGTCATTCTTCGACTGGAGCTCGGTGACCATGTCCACGGCGACCTTGAAGCTCGACATGTCGATGACCTGGTCGGTGTCGAACTCGACGTCGAACTCGTCCTCGATGGCCGCGACCAGCGCCATGTGACCGACCGAGTCCCACGCCTCGATGTCGCGGTACTTCAGGTTCTCGACGTCCACGGTGCCTTCGAGGTCGAGCGCCTCGACGAAGACCTCGCGCAGCTTGGGGGCGACATCCGGCATGTTCGTGACTCCTAGTGCTCTTCGCGCGGGCGGGCGTCCCACGCCTTTACCAAGGTAGAGAGGTCTTCGGGCAGCGTGACGTCCGGGAGACCTTCCTTGCCCTTCAGCCACGGCCCGAGCGCCTCGACGGTCGCCTCGTCGAGCCCGCGGCGGGACAGGCCCACCACGTTGACGCCGGTGACGCGGGCCGGGTTGCCGACGGCGATGGTGAACGCGCCGATCTCGCGGCGCACCGCGGAACCCATGCCGATCATCGCCCCGGGACCGATCACGACCTTCTGGTGCAGGACCGCGCCCATGCCGAGGTTGGCGCCGTCCCAGATGTGGCAGTGGCCACCCGTGACGGCGTTGGATGCGATCGTCACGGCGTCGCCGACCAGGCAGTCGTGCGCGATGTGGGAGTTGCGGAGGTAGTAGCCGTCGCTGCCGAGGGTCGTCGTCCGCCAGGTCCCTTGGTGGACACTCACGTACTCGCGGATCCGGTTGCGGCTGCCGACGACGACGCCGTGTCCGTCGTGATCCGGATCACCGGTCGGCGCTTCGTCCCAGGCGGCGGGGTGGGGACGGCTGCGGTCCTCGCCGGGCGTGCCGATCGTCACGTGCGGGCCGATCCAGTTGCCGTCGCCGACGCGGAGGGGACCGACGAGCACCGCGAACGGCCCGATGACGTTGTCCTCGCCGAGTTCGACGCCTTCGCCGATGACGGCGGTCGGGTGGATGCGGTTGGCCACGGGTGGTCGTCCGTTCGTCGGCGGCTGGGTACTGGGCGTGCTACCGCGCCCGGTAACGTGTGGCCCGCGTTGCTGCAGGGCGGCCGGGCGCAGAACCGGCGGCCCACTGTACCGGACGCGCCGAAATCGCCTGCCGAGAGAGACTGCCCATGATCCCCATCACCGTGGTCGACGTTCGCGACGCGGAGGACCTCGTCGTCGAGGTGCTGCGCTCCGGCGCCATCGCACAGGGACCGATGGTCAAGCGCTTCGAAGACGCCTTCGCGGCCGTCTCCGGGACGAAGCACGCGATCGCGGTCAACAACGGGACCACCGCGCTGGTCGCCGCCCTCCAGGTCCTCGACCTGAAGCCGGGTGACGAGGTGATCACCTCGCCGTTCACCTTCGTCGCGACGCTCAACGCGATCCTGGAAGCCGGCGCGACCGTGCGGTTCGCCGACATCCGGCGCGACGACTTCGCGATCGACCCCGACGCCGTCGCGGCCGCCGTCACCGACCGCACCAAGGTGCTCATGCCGGTGCACCTCTACGGCCAGACCGCGGACATGGGCAAGCTCGCCCCGCTGGCCGCCGAGCACGGCCTCCAGGTGATCGAGGACTCGGCGCAGGCCGTCGGGGCGTCGTTCGAGGGCAAGCAGGCCGGCTCGTTCGGCATCGGCTGCTTCTCGCTGTACGCGACGAAGAACATCACCACCGCCGAGGGCGGCGTCATCACGACGGACGACGACGCGCTGGCCGACAAGCTGCGCGTGCTGCGCAACCAGGGCATGCGTGCCCGCTACCAGTACGAGGTCGCCGGGCACAACTACCGGATGACCGACCTGCACGCCGCCGTCGGCATCCCGCAGCTGGCGAAGCTCGACCAGCTGACCGCCGCCCGCCAGGCCAACGCGAAGCGGCTCTCGGAGGGCCTCGCGGGCACGCCGGGCCTCGACGTCCCGAAGGTGCTGCCGGGCCGCGAGCACGTGTGGCACCAGTACACCGTGCTGGTCGGGCCGCACGCGTTCCTCTCGCGCGACGAGCTGGCCGCGGCGCTCACCGAGCGCGGCATCGGCAACGGCATCTACTACCCCAAGATCGTCTTCGACTACGACTGCTACGCGGGTCACGACCTGATCCCGGGCGCGCGCGTCGAAGACTTCCCGGTCGCGAAGGCCGTTTCGGAGCAGGCCCTTTCGCTGCCGGTGCACCCGCACCTGACCGAGTCCGACCTGGACACCATCATCGAAACCGTTCGCGAGGTACTGGGCGCATGACGCATCGGATCGCTCTTGTCGGTACCGGGAACATGGGTTCCCTCCACGCTCGCGTGCTCGCCGGGAACGAGCGCGTCGACCTGGTCCGCGTGATCGATCCGCGCGAGGAAGCGGGCAAGGCCGTCGCCGACCGCTACGAAACCCGGTGGACGCCGGAGATCGGCTCGCTGTCCGATGTGGACGCCGTCGTGCTGGCTTCGGCCACCGAGGCGCACCACGACCTGGCGCAGGAGATCCTCGGCCAGGGCAAGCCGCTGCTGGTGGAAAAGCCGGTCTGCAACAGCTTCGAGAAGTCCCAGGAGATCGTCGGGCTGTCGGCGAAGAAGGACGTCCCGCTGATGTGCGGGCTCCTGGAGCGCTACAACCCGGCGGTGATGACCGCGCGGGCGCTGGTGCAGGAGCCGGTGCACCTGATGGCCCGCCGCCACGGCCCGTACGCGCCGCGCATCAAGACCGGCGTCGCCTGGGACCTCCTGGTGCACGACGTCGACCTGGCGATCCAGTTCTTCGGCGGCGCGACGCCTTCGCGCGTGACGTCCGGCGCGGGGTACTTCCACCCGTCGTCGGTCGACGGCGCCGAGGACACCATCGAGACGGTGCTGTCGTTCCCGACCGGCCTGGCCACGGTGTCGGCTTCGCGGCTGGGCCAGAAGAAGGTCCGCTCGCTGGTGGTCTCGGAGCTGGACCGGCTGATCGAGATCGACCTGCTGCGCCGCGACGTCACGATCTACCGGCACATCTCGCACGACTCGGTCACCCCGGACGGCCTCGGCTACCGGCAGCAGACGGTGATCGAGATCCCGGAGCTGGTCACCGCCCGCGAGCCGCTGGCGACGCAGCTGGACCGGTTCTGCGATCTGCTGGAGGGCAAGGTCGACGCGGATACCGAGCGCGACTTGATCCTGCCTTCGCACCACGTGGTGGAGCAGGTGCTCACGCAGGCCGCCGCCTAGCTCACCGGGGACGGGAACGCGGCTGGGCTTCGGCTGCCGTCGGGGCCCATCGCGCGGACGCCGAAGAAGACGTTGTCCTTGGACAGGTCGATCTTCGCCGTGCGGGCCGGGCCGACGTCGAGTGCGTGGGTCCAGTCCGGGGCCGTCGTCTCGCGCCAGAGGACCTCGTAGCCCGCCGCGCCCGGAGTCGCGTCCCAGAGCAGTTCCGAGTCGTTCGTCAGCGCCGCCGTGCGGATCTTCACGCCCTTCGGGGTGCCCGGGGCCGTCGCCAGGGACCACAGCGCCGCGCCGTTGACCCGCGCGACCCGGGCGGTGAACGGGAAGTCGCAGAACTCCGGCAGGTCGCCGTACTGGACGCCGTTCTCCACGCGGACGTCCTGGTGCTGGTGCGCGAAGTCCTCGTTCGGCTCGGTGAAGCGCGCGGCCGGGTAGCCCTGCTCCAGGAAGCCGATGTGGTCGCCGCCGCGCAGGTAGCGGTCGCGGCGGTAGATGACCCGGACCGTCATGCCGGTCGCGTCGTTCTCCGCCACCGACTTCACGAACCGGGCCAGCTGCCGCGGCGGGGAGTCGTTCTCGCCGCCGATGCTGCGGCGCAGGTTCGCCTCGGCCGGCGTCTCCGCGGTCGGGACGCCCTCGGCGAACAGGCGGATCGTCGTCGGGTCGCGCGTGCCGTCGTCGGCGCGGCTCGACCCGACGATGTCGTCGGTGAACATCGCCTGGACGTCGGTGCCCGCCGCCTTGAACTGCTGCGCCATGAACCGCGAGCCGTACAGGCCCTGTTCCTCGCCCGCGACGGCGGCGAAGACGATCGTCGCCGCCGGTTGCCGCGTCGAGAGCACCCGCGCCAGCTCCAGCGCGACCGCCACGCCCGATGCGTCGTCGTCCGCGCCCGGCGCGTCCCCGGTGAAGTCCATGACGTCGGTGCGGCGCGAGTCGTAGTGCCCCGAAACGACGTACACGCGGCCCGGATCGCTCGAGCCGTGCAGCGTCGCGACGACGTTGGTGATCGTCGTCGGCACCGGGATCCGGTCGGCGGGCGGCTGGACGTAGGACTGCAGCTCGACGGTCAGCCGGCCGCCGGACGCGGCCGCGATCTGCTGGAACTGTGCGAACAGCCAGTCGCGCGCGGCGCCGATGCCGCGGACCGGGTCGTCCTGCGCCGACAGCGTGTGCCGGGTGCCGAACGCGGCCAGCCGCCGGACGGTCGCTTCGATCCGCCGTTCGTCGACCTGGCGGAGCAGGGCCCGCAGCTGGGGACCGGGACGCTGCGGGCGGACCGGGACGCCGGGCCCGCGGTCTCCGGGTTCGGCGGCACCGGCCGGGGCCGCGGACGCCGCCAGGCCGAGTGCGGCCGTCGCGGTGAGGAACGCTCGTCGAGAGGTCACGGTCGGGTTCTTACGCCCGCTCCGCCCCCGCGGGTACCGCCTACTTGGTGAGCCGCTTCCCGTCGGCGTCGTAGGCGATCAGCGGCGTCAGGACGGCGGAGTCCGGGACGGCGGCGGGGTCGAACCAGAAGACGACCACGGCCGGATCCCCGCTCCACCTCGCCAGGCTCGCTTCGACGGTCTTGCCGTGCACGGTGGTCGTGATCCGCGCCGCTTGGCCGGCGAAGTAGCCGAAGACGGGGATGACCTCGTCGCCGGAGAGCTCGCCGCCGTCGGTCGCGTGGAAGCCGAACGACCGGTCGGATCCGCGGAACTCGTTCGTCATGAGCACCGGCTGCAACGTCTCGCCGGAGCGGAACCCGGCCACCAGGCCGAAGTGGATGTCCGGCAGCTGCGGCAGGTCGACCGCGCGCGCGAAGAAGACGATCTCGCCGCGGGCGGTCTTGATCCCGGTCCCGATGACGTCCCCGATCGGCGGCGCCTCGGCCGGTGCCGCGGTCGTCGGCGCGGTCGTCAGCGTGGACGGCACGGGGGCCGGCGGCTGCGCGACCGGCGCCGGCGCGGGCTGCCGCACCTGGATGGCGAAGACGAACACGAGCACGACGGCGGCCGCGGCGGCGATCCCGGCGGTGCCCGTGAGCACCCGGCGGCGACGGCGCAGGCGCGCACCGCCGGCCATGATCGCGGCGAGGTCGGGCTCGGCGAACGGCTCGTCGGGCGGCTGCCGGAGCGCGGCGCGGAAGTCGTCGAGGTCGTTCATCTCCCGCTCCCCCCGATCAGCGTGTCTTCGGTGCCCGCTTCGATCCGCAGCTTGGCCAGCGCCCGCGAATTCGTGCTCTTCACGGTACCCACCGAAACCCCGAGCTCACGGGCTACGTCGGCTTCCGGCAGGTCGAAGAAGTGCCGCAGCACGACGACGGCGCGTTCGCGGTCGGTGAGCGTCTTGAGCACGGCGGTGAGCCACGCGCGCTGGGTGACGGCCTTGTCGACGTCGAGGCGGTCCTGCCGCTCGGGCATCGCCTCGGTGGCGTACTCGCGGATCGGGCGCCGCCAGCCGTCGATGACGTGGTTCACCAGGACGGTGCGCGCGTAGCCGTAGGCATCCTTGTGCCGCACGCGCGACCAGGCGGCGTAGGTGCGGGTGAACGCGGTCTGGGCGGCGTCCTCGGCCTGGTGGCGGTCACCGGTGAGCAGGAACGCGGCGTGGGTGAGCCGGGCCGAGGACGCGCGGACGAACTCCGCGAACTCGTCGTCGCCGCGAGCCATGCGCCACCCCCTGTTCCTCACCCAGCGACGGGCGGGCCGCGGAAAGGTTGCTCGTCGATCTTCCGAGCGTACGCGCGGGCTAGATTGACCCCATGCGTTCATTGAGGGGGATCCTCGCCGCCGCATGCCTGCTGACCTGCGTCGCAGCGTGTTCGGGCGGCTCCACCACGACAGCGGCGGCGCCGTCCGCACCGCCGTCGTCCACCACGGCGAGCAAGCCGAAGCCGACGCCCACACCGGTACCGCCGACGTTCACGCCGGTGGTGTCGCCGGCCAAGCTGACCGGGGCCTGTCCGCTCCTGGGCAACGTCGAGCTGGCGCAGGTCCTCGGCGTCGCCTGGAACACCCGGGAGCCGAGCGAGATGCCGCCCGAACAGATCGGCCCCGGCAAGGCGTTCCGGTGCTCCTACCCGGTCGGTGAGCTCTACGTCCTCGCGGTTTCGGGTGGCAAGTCGCCGGCCGCGATGGTCAAGCAGCTGGAGTCGGAGTGCTCGGAGCCCCCGAAGCCGGTCGCGGGCGCGGGTGAAGTGGCGAGCTACTGCTACGGGACGGGCTACAGCTCACTGGTCGTGGTCGCCAAGCACGCGCACGGACAGCTGCGGGTCGCCGAGGTCGAGATGGGCCGCAGCCGGGCCGACGTCTGCGAATCGCTCGCGAAACTGCTCGGCGAACGCCTTTAAACGTTGTGTAACCGATATCTCGCGCTCGGTCACGAAGGACTAGATTGTCGGACGTGCGCCTACGTGCGCGAGCTTCGCCGCCGGAGGACGCTGACCTGCTGCAGCGTCCACCCGGGCGGTTTCACGACGGCGGCGCCGGCGGTCGGCGCCGGCGCTGCCGTCATCCAGCTAGGGCCGCTGGGCGCGCCTGGTGGTGAGGGCGTTCAGGTCGAGGGTGAGCGGAGTACCGGCGAAGTCGAGTTCGGCGACGCCGGAGAACTTGGTGACCTGGTCGGTCCGCCGGGTGCCCTCGGACAGCACCTCGACCACTTCGACGTGGTGCTCGGAGGTCTCCGGCAGGCTTGTCCAGTCTTCGAGGGACAGGATGTCGCGAGGCAACTCCACGACATCCGAGCCTGCCGGATCGCTACTCCTCCGTGTAGTCGCCCGATGGGGCTCCCCAGCCCGAAGTGTTCTGCCCGTGTGACTCCGCGATCTCGCGGCGGCGCGCGTTCTCCGCCCGCACCCGGTCCACTTCGGACTGGATGTACTCCTCGTCGTACCGCTGGAACACCCGCGCCGGGTTGCCCGCCACCAGCGTTCGCGGCGGCACGTCCTTGGCCACCACCGAATTCGGCTGCACCGTGGCGAAGTCGCCGATCGTCACGCCCGCCATGATGACCACCAGGCCGCCGATGAAGCAGCCCTTGCCGATCTTCACCGGTTTGCGTTCGATCAGGTCACTGCCCGAGTGGTTCTGCAGCGTCATGTTCGCCAGCCAGCTCGAGTGCGTGAAGATCAGCGTGTTCAGGCCGATGCTGGTGTGCTCGCCGATCTCCAGGCCGCCGCTCGCGTCGAGGGCCGCGCCCTCGCCCACCCAGCAGTGGTCGCCCATCTTGAGGTTCTCGGGGCTGATGATCTTCACGCGCTCACGCACGCGGCACGTCGAAGGCAGCCCGTAGAACTGAGCCCGCTCGGCGTCGTTCATGTACTGCGAGACGAGCTCGGTCAGGATCTGCGGGCGCAGCCGGTGGCTGCGCTCGTCATCGAAGAACATCGGCTTCCGACACCAGCTTCTCGAAGGTGCGCAGGTGCTCCTCCGCGACGACGTCGAGGCCGAAGTTCGAGCGCACCATCTCGCTCTCGCGCTGCGCGATCCGGGCCCGGCGCTCCGGGTCGTCGAGCAGCTCGACCACCGTGCGGGCCACGGCTTCCGCGTCGTCCGGGCGGACCAGCAGGACGTTCTCGCCGTTGCGCAGCTCGATGCCCGGGTAGTTGTCCTCGGTGACCGACGCGATCGTCGCCGTGCCCGAGAGCATCGCCTCCAGGGACGCCGTGCCGCAGCCACCGTTGAGGTCGTGCGTCACGATGTCCGCCGCCGCGAAGTACGCCGGGACGTCTTCCTTCGGGACCGCGCCCGTGACGACCAGTGCGTCCGAGACGCCCAGTTCCGCCGCCCGCTTCAGGAAGGCGTCGTGGTAGACGCGGCCGACCACGACCACCCGGACGCCGGGGTGCTTGTCCAAAATGGACGGCAGGGCCTCGATCAGCGGCAGCCGGTTGCGCAGCGGGATGACGTGGCCCAGCGAGACGATCAGCGGGGCGTCGCCGATTTCGTGCTCCGCGCGGACGTCCTTCGTCACCGGCTTCGCGAAGTGCCCGGTGTCGACCGCGATCGGGAAGTACTCCGAGTTCGCGTCGCTCGTGCCGTAGCGGTCGACGCAGTAGTCGACGCCCAGCTTGTCGAGGATCACGTACCGCGGCTTGATGTAGGCCAGCATCGGCCGGACCAGCACCGCGTCCAGCAGCCGGAACACACTGCCGTACAGCTTGTTGTCGCTGATCAGGAGCGTGTGGATGGTCAGCAGCGTCGGGACGCCGTGCCGCCGCGCGTAGATGCCGGCCAGCCACGACAGGTCGAAGAACTGGCCGTGCAGGTGGATCGCGTCCGGCTTGAACTCGTCGAGCAGCTTCCACAGCCGCCGCCAGTTGCCCGGCCGCGGCGACGCGAAGCTCATGTCGAAGTCGATCGACAGGCCGATCTGCGGCATCTTCACCGCCGGGAGGCGCACGACGCGGTAGCCGTCGCGCTCCTCCTCGGCCGGGGCCTCGCCGTAGGCGGCCGTGATCGCCAGTACCTCGTGCCCTTCCTCGACGAACTGCGCCGCCAGCGACGCCGACATGTGCGCGCTGCCGCCGACGCGGGGCGGGAAGAAGTTGTTCACCACCGCGATGCGCATCGCACGTCCCTGGGCCGGCCCCGCGGTGGCAGTCACTCGGATTCCTCGACCAGTTGCCGCATGCCCTCTTCGACGGTGATCCGCGGCTCCCAGCCGAGCACGTCGCGGGCGCGGGTGATGTCGGCGGCGCGCCGCGAGACCAGCACGTCACGCTCGTTGAACAGCGGCTCGACGTCGACCCCGACGGCCTCGATGAGGATCTTCGCCAGCGCGGCGATCGAGGTGTCGATGCCGGTGCCGATGTTGATCGGCAGGTTCGCCCGCTCCGACTCGAGCGCCGCGACGACGGCCCGCGCCAGGTCGGTGACGTGCACGAAGTCCATCGACTGGTCGCCGCGGCCGTCGATGATCGGCGGCTGGCCGGCGCGCAGGCGCTGGATGAAGTGGTTGATCACCGAGGTGTAGTACGCCTCGATCTTCTGGCCGGGGCCGTACACGTTGAAGAACCGCAGCGCGTTCCAGGACAGGCCCTTCTGGCGCTCGTAGAAGCCGAGCATGTCCTCGCCCGCGCGCTTCGAGATGCAGTACGGCGTGAGCGGCTTGAGCTCGTCGTCCTCGTGCATCGGCAGCCGCTTCGGCTCGCCGTAGACCGACGCGGTCGACGCGAACACCAGGCGCTCGACACCTTCGTCGGCGGCCGCGGCGAACACGTTGTGGTTGCCGGTCATGTTGATGTCGAACGACTCGTGCGGGTCGGCGATCGACTTGTTGATCGAGACCGTGGCGAAGTGGATGACGTGCGTGCAGCCGCGCATGGCCTCGCGCACCGCACCGCCGTAGCGGACGTCCTTCTCGACGAGCTCGACCTTGCCGGTGGCGACGAACTCGTTGACCCGCGCGCGGTCGCCGCGGGTCATGTTGTCGAAGATCCGCACGGTGTAGCCGCCCTCGATGAGCAGCGGGATCACGTGCGCGGCGATGAACCCACCCGCCCCGGTGAAGAGCACCTTCTTGTCGGACACCAATTTCTCCTCGCTCGGCGGGTTCAAGACAGGGACTGCACGGCTTCGCGCACGACCTCGCCGACGCGCGCCACTTCGGCGTCCGTCAGGTTGGCGTGCATGGGGACCGCGAGCTGGCGCGCGAACGCGTCGGCGGAGACGGGCAGCGGGGTCTGGGGCCCGTAGATCGGCTGGAGGTGCGAGGCGTAGGTGCCGAAGTTGCACTGCACGCCCGTTTCGCGGATGCGCAGCGCGAGGGTGTCGCGGCTGATCTCGGGCGCCACCGTGAGCAGGTAGGCCTGCCACGGGTGCTCGCGATCGGACAGTTCCACCGGGACGGTCAGCGCGGCGACGTCCGCGAAGGCCTCGTGGTAGCGCTTCGCGACGGATCGGCGGGCGGCGAGGAGGTCCGGCAGCCGGTCGAGCTGGACGTTCATGATCGCGGCCTGGACGTCCGACATGCGGAAGTTGTAGCCGAGCTCGTGGAACTCCGGGATCGGGAGCGTGTTCGAGCCTTCGCGGCTGATCGCCGGCTCGATGCCGTAGGTGTGCAGCTTGCGCGCGTGCGCGATGAGGTCTTCGCGGTCGGAGACGAGCGCGCCGCCCTCCCCGGCGGTGATGCCCTTGCGGCCGTGGAAGGAGAACGCGGCGAGGTCGGCGAGGCTGCCCGCGGGCCGCGTCTTGTACGTCGCACCGGCGGCGCACGCGGCGTCCTCGAACAGCCAGAGGCCGTGCTTGTCGGCGATCGCCCGGTACTCGTCGAAGTCACCGGGCTGGCCGGCGACGTCGACGGCGAGGATGCCGACGGTGTTCGGGGTGATCAGCGACTCGACGTGGGCCGGGTCCGCGCTGAAGACGTCCGGGCGGATGTCGGCGAAGACCGGCTTCGCGCCCGCCTGGACGACGGCGTGGCCGGTGGCCGGGAACGTGTAGTCGCCGACGATCACCTCGTCACCCGGCCGCACGCCGAGGACCTTGAGCCCCAGGAAGAGCGCCGAACCGCAGTTCGCGGTCGCCAACGCGTGCGCGGTGCCGGTGACCTGCGCGAACCGCTCCTCGAACCGGCGGCACGCCGGACCGGCACCGGCCAGCCAGCCGGATCGGAAGACCTCGGCGACGGCGGCGAGTTCCTCTTCGCCGACGGTCGGCTGACCAAGGGCAATGCTCTCGGACGACATACCTCTCCCATTGCGTGGGGACCCGGCGAAGTGTATAGACGTACGCTCAGCTGATTCACAGGCCCACGCCGTACTCCACTTTCGAGTGACGCCCGCCGCGGCCCGATGGACGTCCTACGCTGGGCACATGCGATTCGGGGTACTGGGGGCCGTCGCCGCGTGGACCCCGGACGGCACGCAGGTGGCGGTGGGCGGACCGCGCTCGCGGACGCTGCTGGCGTTGCTCGCGCTGGCGGCCGGGCGGTTCGTCCCGGCCGAACGGCTGATCGACGGCATGTACGGCGAACACCCGCCGGACGGCGCCGCGAACGCCCTGCAGTCCCAGGTGTCCCGGCTGCGGACGGCGTTGAAGGAACTGGCCCCGGTCGAGTTCACCGCGGCCGGGTACCGGCTGGCCGTCGGACCGGACGAAGTGGACGCTCACGCCTTCGAACGCCTGGCGCGCGAAGGGCGTGCGCTGCTGAAGAACGGCGAAGCCGGCCGCGCCGCGCAGCTGCTGGGCGACGCGCTCGCGCTGTGGCGGGGGCCGGCGTTCAGCGATCTGCCGGAGGCGCCCTTCGCCGCAGCCCAGGCCGCGCGGCTCGAGGAGCTGCGGGCGGACGCGGTGGACGACCACGTCGAGGCCCGGCTGGCGCTGGGGCAGGCCGAGGACGTCCTCATCGGACTCCGGGAGACCGTCGCCGCGCAGCCGCTGCGGGAACGGCCGCGGGCGCAGCTCGTGCGGGCGCTGGCCGCCGCGGGCCGGTCCGCCGACGCGCTGGGCGCGTTCGAGGACGCCCGCCGGACGCTGGCCGGCGAGCTGGGCGCCGACCCGGGCCCGGAGCTGGCCGCAGCCCACCTCGCGGTGCTGCGCGGCGAGCCCGGGAAGCCGGTGCTCCCGGCGCTGCCCGCCCAGCTGACCAGCTTCGTCGGCCGGGCCGCCGAGCTGCGGCAGGTGGTGGAGCTGCTCGGACGCAGCAGGCTCGTCACGCTGACCGGCCCGGGCGGCACCGGCAAGACCCGGCTGGCCATCGAGGTCACGGCCGCCGGCGCCGGGCCGGTCGCGTTCGTCGAGCTGGCCCCGCACGAGGGCGGCGTCGTCCACGCGGTGCTGGGCGCGCTCGGCCTGCGGGAGAGCTCGCGCGGCGGCCCCCAGGACCCCGTCGAGCGGCTGATCGGCGCGCTGCGCGACCGCTCGACGCTGCTGGTGCTCGACAACTGCGAACACGTCGTCGACGAAGCGGCCCGGCTGATCGCGCGGCTGCTCGCCGCGTGCCCGGGGCTGCGGGTGCTGGCGACCAGCCGGGAACCGCTCGGCATCACCGGCGAGCAGCTGGCGCCGGTGCCGCGGCTGGCCGTCCCGCCGCCCGGGACTTCCGCCGGGCAGGCCGGCGAGTTCGCGGCGATCCGGCTGTTCGCCGACCGCGCCGCCGCGAGCGACCCGGCGTTCGTGCTCGACGAGACGACGATCGGCGACGTCCAGCACATCTGCGCGGCCCTCGACGGCCTGCCGCTGGCGCTGGAGCTGGCCGCGGCCCGCGTCCGCGCGCTGCCCGCCGGCGAGATCGCGGCCCGGCTCGACGACCGGTTCCGGCTGCTGGCCCGCGGCAGCCGGACGGCCGAAGCGCGGCACCGCTCGCTGCGCGGCGTCGTCGAGTGGAGCTGGGACCTGCTCGACGACGAAGAGCGCGAGCTGGCGCGGCGGCTCACGGTGTTCGCCGGCGGCGCGACCGCCGCGGCCGCCGCCGAGGTGTGCGGCGCCGACGTCGACCTGCTGCCGGAGCTGGCCGGCAAGTCCCTCGTCGAGGCGGCAGGCGGCCGGTTCCGGATGCTGGAGACGATCCGGGCGTTCGGCGCGGAGAAGCTCGCCGAAGCGGGCGAGACCGAGCGGGTGCACCGCGCGCACGCCGAGCACTTCCTGCGGTTCGCCGAGGAAGCGGACCCGATGCTGCGGACCGCGGCGCAGCTCGCGTGGCTCGACCGGGTCGACGCCGAGTACGAAAACCTCCTGGCCGCCCTGCGCTGGGCCACCGAGCACGACGTCGTGCTCGCCCTGCGGCTGGTGCCGCTGCTGGCGATGTACTGGTGGATGCGCGGACGGCGGTTCGAGGGCGCCGGGCTGTCGATGGAGGTGGTTTCGCGCTGCTCCCCGGAGGTCCAGGAGCGCTACCCCGAGGAGTTCCTGGTGTGCGTGCTCGGCGCGCTGTCCGGGCACCCCCGCGAGGCGCTGGAGCAGTACCTGCCGCTGGTCCGCCGGTACGCCGTGGACGGCGACTGGACGCCGCGGAACCCGATGCTGGTGATGCTGATGGGTGTCGTCGCGGGGCCGCCCGGCGACGACGCGCAGGTGCTCGGCCGCGGCGAGGGGCTGCTCGCCGGCGGCGACGCGTGGGGCTGGGCGCTGCTGCCGATGGGCCTCGGCCTGCGGGCGATGATGGCGGGCGAGCTGGCCGAGGCCGAGGAAGGGCTGCGCGAAGGCGTGACGCAGTTCCGCGCGCTGGGCGAGCGGTGGGGCCTGTCGATGGCGCTGGACCACCTGTCGCAGCTGCTGACCTGGCGGGGCGAGCACGAGGCCGCCCTGCCGCTGATGGACGAAGCACTGGGCCTGATGCACGAGATCGGCGCGACCGACGACGTGGCCGACCTGATCTGCCGCCGCGCGTGGACGCGCCTGCTCTCGGGCGACCGCGCGGGCGCCCGGGCCGACTACGAACTCGCGGCCGCCACCGCGCGGCGGACGGGCATGCCGGAGTCCCGCGCGGCCGCGTACGTCGGCCTGGCGAACCTCGCGCGGCACGAGGGCGACCTGACCGCGGCCCGGGCGCTGAACGAGCGCGCGCTGGCCGAGTGCCCCGGTGGCTCGTTCTCGGCGGAGACGGCCCGCGCGGGCGTGCTGATCTCGCTGGGCTGGCTGGCGCT
Source organism: Amycolatopsis sp. NPDC049159 (assembly GCF_040648295.1). NCBI lineage: Bacteria > Bacillati > Actinomycetota > Actinomycetes > Pseudonocardiales > Pseudonocardiaceae > Amycolatopsis > Amycolatopsis sp. NPDC049159. The sequence continues at coordinate 75,496 of NZ_JBEZDL010000012.1, forward strand.
GGCGGAGGGCCACCCGGCCGACGCGGGCCGGCTGCACCGGGAGGCGCTGCTGACGGGGCACCGGTGGCACGCGGGGGACGTCGTGGCGTTCGCCCTGGAGGGACTGGCCGGAGCCGCCCGGCCGGAGCAGGCGGCGGTCCTGCTGGGCGCCGCGGCCGGCGTGCGCGGGACGGCGATCGCGGGCGATCCGGACGCCGGTTCGGTGCGGGCCCGGGTGCGGGAGTCGCTGGGGCCGGACGGCTTCGAGCGGGCGTACGCGGCCGGCGCGGGGATGAGCGCGCAGAAGGCGCTGACCACGGCGGGCATGGCGGGCTGACCGCGCCGCGGTCCTCGCGTAGCCTGGTCGATCGTGCGCAACGTGGTGGTCGTCGGGGGCGGGATCGTCGGTCTGGCCGTGGCCTGGGAACTCACCAGGCGAGGGCTGGACGTCACCGTGCTGGAGAAGGAATCCCGGTGGGCGGCCCACCAGACCGGGCACAACTCGAACGTCGTGCACGCCGGGCTCTACTACAAGCCCGGGTCCTTCAAGGCGCGGATGTCCGTCGCCGGGAACCGGTCCATCGTGGACTTCGCGCGCCAGTACGGCGTGCCGGTCGAGGTGTGCGGGAAGCTCGTCGTCGCCACCGACGAACGCGAGATCCCGGCGCTGGACACGCTCGCCGAGCGGGCCGAGGCCAACGGCGTCCCGGCCAAGAAGATCTCGCCCGCGGAAGCCCGCGAGTACGAGCCCGAGGTCGCCTGCGTCGCCGCGCTGCGGGTCGAGTCCACCGGGATCATCGACTTCCCCGCCGTCTGCCACGCGCTCGTCCGGCTGCTCGACGAAGCCGGCGTCGACCTGCGGCTGGACTCGCCCGCGCTGGCCATCCGGGCCGGGAGCCACGGCGGGGTCGAGGTCGCGACCGGCGACGACGTCGTCCAGGCCGATGCGCTCGTCAACTGCGCCGGCCTGCACTCCGACCGCGTCGCGCGCCTGGCCGGGCTGACGCCGTCGGCGAAGATCGTGCCGTTCCGCGGCGAGTACTACGAGCTCAAGCCGGAGCGCCGCGGCCTGGTCAAGGGCCTGATCTACCCGGTGCCGGACCCGACGCTGCCGTTCCTCGGCGTGCACCTCACGCGGATGCTCGACGGCAGCGTGCACGCCGGCCCCAACGCCGTGCTGGCGCTGCGGCGCGAGGGCTACCGCTGGGGCGACTTCTCCGCGAAGGACGTCGCCGAGGTCGCGGCCTTCCCCGGTGTCTGGCGGCTGGCGAAGAAGTACGCGTTCCCGACCGGGCTCGACGAGGTCCGCCGCTCGTTCTCGAAGAAGCGCTTCGCCGCCAGCCTCGCCCGGCTCGTCCCGGCCGTCACCGAGGACGACATCGTCCGCCACGGCTCCGGCGTCCGCGCCCAGGCCATGCGCCGCGACGGCTCGCTCGTCGACGACTTCCTCATCGAGACCGCGCGCGACCAGGTGCACGTCCTGAACGCGCCGTCACCGGCCGCGACGAGTGCGCTCGAAATCGCGCGCCACATCGCCGACCAGGTTTCCGAGGGTTAGCCCGGCAGGTTCGCGGTCACCAGCGGCAGGCCCTGCTTGACGACGTCGCAGGTCTTGGTGTCGTCGCCGATGAACCCGCTGACCACCTGCACCGAAGACGTGTCGGTGATCGGCAGGAACGCGCCGCAGGTGACCCGCAGGCCGCCCAGGTTCGGGTAGACGCCCCACTTCTTGCCGCCGACGTCGACGGTCTCGGCCGGGGCGACGCCGTTGACGCCCGGCCACTGGGCCACCGGCGTGCTCGGGCCGTACCAGACTTCGAACGCCTTCTGGCCCTCGCTGCCGTCGGTGTCGTCCCACAGGCAGTAGGACGCGTTCGGCACGACGTTCGAGACGGTCTTCTCCCCGTTCGGCGAGATGTTCTTCAGCTGCGCCACCTGGTCGGGCTTGAGCGCCGCGCAGGGGTCGGCCGAGAGCAGCGGCCCGCCCGGCTCCGGCTTCGCCGAGGTCTGCGGCGTGACCGGCGGCGCGTCCTGCCCGCCGGGCAGGTGGGCCGCGGCCTGCGGGATCGCCAGCTTCACCAGTTCGCACGACTTCTCGAGCTTGCTGGTCGAGACGCCGACGAAGGCGAACGACTTGTCGCCGAGCGAGGCGTAGAACGTGCAGTCGTCGGGGAGGATCGAGCCGTACTGCGTCCAGCTGAGCCCGCCGATCTCCTGCGGCGAGGACTTCGGGACGGCACCGGCGATGTACTCGTTGAAGTCCATGTCCGTCGCCAGGCCGACGGTGAGCACGGCCGACGGGTCGATGTCGTCCTTCGAGTTCCACAGGCACATCGGCGGCAGGAGCCGGTCCTTGTTCTCGGCCACCGAATTGCCGGGCGACCGGTAGCCGAGCGCGTCGACCTGGGCTTCGTCGAGCAGGTCACAGGCGTTGACGGCCTTGGCGACCGGGCCCTGCCCCGGCACCGGCGACGCCGCACCGCCGACCGTCACCGTGCACCCGGTCACCACGGCCGCGGCGGCCACCGCCGCCGCGACCTGCCACTTGTTGCGCATGAATCCTCCCGTTCGGCCCGGACTGTACTGGGACGAACGGAGGAGCACCGCGGATCCGCCCGATTCAGCGAGGGGTGAGGACTTCCTTGCCGCCGACGAACGGGCGCAGCGCCTCCGGCACGCGGACGGAGCCGTCTTCCTGCTGGTGGTTCTCGACGATCGCGACGATCCAGCGGGTGGTCGCCAGCGTGCCGTTGAGCGTCGCGGCGATCTGCGGCTTGCCGTTCTCGCCGCGGTAGCGGACCGACAGGCGGCGGGCCTGGAACGTCGTGCAGTTCGACGTCGAGGTCAGCTCGCGGTAGGTGTCCTGGGTCGGGATCCACGCCTCGCAGTCGAACTTGCGGTGCGCGGACGTGCCGAGGTCACCGGTCGCGGTGTCGATCACCCGGTAGGGCACCTCGATCTTCGCGAGCATCTGCTCTTCCCAGCCGAGCAGCCGCTCGTGCTCGGCTTCGGCGTCCTCCGGCTTGGTGTAGACGAACATCTCCACCTTGTCGAACTGGTGGACGCGGATGATGCCGCGGGTGTCCTTGCCGTACGAGCCGGCCTCGCGCCGGTAGCAGGACGACCAGCCCGCGTAGCGGTTCGGACCGTCGTTCAGGTCGAGGATCTCGTCGGCGTGGAAGCCCGCGAGCGGCACCTCCGACGTCCCGACGAGGTACAGGTCGTCGTCCTCGAGGTGGTAGATCTCGCTCGAGTGCTGGCCGAGGAAGCCGGTGCCGGCCATGATCTCCGGGCGGACCAGCGACGGCGTGATCATCGGCGTGAAGCCGTTTTCGAGCGCCTGCGCGATGGCCATGTTGAGCAGGCCGAGCTGCAGCTGCGCGCCGACGCCGGTGAGGAAGTAGAACCGCGAGCCCGACACCTTCGCGCCGCGCTCCATGTCGACGCCGCCGAGCGCTTCGAGCAGCTCGAGGTGGTCCTTCGGGGTGAAGCCGAGCTTGGTCGGCTCGCCGACGTGCTTGAGCACGGTGAAGTCGTCTTCGCCGCCGACCGGGGCGTCCGGGTGGACGAGGTTCGGCACGGTGCGGAAGAGCTGGTCGAACTCCTCCGACGACGTGTTCTGCTCCGCCTCGGCCGCCTTGACCTGCGCGGCGAGCTCCTTGGCCGTGGCCAGCAGCCGCTGCTTCTCCTCGGGCGGCGCCTTCGGGATCTGCTTGCCCAGGAGCTTCTGCTCGTTGCGCAGCTTGTCCGCGGCCGCGATCGAAGAGCGGCGCCGGGTGTCGAGGGAGAGCAGCTTGTCGACCACTCCCTCGTCTTCACCACGAGCGCGCTGCGACGCGCGCACGGCTTCCGGGTCATCGCGCAGAGTCCTGGGGTCAATCACGAAGACAGAGGGTAGTCCGTACAGACTGTGCGGCCCTACTGGGTTATCCCGACAGTCTGATCGTTGAAGCGCTGTTCACGGCGTCCCCATACTCCAGGGAAACCCCGGAGGAGGCGCCCCGATGACCGACGAGCTGCTCGCCCGGCACCGCGCAGTGATGCCGTCCTGGATGTCGCTGCTCTACGAAGAGCCGATCGAGATCGTGCACGCCCACGACCGGCGCATGACGGATTCCCAGGGCCGCACCTACCTCGACTTCTTCGCCGGGGTGCTGACCAACTCGATGGGCTACGACGTCGCGGAGATCGGCGACGCGGTCCGCAAGCAGCTCGACACCGGCATCCTGCACACCTCGACGCTGTACCTGATCCGCTCCCAGGTCGAGCTGGCCGAACGGATCGCGAAGCTGTCGAACATCCCGGACGCGAAGGTGTTCTTCACCAACTCCGGCAGCGAGGCCAACGACACGGCGCTGATGCTGGCGACCCAGTTCCGGCGCAGCAACCAGGTGCTGGCGATGCGCAACTCCTACCACGGCCGGTCCTTCGGGACGGTCGCGATCACGGGCAACCGCGGCTGGTCGGCGTCGGCGCTGAGCCCGGTGAAGGTCAACTACGTCCACGGCGGCTACCGCTACCGCAGCCCGTTCCGGGACATGTCGGACGCGGACTACATCAAGGCGTGCGTCGCGGACCTGGTGGACGTGCTGGACACGGCGACCGCGGGCGACGTCGCGTGCCTGATCGCCGAGCCGATCCAGGGCGTCGGCGGCTTCAGCCTGCCCCCGGACGGGCTGTTCCGGGCGATGAAGGAAGTCCTCGACGAGTACGGGGTGCTGTTCATTTCGGACGAGGTCCAGACCGGCTGGGGCCGCACGGGCGAGCACTTCTGGGGCATCGACGCACACGGCGTGACACCGGACATGATGACCTTCGCGAAGGGCCTGGGCAACGGCCTGGCGGTCGGCGGCGTGGTGGCCCGCGGCGACGTCCTGGACTGCTTCCAGGCCCAGTCGTTCTCGACGTTCGGCGGCAACCCGGTGTCGATGGCCGGCGCGACGGCGGTCCTGGACTACATCAAGGACCACGACCTCCAGGCCAACTGCGCGGCCCGCGGCTCGCAGCTCATCTCCGGCCTGCGAGCCGCCGAGTCGCCGATCGTCGCCGAGGTACGAGGCAAGGGCCTGATGATCGGCGTGGAGCTGATCAAACCGGGCACGACCGAGCCGAACGTCCCGGCCGCCGCAAGGATGCTGGAGGAGACGAAGAAGCGCGGCCTCCTGATCGGCAAGGGCGGCCTGCACGGCAACGTCCTGCGCCTGGGCCCCCCGATGACCCTGACCGCCGAGGAGGCCCAGGAGGGCCTGAACATCCTGGTGGACGCCCTGTCAGCAACCCACGCAGCGCTTTGACCCGAAGAGCTGGGTGGTCCTCCCGTCGCCTGAGGCCGTCAAATCACTTTGAGCCGGGCCCGCAACCCAGAGTCCAACGCGAGTGGACAGCGCAAGCTTGCGGGCCCGGCTCAAAGTGATAGGCCTCGCTCAGGCGACGGGATGACCACCCAGCGACCCCCTCGAGAAGGTGAGGGGACAGCGGGGCTGGTGGTCATCCCGGAGCCTGCCCGTCCGGCGAGGACAGCTTTTGCTTGTTCACCGGCGGAAAGCGGGTCCGACCTCCCCCGCCCCTCCGGTGGGATTTTCAGCCGCCGCCCGGGTTTGTCAAGGCGGGAAAGCGTGCCTTGACAAACCCGACCGTCGGCTGAAGTGCAGGCTGGGACGAGGGGCGGGGGAGGTCTGGTGACCTCGTGGTCGGGTTGCGTTGCCGGCCGGCGGTTCCCGGTTTGCTGCTAGCCCCTGACGAAGCGCACCACGTGCTCGGCCAGCTCCTCGCCCGCGTCCTCCTGCAGGAAATGTCCCGCGCCGGCGATCACCGGGTGGTCGATCCCCTGGGCGCCCTTCATCGAGCGCTGCAGGATCGGGGACATCCCGCCGGTGATCGGGTCGCTGTCGGAGAACGCCACCAGGAACGGCAGGTCCAGTTCCGTCAGCGTTCGCCAGGCCGTGCGGTTCGCCGCTGAAGCCGGGTCGTCGGGGCGGTACGGGACCAGGGACGGCATCGCCCGGGGGCCTGCCTTGTACATCTCGTTCGGGAACGGTGCGTCGTACGCCGCCCGCTCCTGCTCCGTCAGGGGAGACCGGCAGCCCGACTGGACGAACCGGGCGACGTCCAGCACCTGGGCCTTGTCCACGGCCTCGCGGAACGCGTGCCACTGCGGTGGCATGTCGACGTCGCCGGTGGGCAGGCCGGTGTTGGCCGCGACGACCCGGGCGAAGCGCGAAGGGTGCTCAGCGACCAGGCGGAGGCCGATCAGGCCGCCCCAGTCCTGGCCGACGAGCGTCACGTCGTGCAGGTCCAGCGCGTCGAACGCGAAGCCGCGCATCCACTCGACGTGCCGGGCGTAGGTGTGGTCGACCAGGTCGCCCGGCTTGTCCGAGCGGCCGAAGCCGACCAGGTCCGGGGCGATCGCGCGCAGGCCCGCGGACGCGAGCACCGGGAGCATCTTGCGGTACAGGTACGACCAGCTGGGTTCGCCGTGGAGCAGGAGCACGACCGGGCCGTCGGCCGGGCCCGCCTCCACGTAACCCACTCTGATCACGCCGCCGTGCGGGTCGTCGAGCTCCGCGTACTTCGGCTCGAAGGGGAAGTCGGGCAGGTCCGTGAACCGGTCTTCCGGTGTCCTCAGCAGGCGCACCAGACCCACGCTAGTGCGAATGGCAGAGCCGGGCCACGCGCTGCGTGACCCGGCTCACGTCGTTCATGGGGTCGGGCGTCAGGAGATGCCGACCGCCACCACGAGGCCCAGGCCGATGTGCGCGGCCGCGACCACGATGCTGACCGGGGCGAACTTCTCGCTCTCGATGGTCGAGGCCACGTCGATGCGGGTCGCCCACTCCAGGAGCCGGACCGCGATCACCTGCACGATGATCCCGAGCAGGCCGTAGACCAGCGACGTGATCAGGCCCTCGGTCAGGTCGCTGGCCGAGTTGAAGATCGCCACGACGACGATGAACGCCATCGAGAGCATCCCGGACGCGGTCACGATCACCGCGTTCGGCAGGCCCTGCGTGACCAGCTTCGACAGCTTGCCCGGCGTGGTCCAGTCGATCGCGTAGAAGCCGGCGAACATCAGAATCAGGCCGATGACGCCGTACAGCAGGATCGCGCCGATCCCCCGCACGAGGTCGGAGCCGAACGTGTCGGACAGCGCAAGGGTCGTGTTCACGGTGTGTCTCCCAGGGGAAAAGAGCTGATCAGCGACGGTGTTCTATCACGACTCGACGATGCGATGTGGGACAAATGCCGCACCGTCGTCGGTGACCAGGCCGCCGGTCTCCCGGATGCCGAGGCCGGCGGAGCTGTCGCCGACGATCCACGCGCCCAGCGCCGGCCGGTAGCCGTCGAACTCGGGCAGCGGGTCGAACGCCTGGTAGACGAAGCCTTCGGCGCCGTAGACGCCGTCGGTCTGGGTCTCGTAGCCGGTCGCGACGATCTGCACGTTCGCGCCCTCGCGGCCCAGCTTCGGCTTGCGGACGTACTCGGTGAGCAGACCGGGGTCGTCGGCGAACGCGGGCAGCAGGTTCGGGTGGCCCGGGTAGTTCTCCCACAGGATCGCCAGCAGCGTCTTGTTGGAGAGGATCATCTTCCAGAGCGGCTCGATCCACAGCGTCCGCGGCAGCGACTCGACGGCGTTGCGGCCGAACTCCTCGTCGACCACCCACTCCCACGGGTACAGCTTCAGCACGGTCGCCATCTGCGACTCTTCGAGGTCGACGAACCGCTTGAGCACCGGGTCCCAGCCGATCTCCTCGATCGCCAGCCCCACCGTGTCCAGCCCCGCCTCGGCCGCCGTCTCCTGGAGGTACGCCGTGGTGACGTTGTCCTCGCCGCTCGGATCGGCCGCCGACCAGGTGAAGTGCAGTTCGTTCGACGGCAGCTTGTCCTGCAGGAACGCCCAGCGCTCGACGAGCTTCTCGTGGATCGAGTTCCACTGGTCGTCGTCCGGGAAGACGTCGGTCTTCCAGTGCCACTGCAGCAGCGACGCCTCCAGCAGCGTGGTCGGCGTGTCCGCGTTGTACTCCAGCAGCTTCGCCGGCGACTTGCCGTCGTAGCGCAGGTCGAACCGGCCGTAGACGTGCGGGTCCTGCCGCTTCCACGACTCGGCGATGTGCGGCCAGACCCACTCGGGGATGCCGAACCGCTGGTAGCCCTCGGTCGTCACGACGTTGTCGACGGCCTCGAGGCACATCGAGTGCAGCAGTTCGACGTCGGCTTCGAGCGAGAGCACCTCGTCCATGTCGAAGACGTAGTGCACGGACTCGTCCCAGTACGGCCGCATCCGGCCGCTGCTGTCGCGGGCCGGCGTGCCGTAGACGAGTCCCTGCTCCTCGACGATCCGCTGCCAGTCGCGCCGCGGCTCACGCCGGTCCCGGTACACCTACGATCCCCCGCTCTTGCCGCTGCCGCCGGTGCCCCCGGTGCTGCCGCTCTTCCCGCTGATGCCGAAGCCGCCGCGCTGGACGGACTTGCCGGACTTCGTGTTGACGCTGGTCCGCGACGACGGCGCGTCGTACGAGCCACCGCTCACGCGCTGGCCGATGGTGCCGGTGCCGCCGTAGTTGTAGCGGTAGCTCTGGTAGCCGCCACCGCCGATCGGCAGGAACAGGAAGCCACCGCTGTGGTAGCCGCCGTGGCTGGTGACGTAGTTGTCGTCGCAGTAGTCGTCGTTCTGGACGACGCCGTCCTTGTCGGTGCAGACGGCCGTGACCTCGCCGGCCGGCTTCGCGACCGAGTAGAACGTCGCGACCAGGCCGACGAGCCCGACCGTGACCCCGCTGCCGATGAGGATCTTGCGCCGGGTCGCCGCCTTGGCGTCGGCCTGGCGGGCCAGCTCCTCGTCGCGTTCTTCCTGCGCGAGCGCCTGCTGCCGCGCCCGCTGTTCGGCGACCGACGGCTGCTTGGGCTGCGTGTTCGAGTCCTGGAACCTCATCGAACCGCGCTTCGGCGGCTCGGGGGGCGGCTGGTCCCCAGTGTTGCTGTCCTGCGTCATGTGCGCTCCGTAATCCCGGCCACCACGAAACCGTGACCCACCCTAACCACCCGGATCGCGCACGTCGCGCGCGGCGCGGGCATCATGGACTGCGATGTCTCCCAGCGCCGATCGGTTCCCCACCGCCACGCAGACGCTGCGCACCCGCGTCGTGATGGGCGGGATCTTCGCGGGCGCGCTCATCGCGCTCGCCCTCAGTGTCGTCTTTTCCTGGAGCGACGGCATCACCGGCGGCTCCGGCGGTGGCGCCGGCAAGCTGTCCGCGGCCGCCCAGGAGGCGTTCCACTCGCCCCCAGGCAGCTGCCTGACCTGGGACAACCCGGACGCGAGCGACGCGCGGAAGGTGGCCTGCACCGAACCGCACCTGTTCGAGGTGACCGCGCTGGCGGACATCGGCGCCCAGTTCCCGGAGGGTGCGCCGGTGCCGTCGCTGGAGCAGTGGCAGCAGATCGCGCAGCAGAAGTGCACCGCCGACGTGAAGCCCTACCTCGGCCACAACCTCGATCCTTACGGAAAGCTGACGACGAACCTGCTGCGCCCGACGCCGTCGCAGTGGGACGACGGCGACCGCCAGCTGCGGTGCGGCCTGCAGTGGGCGGGCCCGGGCGGCAAGCTGCTGCCGACGACCGGGCCGGCCAAGACGCAGGACCAGTCGCTGGTCTTCGAGCCCGGCACCTGCCTCGCACTGCAGGGCAAGGGCGTCGGCGACCCGCTCGACTGCGCCAAGCCGCACTCCTACGAGATCATCGCGACCCTCGACCTCAAGACGAAGTTCAAGGACGGCTACCCGAAGCAGGACGACCAGAAGGCCTGGCTCGACACCGAGTGCACCAAGGCCGCGGCGGACTACACCGGCGGCGCCGACCTCGACCAGAAGAAGCTGATCCTGACCTGGGACCTGCGCGAGCAGGAGAGCTGGGACGCGGGGTCGGCCAAGGTCAACTGCAAGGTGGCGGCGCTCCTGCCGGACAAGAGCGGCCTGCAGGCGGTCACCGGCAGCGTCAAGGCCGCGCCGGCCGGTCCCGACGGCGGCCAGCCCCAGGACGGCGGCCCGCCGTCGGACGGGGGCGGCGGCCCGGCCACGTCGAACTCGGCCCCGCCGTCGACGAAGACGAACGGCTGATGCCGGTCGAGATGAGCCGGGAGCGGTTCGAAGAACTGGTCTCGGCGGCGCTGGACGAGGTACCGGCCGAGTTCGCGCGCGCGATGGACAACGTCGTCGTGCTGGTCGAGGAGTTCAACGACGAGGCGCCGGACATCCTCGGGCTCTACCACGGCGTCGCGCTGACCGAGCGGACGTCGTCGTACGGCGGGGTGCTGCCCGACCGGATCTCGATCTACCGGCAGCCGATCCTCTCGATGTGCGAAGACGAGGACGAGGTCGTCGAAGAGGTGCTGATCACCGTCGTGCACGAGCTGGGTCACCACTTCGGCATCGACGACGCCCGGTTGCACGAACTCGGCTGGGGCTGAGCCCGCACTGTAACCCCGATCGGGTGACGACCCCCTTATCCTGTTACCCGAAGTCATTGGGTGACTGCGATACGTGCTGGGGGCCCCGATGGACAACGCGCGAAGACTCCCGTGGCTGCTGACGTCGAGCGCGGCCTCCCACCTGGGGGACGGCATCGGCAAGGTGGCCCTCCCCTTGCTGGCCACGACCCTCACCCACGACCCGGTGCTCATCGCCGGGTTGTCCGCCACCCAGTTCCTGCCGTGGCTGCTGTTCGCCGCCGTCGCCGGCGCGCTGGTCGACCGGATCGACCGGCGGCGCGCGATGGTCGTCGCGAACTCCGTCCGCGCGGCCGCGGTGGGCGTGCTGGCGGTGCTGGTCGCCACCGGCGGGATGACGATCTGGCTGGTCTACCTGACCGCGCTGGTCATCGGGACGGCCGAGACGATCGCCGACAGCGCGGCGAACGCGCTGGTCCCGGCGGTCGTCGGCGACGGCTCGCTCGACGCCGCCAACAGCAAGCTGCAGGCCTGCGAGATCGTCGGCCAGACGTTCCTCGGCGGGCCGATCGGGAGCCTGGCCTTCGCGCTCTTCGCCGCGTTCCCGTTCGTCCTCAACTCCGCGGGGTTCGCGATCGCGGCCGCGGTGCTGCTCGGGCTGACCGGCACCTACCGCGGACGCGGCGAGGCGCGGCCGGCTCGGTTGCGCACCGAGCTGGCCGACGGCCTGCGCTGGCTGCGCGGGCACCCGCTGCTGCTCCGGCTGGTCGTCGTCGCCGGGCTGCTCAGCCTGGTCAGCGAGCTCGCGCAGGCGCAGCTGGTGCTCTACGCGCTCGACGACCTCCACCTGTCCGATGCGGCCTTCGGGCTCTTCGCGTTCGTCGGCGGCATCGGCGGGCTCGCCGGCGCGGGCGTCGCGCCGCGGCTGGTGCGCGCGGCGGGCCGGCGCGCGGTCGTCGTCGGCGGGATCCTCGGCTGCGGCCTCGGCTTCGGCGGGATGGGCCTGGTGCGCTCGCCGGTCACGGGTGCGGTGCTGTTCGGCCTGTTCGCGGCCTCCGTGGTCGCGGTGAACGTCGTGCTCGCGACCGCCCGGCACACGCTCGTGCCGGGCGAGCTGCTCGGCCGGGTGCTCGGCGTCTGGCGCACGGTGGTCTGGGGCGCGATCCCGATCGGCGCCCTGCTCGGCGGGGTGCTGACCGGCGCGCTCGGCTCGGCCGCGCGGACGTTCGCCGCGTCCGGGGTGGCCATGCTGGTGATCGCCGCGTTCGCCTTCGGGGCGCTGCGGCGGTTCCCGCTCGGTGACGAATCGGACTCAGCCGCGGCGCTGATGCACCAGGATCCGTGATTGTGAGCTGAAATAGCTCCTCACCCAGGTGGTGAGGAGGCGACCATGCGCACCGTGGACCCGGGCACCGGCACCGACGCCGTTCCCGACTTCGAGGAGTCCCCGGCCGAGACCGGCGAGCCCGCCGCACCGCAGCCGTCACGCCGGCTGCTGGTGCTCTGCGCGGTCGCCGGGTTCGTGCTCGGCGGCAGCGTGCTCGGGCTGCTCTGGGGGCTGTCGGGGGTGCACGCCGGCGCGCTCGACGACGCCGTCGCGGCGTGCCAGGCGCTCGACCGGGTGGGCGAGCTACCCGACACGAGCCGGGACGCGCAGCCGTCGCTGACGCCCGGCCTCAGCGCGGAACGGCTGCAGCGGATGACGGCCGCCCGCGCCCTGTCCGCGGCCGCCGCCCAGGTCAACGCCAACTACCAGCCGCTCGCCGACCACATCGACGGCGTCAGCCGGATGGTGCTGAGCCTGCACTTCAACGACATCTCCGGGCAGCGGCACCTGACCGAGGCCAAGGAGATCTGCGGCCGCATTTAGGCCGGGTGAACCGTCTTCACCGCGAGCTGGTTGCCGGGGATCTTCGTGCTGGCGCAGCCGGTGCCCTCGGACGGCAGGAAGTTCGACGCGGTCTCCTGCGGCAGGTAGATCCGCAGGCCCTTCACCGCGGTCGGCTGGCACGTGTTCGAGTCGAAGTTCTGCACGTTCACGAACTGGAGGTCGGCGGCCGCGGTCTGGCCCGGGTTCAGCTTGACGGCGTTGCCCTTGCTGCCTTCGCGGAAGGCGTCCTTGCCGACCTGGTGCCCGTCCGCGCCCGCGACGTAGGACACGCCGGGGAAGCCCTGGATGAGGCACGGCTTCGAACTCGAGTTGGTGATCAGCAGCGGCCGGTACGTCGAGCCGGCACCGGCGTCGCCCTGGCCGAGCGCGAGCTTGACGTCGCCGGCCTTGCAGAGCCCGTTGTCCGCGGGCTGGGCGGGCGGCGACGAGGCCGGCGTCGAGCTGCTGGGGCTGGACGTGGCCGTGGTGACGGTGGTGGAGCTCGGCGACGCCGAGGTCGACGGCGTCGAGCTGCTGGCCGCGGGCGTGGCCCCGCCGCCCCCGCAGGCGGAAAGCGCGAAAACGCCTGCCGAAGCCGCGACCACCGGGAACAACCGTGAAAGCTTCGTCCGAACCATGTCAATCGCCTCCCTGATGTCTTGCTACTGGGTAGACGTACGGATCTCCGGCAGGTTGGTTCGCACCGTTAATTCCCCACCAAACGTTTCTCAAACGTGACGAGATCACACTTTCGTGACGTTCAGATCGGGGTGTCGACCCAGGTCAGGCAGTGCCACACCCCGTCCGGCCGGGCCGTCAGCTCGACGAGACCGGTGTTCGGGATCAGCGCCGCGTTGGCGACGTCGGCGTGGACGTTCGGCGCCAGCCACTCGCCGGCCAGCCGGATCGCGCCGCCGTGGCTGACCAGCGCGACCACGCCGTCCGGGTCGGCCTGCTCGTGCTTGGCCCGCAGCGCGCCGACCGCGTCGAGCATCCGGCTGCGCACGCTGGTGCCGCTCTCGCCGCCGGGCAGCGACGGCTCCAGCTCGCCGAGCGTCCAGCGCCGGACCGTGTCCATGTAGACCCGGATCGACTCGTGGTCGGTCGCGCCCTCCAGATCGCCCGCGACGACCTCGTGCACGCCGTCGACGACCTGCACGTCCATGGCGAACCGCGCGGCCAGCGGCGCCGCGGTCTGCTGGGCGCGGGTCGCCTGCGAGGCGTAGACCGCGACCAGCGGTTCGCCCGCGAGCCGCACCGCGAGCTGCTCGGCCTGCCGCCGGCCGAGGTCGGTCAGCGGCGGCCCGGGCAGGGCCGTGTCGAGCGCGCCGCGGACGTTCCCGTCGGTCTGCCCGTGGCGGATGAGCAGCAGCCTCACGCGAGCTCCCCCTTGCGGACCGCTTCGGCCCACACCGCTGCTTCGACGAAGTCGTCGTTGCCGGCGCCGGGCTCGATCGTGGTGCGGGTGCCGTCCGCACGCGGGTGCGAGCCGAGGAACCGCAGGTTGCGGCAGTGCCGGCGCAGCGCGGTCAGCGCGTCGAGGATGCGCGGCTCGGCCACGTGCCCCTCGAAGTCGATGAAGAAGCGGTACTCGCCGAAGTTGTTGCGCGTCGGCCGCGCGTCGAGCCGGGTCAGGTTGATCCCCCGGTCGGCCAGCGCGGTGAGCAGCTCGGCGAGCGTGCCGGTGCGGTTGACGGCCGCGGCGACCACCGACGTCCGGTCCGCGCCCGTCGGCTCCGGCAGCTCGCCCGGCGGGCGGACCAGCAGGAACCGCGTCGCCGCGTCGGTCACGTCGGCGACCTCGGTGGCCAGCACGTCGAGGTCGTAGTGCTCGACCGCGACCGGCGCGCAGACCGCCGCGTCGAACTCGCCCTCCAGCACGCCGACGGCGGCGGCGGACGTCGACGACGACGCCACCGGGTGCGCGCCCGGGAGGTTCGCTTCGAGCCACTCGCGGACCTGGGCCAGCGCGTGCGGGTGGCTGGCGACGGTCCGGATCTCGCCGCCCCCGCGCCGGGTCAGCACGCTGAAGTGGATCGGCAGGATGGCCTCGGCGACGGCGACCAGCGGCGTCGCCTCGCTGAACGCGTCGAGCGTCGTCGGCACCACGCCTTCGACCGAGTTCTCGATCGGCACGCAGGCGGCGTCCGCCCCGCCCTCGCGGACGGTCGTCATCGCCTGCCGCACGGTCTCGACCGGAATCAGTTCGTCGCCGGGGGCGAGCGCCCGCGCGGCCTGTTCGGTGAAGGTCCCCCGGGGGCCGAAGTATGCGATCCGTGACACAGCGCCCAGGTTACGGGGGTGCCGCGTGGCGACTTTCACTCGGACAGCCGGTACGTGAACCGGTTACGCCGGGTGGCGTTTTTTGCGATGCTGGGGACTGTGACCGCCGACTCGGGCACGCACACCGGCCGCGGGGACGCACGTCCCCCGGTCTCCCCTCGGACCCCCGAGCTGGTGCTGTGCGCCGTCGATGAACCACTCGCCACCGCCTGGACCGCCGCCGTGGGAAAACTGGCCGGCCGGGTCCGGGTGCACCGCGGGTCGGTCCTCGACGTCGTCGCGCAGGCCGTGGTCAGCCCGGCCAACTCCTACGGCTGGATGCGCGGCGGCATCGACGCGGTCTACGCGCGGGCGTTCCCCGACGTCGAGCAGAGCGTTCGCAGCGCTGTGCTGGCGTTCCACGGCGGCGAGCTGCCGATCGGCGAGGCCGTGATCGTCCCGACCGGCGAGCCCGAGCCGGCCTGGCTGATCAGCGCACCGACCATGCGCGAGCCCGGCGAGCTGCTGCCCGCCGACACCGTCCACCCCTACCTCGCCGCCCGCGCGGTGTTCCTCCAGTGGCGTGACGGGCAGCTCGACCACGGGCCGGTGCGCGAGCACGTCGACACCATCGCGATGCCGGGACTGGGCACCGGCGTCGGCGGCGTCGACCCGGCGACGTGCGCCCGTCAGGTCGCGGCCGCGTGGGACGAGGTCTTCGGGAACCGTTACCCGCGGTAACCCCTGAAAATCAGGGGGTGGACTACATCACAGCGCGTTCACCCGTCGCAAGCCCTACCGTTAATCACGCAGGTAGAACGTGCGCCAGTGCAGGCGACGGCCGGAGGAGTGTGCGATGACCCGGGTCCGCGAACTCAGCCCGTATGTCGAGCTGCACCGGGAACAATGGAAAGAACTGCGGAGTTCGACTCCGCTGCCGCTGACCGCGGCCGAGCTGCTGCGGCTGCGCGGCCTCGGCGAGCAGGTCGACCTGGCCGAGGTGGCCGACGTCTACCTGCCGCTGTCCCGCCTGATCAACCTGCAGGTCGCCGCGCGCCAGCGGCTCTACGAAGCGACGACGACGTTCCTCGGTGACGACTCCCGCGGCACGAAGGTCCCGTTCGTGATCGGCATCGCGGGCAGCGTGGCGGTCGGCAAGTCGACCACCGCCCGCATCCTGCGCACGCTGCTCGCCCGCTGGCCGGACCACCCCCGCGTCGACCTGGTCACCACCGACGGCTTCCTGTACCCGCGCGCCGAGCTGATGCGGCGCGGGATCATGCACCGCAAGGGCTTCCCGGAGAGCTACGACCGGCGCGCGCTGCTGCGGTTCGTCACCGACGTCAAGTCGGGCGCCGAGCGCGTCGCCGCGCCGGTGTACTCGCACCTGGCCTACGACATCCTGCCCGGCCAGGAGCAGGTCGTGCAGCAGCCGGACATCCTCATCCTCGAGGGCCTGAACGTGCTGCAGCCGGGCCCGCGGCTGATGGTGTCGGACCTCTTCGACTTCTCGATCTACGTCGACGCGCACACCGACGACATCCAGCGCTGGTACATCGAGCGGTTCCTGGAGCTGCGGCACACGGCGTTCGCGGACCCGGCGTCGCACTTCCACCACTTCGCCGGCCTGCCGGACGACGAGGCCCGCGCCGAGGCGAAGCACCTGTGGCGCTCGATCAACGAGCCGAACCTGATGGAGAACATCAAGCCGACCCGGCCCCGGGCGACGCTCGTGCTGCGCAAGGACTGCGATCACGCGATCAACCGCGTCCGGCTCCGCAAGCTCTGATCCGTCACCCACACGCGCACCATTCCCACGCTGAGCCCCCGAACACCGGCCGATCGGCCGAGGGGAGGCAGCGAGGCCTAACCGGTTGGCCGATACCGGACGCCCGTTCGGAAAGCGACCCTGAAGGAGTCAGGAAAACGGCTCTGAGCTGGGGAGGAGGCCCACGATGTTCTCGATGGTCCTCACGTGGGTCGGCGCGTTGCTCGGTCTGGTCTTGCTGATCGCGATGGCCGCCGGGACGTTCGTCGTCGACTTCGACGACCGGCTGCAGGAGCGCCGCAGCAAGAAGCCCGCCGAACCGGCGGGCCCCCTGCCGTAGCCGTCAGAGTTCGCCGAGCGCCTCGACGTAGGCGTCCGCGTCGTACTCGAGGCTTTCGCCTTCCACCAAGCTGCCTTCCAGCGCGTCGATCAGCTGCTCGAAGATCTCGTCGCGGTCGAGCTCGCCCTCGTTCAGGCGCTCCACGGTCTGCCAGACGTCGGCGGGCTCGTTGTCCCACAGCTGGTCGACGATGGTCGCGCGCAGGATCAGGCGCTGTTCTTCCTCGTCCTCGTCGGCCTCGGCGATGACGAGCGCCCGGCGCTGCTCGGCGTCGGTCGGGTCGAGGTCGACCTCTTCGTCGTCGATCTCCGTGGTCAGCGACGGCACGGCGAACATCCGGCGCTCCAGCGCGTCGGCCAGTTCGCTCGGCGACAGGTCGCCGACGCCGTCGAAGTAGCGCTCCAGCGGGGAGTCGTCCTCGTCGGCGTACTCGCTGAGGTAGTCGGCGACGGCTTCGTCGAGGGCGGCGATGGCAGTCTCGGTCAGGCCGGCCCGCTCCCCCGTCCACTGCACCCAGGCCAGCACGACCGGCTCGACGGCTTCCTCGTGGTCGGCGTCGAGCTCGTACTCCTCGCCCAGCAGGCCCTCGAGGAACCGCGCCACCTTCTCCGGGCCGACGCGCAGCGGGTTCGCCGGGTCGGTGCGCAGCCCGTGCTCCAGCAGCAGGCGGCCGATCGCGCGGGCGGCGTCGGCGTCCTCACCGCTCGCCGCGACGAACTGCTCGACGACCGCGGCCCGCTCGGCTTCGGACCACTCGGCCACCTCGGGCACGAGCGCGGGCTCCGGCAGCGCGCGGCACCAGGTGAGCGTGACCGCGTGGAAGCGCGCGTAGTCCTCGCTGACGTCGGCGTCCTCGAGGTGGTCGGTCGCGGCGAGACCGTCCGCGATCAGGCGGTGCGCCTCGGCGGGCTCGACGGCTTCGAAGACGACCAGCTCCGGATCGGCTTCGGCCTGCTCCCGCATTTCGCCGAGGACGTCGGCGGGCTGGTCGATGACGACGAGGTCCCGCACCCGGCCGCCCTCGGTGAAGTCGAGGAGCGCGAGCAGGCCGTACGCCTGGTCGCCGTGGGAGAAGACGCAGAGCAGGGACGACTCGTCGCCGTAGACGTCACCGGTGCGCCAGCACTCGCCGGCGCGCACCCGGCCCAGGTCACCGGCCCACGTCGGCGCGGGGATGCCGCGGCCGAGCACGACCTGCAGCCCGGCGTCGGCGGCCTTGCGCTCGACGTCGGTTTCGGCGACGACCTTCAGCGCGGCCAGCAGCGCGGCCGCACCGGGGGTGATCTTGCGCTGCGCGAAGGCGATCAGCTCCAGGCCGAGCGGCTCTTCGCCGTCTTCGACGGGCACGTCGTGGAACTGGCCGAGCACCTCGGAGGCGAGCAGCTCGACGTCGACCGGCGCGGGCTCGGCACCCAGCGCCGAGAAGTCGTTCAGGACGTCCTTGAACAGGCCGGTCACGCTGTGGGTGACGGGCTGCGGCTGCCTCTTGCGGGCACGACTAACCGGGCTCATAGGCCCATGTTTTCACCTACCGGCGAGCCGGTCGCGGTGGCCCTGGCGCGGGTCCCGGTCGCGTGCCCGGCGGGGAGGCGCCGGGCGGGGCGACGGGACAGGGCCACCGCGACGGCGCTGGCCAGGACGTCTCCGCCATGGCGGGCTCGCGGTGCCCCGGTGCACGTGCACACCGGTTCACTGCGGTCAACGAGGTGCGCGCGGGGAAGTTACGGCTTTGGGCAGCGCAATCCGCGCGGTGCGGATTTCCGTGATCAGCCGGGACTTCCGGCGGTGGGTTTCCACCAGCGCGGCCAGGTAGGCCGTGAATTCTTCCGGCGTTTCGGCGCGTTTGTGCAAGCCGCGCAACAGCTTCAGCCGGCGGGCGGCTTCCTGGTACGCCTGCGGGTCCTTGCGCTCGATGAGCTCATCGACGTGCTCGCGGAAGACCGGGATCGTCTCGGCCGGGTGCCCGGCCGCGCGCAGCTCGGCCAGTTCGAGCTTCAGCTCCGGCGACGCCCCGAACCGGACGCAGGCGCGCCAGGCTTCGTCGGGACGGCCGTCGTCGAGCAGGACGCGGACGAGTTCGTCGGCCCCGCCTTCGGCGGCGCGTTCGCGCAGGGTCGCCAGCGCGTCCCGGCGCTGCGCCGTCCACTTGCCCGCGGCCTGCGCGGCTTCGCGCAGTGCGGCGAACGTCTCGCGGTCCGGCCGGGCGTCGAAGTCCTTGCGGCGGCGGGAAGTCTCGTCCTCGGGTTCCGGCGGCGCCGGCGGCTGCTTGTCGTGGGTGAGCGCGCGGGCGGCGTGCGCGATGGCCTCGCTGTGCCGTCCCGCGGCCCGCAGCACCCGGACGATCTTGAGGCTGACGTCGACGCGCGGTGGCTTGGCCGACAGGATCGCGACCAGCTCGTCGACGTCGCCGCGCACCTCGGCCAGCTGTTCCCGCAGCCGTTCGGCCACGTCCCGGCGGTGGCCCGGGACGTTCGCCGCGAGCACGTCGTCCACCACGGACTTGATCAGCTTGAGTCCGCGTTCGCCCAGCGCGGTCGCGAAATCGGCGAGGTCGATGACCGGCCACCCCGGGCCGTCGAACTCCACCTCGACGATCCAGCCGGCCAGCTTCTCCGGGTCCGGCGGGCGGGCGGCGCACGCGCGGGCGTACAGCTCGACGGCCCGGTCCAGCCGCTCGCCGAGGTCGCCGGGGTGGTCGCCGGCCTGCTCCAGCACCTCGCTGATGTCGTCGACCGTGCGCCGGGCCAGCGGCGCCAGGTCGGCGCGGCTGCCGGCGTCGAGCATCCGCTGCAGCGTGTCCAGCACCGCGCCGACCTTCGCGGTGTACTCGACGTTCCCGTCGGTCACGGCGGTGTCGAGCAAGCGGTGCGCCTCGCTGACGTCACCGGATTGGGTTGCCGCGCGCAGTTCGAGCGAGTGCCGCAACTCAGGGTCACGCTCGGCTTGGGCGTGCAGCAGGTCCGCCAGTGTCTCCGCGTCCAAAGTGCGCAGGTAGGGGCGAAGATCCGAGGGGGGACTCACGCGCACCAGTCTGCCCGAGCCCGGCAAGGCGGCGTGTGGGCCAACCGCGTGCTCTTTTCGGAGTAACGAGTGACTCTCGGTGAGGCGCTCACTGGCGGCGCAAGTCGTCGAGCACGGCTTTCAGCGGCCACGGCTCGGGCACGCGCGGCCGTCGTGACCGTGCGTGGCGGGGACGCGGGATGGGCGAGCAGACGGTCGGGACCATGATCGGGACGACCGGCACCGGCACCCGCGCCACGAGCCGCCGCACCACGACCAGCAGGAGCACCGCGCCCAGCAGCAGCGCGGTCCCCGCGGCGAGCGCGCCGGCGAGCGTGCGGCGGCCGTCGTCGAGGGTGAGCTGCACGGCGTACTGGCTCTGCTGGGTGTAGAGCCGGCCGAGCTGCTCGGAGACGGTGAAGGCGGCGCTGCGCCACGTGGATTCGGCCACGGGCAGCGGTTCGGCGGCGGTGAACGCATCCTCGGCGGCGGCCAGCCGGCTCCAGTCGGCGCTGCGCGTGAGCGACTCGTAAGCGATCCGGCCGCTGTCGGTCAGCTGCGGCGCGACCCGCGTCAGCCCGGCCCGGTAGGCGGCGACGGCGGAGGCGTACGGCCGCCGCGTGACGCCGTCGAGTCCCGCCAGCGCAAGGGAATCCGAGCGATCCATGCCTTCGGCGACGGACAGCAGCTCGACGGCGGTCGTCTGCTGGTAGGCCGATTCGGCGTCCGGCGCGCGGCGGACGTAGTCGCGCAGCCCGGCGATGGCGGTTTCGATGCGCTGGGTGTAGCTCGCGTACGCGGCCGTCCGCAGCTCCGGCGCGGCCATCGCCGCGCTCCGCTGCGCCTGCAACGCGACGACGGCCCGAGCCGTCCGGTCCGCGGCGTTCGCCGTCTCGACCGCGAGGTCGCGCGTGCGAACCGCTTGGTGGAGCAGGAAAGCGGTGATGACGATCGCCACGGCGACGAGGGCACCACCGGGGAGGAGCGCGATGCCCAGCATCCGGCCGCGGACGGACCGCAGGTACTTCAAGACGTTCCTTTCCCAGCCTTGGGCCCCGCAAGCATCCCGACGAAGTGCAACCTATTGAGTGAGAGATTCACCGGTCAACGCCAATCCGCCATACGGCCGTTAGCGCACCGTGACGGCCGGGCACAATCGCCGCGTGACCTTCGACGACGTGACCCAGCGGCTGCGCGGCTTCGCGGCGGCCCGCGCCTGGGAGCCCTTCCACACGCCCAAAAACCTCGTGATGGCGCTCTCCGGCGAGGTCGGCGAACTGACCTCGCTGTTCCAGTGGCTGACGCCGGAGGAGTCCGACGCGTGGCGTGAAGACGCCGAGCTGGAGGCGAAGGTGCTCGACGAGATCGCCGACGTCACGCTGTACCTGCTGCAGCTGGCGGACCGCCTCGGCGTCGACCTGCCGGCCGCGGCGCACGCGAAGATCGACCGCAACGAGGTCCGCTTCCCGCCGCCCGCCTAGTCCCGCTCGCAGCGCCGTTCGATCTCGGCCAGCAACGGCGGCGGCGTGCTCGCGACGGGCGCGTCCGGGTGCGCCAGCCACCGCCCGTTCTCCTCGGCCCAGAACACCGACCAGATCCCGAAGTCGTCGACGCGCAGCTGCGCGATCTTCTGCTCGCTCCCGCCCCGCAGCTCGACGATGGTGACGGCCCGCCCCCGCGTGCGGCACTCGACCCGCACCTGGTCCCGCAGGTGCTCGGGCACGCGTCGGGCACACCAGCGCTCGATCTGCCGCAGCGCGAATTCCGGGATGCCCGCCATGCCGACAGTGAACCGGACCGCGTCACCGCCCGCTCAGCTGGGCGACGACGGCGTCGTAGGTTTCCTCGGGCGCCCGCCCGCCGGTCTCGACGACGACGCACCCGGGCCGCTGCGGGAGGTAGGCGGTGAGCTGGTCGTGGATCCGCTCGACCATGGCGGTGCCGCCGCGCGCGTTCAGGACGCCGTCGACCCCTTCGGTTTCGGCGTCCCCCTTTGCGGCCCGCTCGGCGAACCGCCGGGTGGCGACGGGCTTGCCGGCGGTGAGCAGGATTTCCCGGTACTCGGCCCCGCAGTCCGCGGCGACCCGCTCGAAGGCCTCGATGTCGGCGACCCGGGTGGCGAGCTGCGGCATGACGACGTCGTGCCCGCTCTTCAGGTGCGTCTCGGCCATGGCCCGGGTGAGCAGCTGCGCGGCCCGGAAGGTCTCGAAGAAGGTCTCCCGCCACCCCCCGATCAGGCAGACGACCCGATCGGTGTCGAGGTTCAGCACTCCGGGGTGCCGCTCGGCGTAGGCCCGCGCGATCGTGGACTTCCCGATCCCGGACGGCCCGTTCAAGTGGATCAGCTTCGGCACTTCCCCGACGTTAGCGCGGCGCGGGCTCGGCCAGCCACCAGCCGCCGAGCAGGGCGCCGACCGCGAAGAAGGCGAAGAAGATCCCGGCGACCAGCGGTGTCCCCGCGAACATGCCGACGACGGTGAAGAACATCAGCAGCAGCCCGGCACCCATCAGGACCCGCCCGCCGACAACCTTCGGCAGCCGGGCCCTCGCCGGAACCGGCGCGGGCGCGGGCGCCGGTGGCGCGGGCGGTGGTTCGAAGCCGAGCGCGACCGGTGCCGAGTGGACGTCGAGCACGTCCGCACCGAGCTCGGCGGCGCGCGCCAGGCGCGGCTCGTTCGCGGGCACGCTCGGGTCGGCCACCAGGTGCGTCACGCTCGCGGTGAGCTTCTTGGCCAGCTGCACGCCCTCCGCCAGCACGCGGGCGCGCAGCCGGTCGGCCGCCGCGGTGGTGCCGAGGACGAGCACCCGGGCCGGTCTGCCGTCCGCCGTCGGCCGCAGGTCACCGGCGTCCGCGACGCCGAGAGCGGTCGCCACCTGCCGCAGCTCACGGGCTTCCGCGGCGGTCACCACGCCGTCCCGTTCCGCCATTTCGCGCAGGGCGACCACGAACCGCTCGTGCGTCGAGCGCACGCGCTCGGCCGGCCAGCCGGCTTCGGCCGCCAGCCCGGCCAGCGCCGCCACCTCGTCCGGCGCCAGGTGCCGGTCGGCGACGACGCCGGCGAGCAGGTCCAGGTACGCGTCGCCGTCCGCGCCGATCGCCACCCGCTCGACGGCCTCGGCCATCCACCCCGGTTCGCCGGCCGGGACGTCGGCGCGCGGGCGCAGCGGGCCGGCCGCGAACTGCGGCAGCGCGGGGAGAACGGGTGGCGAGGCGAACGTGAAGCCGTGGCGGCCGAAGAGGCTGACGGCGAGCTGCGCGACGGTGCGCGCGCCGGACAACGCCGTCCGGCCGGGCCGGGCCGCGATCCCGAAGGCGGGCGCCACGGTGGCGAGCCGGTGGTTGGGCAGCCCAACGGCGGTCCGCGCGGCGGCCAGCGTGTCCACACCGGGCAGCACCGGCACGCGGGCGCCGATCCGGGCGGCCTCCGAGTCCAGGAAGGACGCGACGAACGGCAGGTCGTGCGCGACGACGACGCTGCCGCGGCACAGGTTCAGCAGCGAGCCCAGCGCCGCGCCGAACGCGGGTGCGCCGTCGAGGTCGGCGCGCGTGATGCCGTGCAGGGCGACCGGGCCGGGCGGCACGCCGGGTCCGGGGTCGACCAGGGTCGACAGTTCGCCCGCGACCGTGCCGTCGGGGCGGACCCGCACGGCGGCCAGCTCGACGACGTGCCCCGGCCGCAGCCCGGTCGTGCGGATGTCCAGCGCGGTGAAGTCGGTGCCCCGCGCGGGATGGCCGCCGGCACCGAGCAGCGAGAGGGATTCGATCACGCCCCGCTGGTCGTTTTCCCGGCGGGCGTTGTGACAGCTTTTCGGCGTGGATCGGTGGTTCGTGACGGGATCGTGACGGCAACATTCCGTCCGATAACGACTGGTGGTCGATCACGGGAACGCGCGTAACAACGGCGGGAGATTTCGCGAGTACACCGTCGGCACACCGCGTCGGAGAACAGGGAATCCCGGATGAAACGCATTCCGAACTGGCTGAAGATCGTCTTGGCCGCCTTCGGCGTCCTGTTCGTGCTCGGCGCCGTCTTCGGCGAGGCGCCCGCACCGAAACCGGTCGCCGCGGCGGCGCCGGCGTCGGCCACACCCCCGCCGACCAGCACGACTCCGTCGCCGACGCCGACCCCGGTCGCGGTGACCCACACCGTCGGCACGGTGACCGACGGCGCCACCGTCGTCGTGAACGGCAGCGACGGCACCACGAAAACGGTGCACGTGCTCGGCGTCGTCGCCCCGCTCGCCGGCACCGGGTGCTACGCGACGGAATCGCTGGGCTGGGCCGCCACGACGCTTTCCGGCAAAGTCGTGACGCTCGGCGCGGAAACGGCGCAAGGCATCGCGGTGACGCTGGCCGACGGCCGCGATTACGCGGCGCTCGCGATCCAGCTGGGTTATCTGAAGTACGCGGCGAACGCGACCCTGCCGGCGCTCGCGGCCGCCGAAACCGCGGCGAAGCAGGCCACGACCGGGTTGTGGGGCCCGCCGTGCAACGGCACCATCGACGCCCCCGCGCCCGCGCCGGCCCCGCTGCCCACCACCGCGGCCCCGCCGGTCGCCCCGCCCGCGCCCGCGACCAAGGCGGCCCCGAAGCCGCCGCCGGTCGTCCGGACGACCGAGGAAGCTCCGCCGGCCCCGGAACCCGACCACAGCGCCTACTACGCGAACTGCTCCGCCGCGAAGGCCGCCGGCGCCGCCCCGCTCTACCGCGGGGAACCGGGTTACCGGTCCGCACTCGACCGCGACGGCGACGGCGTGGCCTGCGAACGGTGATCTAACCTGGTCCGATGACCACCGCCGAGGAACTGCTCGGCAGGCTCGCGGGCCTGGACCGGGACGGGCTGGCGAAGGTGCTGGCCCACCGGCCGGACGTGCTGGCGGAGCCGTGGCCGCGGCGGCTCGACGTCGTCGCGGCGAGGCTCGCGTCACCCGAATCCGTCGACGAAGTCCTGCTCGGGTTGTCCCTGCCGCTGACCCAGGTGCTGCGCGCGGTCCAGCTGTGCGACGCGCTCAGCCAAGGGCCCGTGCCGCTCGACGACGTCCGCGCGCTGCTCGGCGGTGCCGCCGTCGAGTCCTCTGTGGACGAACTCGCCGAGCGCGCGCTGCTGTGGCGCGACGGCGACCGGATCGTGCTGCTGGAAGTGCTGCAGCGGAACAGCTTCCGCGCCGAGGGCCTCGGGCAGCCCGTCGCCGACCTGCTCGCGGACCTCACCACGATCCAGCGGGCGCGCCTGGCCCGCAACCTCGGGGTGCCGCCGGCGGACCTCGTCCGGTACTTCCGCGACGGCGACCGCGTCCGCGCGCTGTTCGCCACGGCACCCGAGCAGACGCGGAAAGTGTTGCGGGACATGGCCGAGGGCGTCCCGGAGGTCGACGGCATGCCGCCGCTGGGCTGGGCGCTCGACCACGGGTTCCTGTTCGGCACCTACTACGGCGGCACCGCGATGCCGATCGAGATCTCGCTCGCCCTGCGCGGGGCGGACCACCGGCTGCCGTTCACGCCCGAGGAGCCGGAGTACGCCGTCACGCACGTCGGGACCGAGGCGGGCGAGGCCACGTCGTCGGCCGCCGCGCTGCGGCTGCTCGACCGCGTTTCGGCGGTGCTCGACCTGGCTGCCGCGGAACCGTTGCCGCTGCTCAAGGACGGCACGATCGGGGCCCGGCTGATCAAGAAGGTCGCCAAGGACACCGGGGCGACACCGGCGGAGATCGAGCTGGCCATCGACCTCGCGGCGCAGGCGGGCCTGCTGCTCGCCGACGAGCCGCCGGTTCCGCGCCGCGGCCAGAAGGCACCGCCGCCCACGCTCGCGCCGGATCCCGACCTCGCCCGGCCCGCGCCGGCGCTGCTGTACCGCCTGCTGCTGACGACCTGGTGGCACCCGGTGCCGCCCGACCACGGAACGGACGTCGACGCGTTCGTCCGGCGGCTGGTCGTGCGGCTGCTGGCGCGGCTCGAGCCCGGCGCGGCGCTCACCGGCGACCTGACCCACCTGGCCGAGTGGCACGCGCCGCTGCTGCCCACCGACGACCTCGCCGCGTCCGTCGAGGCCGCCGTCGCCGAGGGCGAACTGCTCGGCGTCCTCGCGCACGGCGCGGTCACCGCCACCGGGCGCGCGCTGCTGTCCGGCGACGGGCTCGTCGAGGTCACCGGCGAACTCGTCGCCCGCGCGCGGACGACGGCGCTGTTCGGCACCGACCTGACGGCGATCGTGCCGGGCTCACCCGACGCCCGGCTGGCCGCGCTGCTCGACCGCGTCGGCGACCGCGAAGCCCAGGGCACCGCGACGAGCTGGCGGTTTTCCCCCGCGTCCGTCCGGCGCGCGTTCGACCACGGCGCGACGGCCGCCGAGCTGCTCGCCGACCTCGGCGCGATCGCCGCGGGCGAGCTGCCGCAACCGCTGGTGTACCTGGTCAACGACGTCGCGCGACGGCACGGGGAAGTCCAGGTGCTCGACGTCGCCAGCGTCGTCGTCGGGGAACCCGCGATGCTGGCCGAGCTCGCCGCGCACCGCAGGCTCGCCAAGCTCGGGCTGCGGTCCGTGGCGCCGACGGTGCTGACGTCCACTGTGGACGCCGCCGGCACGCTCGAAGCGTTGCGCGAAGCCGGTTACGCGCCGACCCGCCACGCCCCCGACGGCACCATCCTGCTGCCCGCGCGCGAACAGTCCGAACCGAAGGCCGTCCTCCGCGACGCCGATCCCGGGGACCTCCCGCCCGATCCCGCCGACCACGCCGAACGGCTGCTGGCGGCCCCGGCGAGCGGCCCGGTGCTGCTGCGCGGCCAGCTGGCGCGCGCCATGAGCGACCGGTACGCGGGCCGGCTCACGCCGAAGCAGCAGCAACTCTGCTGGCAGCTCGAAGCCGGGATCCCGGTGGACGTCGTGTACCGCGCGGCCGAAGCCGAGCCCGCGCGGCTGGTGATCGCGTACCCCGAGCTCGACGGCGACGTCCTCGACGTCTGGTCGCTCGGGGACCACGCCTACCGGCGGCTCGAGCTCGCGCGGATCGACCTGGCTCAGACCTCGACCGCGCTCAGCCGGGCGTAGACGACGACGTTGTCCAGGTAGTTGCCGCTGGCCCGGTCGAACGCGCCGCCGCAGGTGATCAGCCGCAGCTCGGGATCGGCCGTGTCGCCGTACACCTGACCGGTCGGGAATTCGGCTTTCGCGTAGCGGTCGACGCGGTAGACGGTGAAGACCGCGATCCGGCCGTCGGCGCGGCCGACCCGGGCCTGCTCGCCGGGGCGCAATTCCTTGAGCCGGGAAAACGCGCCGGGCACGTGCTTGTAGTCGACGTGCGCGGCCAGCACCGCCGGGCCGACCTCGCCGGGCGACGGCGCCCCGGTGAACCAGCCGACCGTCGTGGCGTCCGGCGGGACCTCGAGCGCGCCGTCCGCGGTGAGCCCGAGGTCCTCGAGCGCGTCCGCCCGGACGCCGATCGCCGGGATGCTCAGTGACGCCGGTTTCGCCGCCGGCAGGCCGCCGGCGGTCGCGGCCGCGGTCCCCGGGGCGCCCGAGGTGCCCGTGGCGGCCGGGACCGCGGGGCTCGGCGGCGCGATCGGGTCCGGCGTCCGCGGCGACAGGACGAGGACGAGGGCCACGGCCAGGACCACCCCGAGCGCGGCGACGACCGCCGTGACCGCGGGCCACAGGCGCGGGTGCCTCAACTCGGGCGCCGGCGCAGGTAGAGCACCATGCCGCCGGACGCCGCCGCGGCGACGAGGGCGCCGCTGAGCAGCAGGAAGCCGGGGACTTCGGGATCGGGTTCGCCGCCGCCGGTGGCCACGCCGCCGACCGGCTTGACCTTGACCTGGGTGCCGGCGTGCTGCTTGGTGGTCGTCTTCGGGGCCGGCTGGGTGCGGGTCTTCGTCGCCGTGGTGGGCCGCTCGGACGTCGGCGCGGGCGCGGTGCTGCCCTGCTGCGGGCGGTGCGGCAGGGATTCGCAGGCGATGCCGTCGTTGTCGGCGTCGAGGTGGTTCGGGTCTCCCGGCGTCGCGTCCAGGACGGCTTGCGCGTCTTCCTGGTACTGGAAATCGGGGCAGTCGACGTCGGCCGCGAGCGGCGTCGCGAGCTGCGCGGACGCGAAGGGGACCGGACCGAGGATGGCGAGCCCGGCGACGGCGACGGACGTCGTCAGGGCACGGCGGAACAAGGACAACGGAAGTCCTTTCAGAGGGGAATCGGTGCGATTGCGTGGTTAGTATCGCGACGTCCGCGACACCGTTACGGACCATTCCCGAATTTCCGGAATGGCAGCGATCCACCACTGCGCGGGATTTCCGTGATTCTTTCCCGGTTCGGCTTCGACCTGCGGGTGTTCGGACCGGAAATGCGTACCGCGCGGAATGTTACGGCTCACGCGTTCACACGTTTGACGTAATTCACGTGTGACGGCGCCGACCGGCCGCCGCCGGGCCGTGCGCGACCCCGTAACCTCGGGGTATGCCGATCCAGGTGCTGCTCGTCGACGACCACGAACTGGTCCGCCGCGGGCTCCGCGACCTCCTCGGCGACGAGCCCGACATCGAGGTCGTCGCCGAGGCGAGCAGCGTCGAAGAAGCGCTGGCGGTGGCGATGCACGTCGAACCGGAGGTCGCGGTGGTCGACGTCCGCCTCGGCGACGGCGACGGCATCACGCTCTGCCGCGAACTGCGCTCGAAGCCGAACCCGCCGGCCTGCCTGATGTTGACGGCGTTCGACGACGAAGAGGCGATGGTCGGCGCCATCATGGCCGGCGCGGCCGGGTACCTGCTGAAGCAGGTGCGCGGGCAGGACGTCGTGCACGCGGTGCGCGAGGTCGCGGCCGGGCGCTCGCTGCTGGACCCGCTGAGCACCGCGCGGGTGCTGGACAAGATGCGGCACCCGCCGACGGACGAGCTGGCGACGCTGACCGAGCGCGAGCGCGACGTGCTCGAGCTGATCGGCCAGGGACTGTCCAACCGCGAGATCGCCGAGCGGCTGTTCCTCGCGGAGAAGACGGTCAAGAACTACGTCACTTCGGTGCTCGCGAAGCTCGGCATGCAGCGCCGGACCCAGGCCGCCGCCTGGATCGCGCGGCGCGAGAAGTAACCCCTCGCGACCGGCGCGTCCGCAATCCGCCGTTCGCTGCTTGCTTTTTACGGACCGGTCACGGTCCGCCATGCCGTCCTGGCCATTTGCCGCACAAGATTCACTCGAACGTGAGTCGAATGTGTGTTCGATCAAGCGGTACGATCATTTCGAGGGCGTGGAAGGGAGGCTGGATGACCCGAGAAGGTTGAGTCCGCAGGAGAACCGGTCAGTCGAGTGGGAGGTCGAACGCGACGAGTGTGCCGAGACTGGGTGAGGAGTTCAGGAAGAACTTCCCGCCCGCGGCGTCCGCGCGTTCGGCGAGATGACGCAGACCACGGGTGGCGACGCCCTGGGGGACACCGGAACCGTTGTCCCGGACGCGGAGTTTGACACCGTCGGAGTCCCTGGCCAGCGTCACGCGGGTTTCGCTCGCGCCGGAGTGTCTGACCACATTGGACAGTGCTTCGCGCAGAGCGGCCCGGATGTGGTCGGCGTGTTCCGCGGGGATGTCGGCGAATTCGCCGGACAGCTCCAGTGTCGGCGGGTAGCCGAGCAGTTCGCCGGCGATGCGGACCTCGCCGCGCGCCGACTCGGCGAGGTCGGTGGGCGTGCCGGTGTCGTGGCGAGGCTCCGGCGACCGCAGAGCGCGCACGGTGCCGCGGATCTCCTCGATGGTCTGGTCGAGCTGGTCGATCGCGTCGGAGAGCCGAGCCCCGTCGGCTTGGGCGAACCGCTTGCGCATGTTGCGCCGGACCCGGTCCAGCTGCATGCCGGCGCCGTAGAGCCGTTGGACGATGACGTCGTGGAGCTCGCGAGCGATGCGCTCCCGCTCCTCGTACAGCGCGACCCGATGCCGCGCGTTGGCCCCCTCGGCGAGCGCGAGCACAACCCCGGCCTGCGCGGCGAAAGCGACGAGCATCTCGACGGTCCCCGCGGAGAAGGGCTCCCTGCCCCGCTTCCGGTAGACGGTCAGCGCCCCGAGCACCCGCCCCCCGGACCCGAACGGCGCCGCCGCGAACGGCCCATAGCCGTGCAGTTCGGCGGGAACGTAGGGCGCGGTCCGCGGATCGACGGTGAAGTCATCGCTCGCCACGGGTTCTCCCCCGCGTGCGACGTGCCCGGCAGCGGAATCGGCGGGCAGGGCGAGGCCCCGCAGCGACTCCCCGTTCGACGCGCCGGCACCTGAGCCAGCGGAATCCGTGGCCGGGCCGGTGGTGCGATCGGCGCCTTGGCTGGCGGGGTCGCCCGCGGTGCGGCCGGCGCCTGGGCTGACGGGGTCGCTTGCGCCCTGGCCGGCGGTGCCGTCGACGCTCGAGTCGGCGGTGTCGCCCGCGCTCGAGCCGACGGGCGCGCTGGTGGAGCCGCTTGCGGCCGGACCAGCGGTGCGATCGGCACCTGGGCTGGCGGGGTCGCCCGCGCTCGGGCCGACGGGCGCGCTGGTGGAGCCGCTTGCGGCCAGACCGGCGGTGCGATCGGCACCTGGGCTGGCGGGGTCGCCCGCGCTCGACCCGACGGGCGCGCTGGCGGGGCCGCTTGCAGCCGGGCCGGCGGCGCGGGGGCTGGCGGTGTCGCCAGCGCTCGGACCGGCGAGCGCACTGGTGGAGCCGCTAGCGGCCGGACCAGCGGTGCGATCGACCCCCTGGCCCGCGGTGCCGCCCCCGCTCGGACCGGCAGGCGCGCTGGCAGGGCCGCTTGCGGCCAGACCGGCGGTGCGATCAACCCCTTGGCCCGCGGTCGGCTCGCCGGACGCGGCACCAAGCTCGGCCGTGCGCGCACCAAACCCCAGGCCGGCTGCGGACCCGACGTGGCCGCCCGCGGTCGGGTGGGGGCTGGCGTAGTGCGCGGCCTCGACCACCACGCGGCCGTCGTCGGCGCTCACCATCGCCAAGCCCAAGTCGGCGTCGGCTAGCTCGGCTGCTCGGGCTACGACCGTGTCGAGCACCGCGCCCGGGTCGTCGCCGGAAAGGGCGGTGCTCGTGATCTCGGTGGCGGCGGACAGTGCCCGCGCGGCAAGCGTCGGATCCATGAGTGCCGTCATTATCGCGCGGCGCAGTGGCGGTGCGATCACGGCACCGGTACCCGGGTCACCACGCGGCCGTCGCGGACCTCGAGGACCACGTCCGCGCCGGCGGCCTCGTCGGCTCGGTGGGTCACGTGCAGCACCGTGTGGCCGGCCAGGGCTTCGCGCAGGTGGGCGCGCACCGCCTGGGCCGTCGGTTCGTCCAGGTGCGCGGTCGGTTCGTCCAGCAGGACGAGCCCCGCCGCCGGTGCGCCGAGGATCGCTCGGGCCAGTGCGACTCGCTGGGCTTGGCCGCCGGACAGGCCGGTGCCGCCGCTGCCGAGGAGTGTGGCCGGGTCGACGTCGTCGAGGGCGGCCTCGTGGAGCGCTTGCCGGAGCTCCTCCTCGGTTGCCGTGGGGCGGGCGAGGCGGAGGTTCTCGGCGACCGTCGTGGCCGCGAGCATCGGCTCCTGCGGTGCCCACGCGACGACGTCCGGGACGCTGACCACGCCGGCTCGCGGGGTGAGAAACCCCAGCAGGGCGGCGACGAGCGTCGACTTGCCCGCGCCGCTCGGGCCGACCACCGCGGCGTACGTGCCCGGCGCGAGGGTGACGTCGACGTCGTGGAGCACGAGCGGGCCGTCCGGCCAGCCGAGGTCCGCTCCCTTCAGCTCGACGCCCGTCCCGGGGTGCGTGGGCCGGGTAGCCGCGGGCGGCGCGTCGGCCAGACGGTGGCGGGCGCGCTGCAGCGTGTCCCAGTGCTGCGCCACCGGCGGCAGCAGCGCGAGGACTTCCGCCAGCGCGAGCGGCACCAGTGCCAGCAGGGGCGCCAGGACCGGGTCGAGCTGCCCGGCCGAGACCGCCGAAGCGGCGAACGCCGTGCTGAGGACCGCGGCCGTTCCACAGGCCGACGTCACCAGCGCTTCCGCCGCGCCCGCGCCGAACGCTTGACGGCGGGCTTGCGCGGCCAGGCGGGTGTCGGCGTCCGCCAGCGCGCCGCGGTGGGCGCGGGCCGTGCCGAAGGCGAGGAGCTCGGCCGCCGCTTCGAACAGGACCAGGACTCGCGAGGCCACGTCCCGGCGGCCGGTCGCCAGCGCCGACGTCGCCCGCCGTTCGGTGCGCAGCGCGACCCACGGCGCGCACAGGCCGAGGGCCACCGCCGCCGCGAGGGTCAGGCCGGCCGCGGGGAGGACCCACGTCTGGACGGCGATCGCACCGGCCGCGACCAGTGCCACCACCAGCGGCGGCGAGACCACCCGGGGCAGCAGGTCGCGCACGGTGTCGACGTCGGCGACCAGGCGGCGTTGCCCCTCGCCCGCCCGCAGGCCGCGCGCGGGGCCGAGGCGGACCAGGGAATTCCACAACCGCACGCGCAGCCGGCCCGCGATGCGGAACGCGGCGTCGTGGGTGACCAGACGCTCGACGTACCGCAGCCCGGCGCGGCCCAGCCCGAACGCGCGGACGCCGACGACCGCGACCGTCAGGGTCAGGATCGGCGGCTGCTGCGACGCCTTCGCGATGAGCCAGCCCGACGTCGCGGTCAGCGCCACCCCTGCCAGCAGCGCCACCGCGCCCAACGCCGCTCCCCCGAAAAGCCGGCCGTCGAGGAGCGCGCGCCAGCCCAGGGACTCGTTCGAAGTGTCCTTTGTGGACGGTTCAGGAACAGCAAAACCCTCGGGCGCGAGGGAAACCGCCGCCGTGCGCTCGTGGGCCGCGATGACGGCCGCGGCGCCGTTGTCGACCGCGCGCTGGACGGCGTCGAGGACCAGGCGCGCGGTGGTCTCGTCGAGGTGGGCCGTCGGCTCGTCGAGCAGGAGCAGCCAGGCACCGCGCTGGACCCGGACCAGCGCGCGGGCGACGGCGACGCGCTGGCGCTGGCCGAGAGACAGCTTCGCGACCGGACGGTCCGCGAGCCCGGTCAGGCCGAGTTCGTCGAGCAGGGCGGCCGAGCCGACCTCCTCGCGGACCGTGCCGCCGGTGAAGACCGGCGACTGCGGCACCCACGCGACCTGCTCGCGCCACCGCTCGAGGTCGGCGTCGGTGAGGTCGACCGGGCCGACCGCGATGGCGCCGTCGTGCGCCGGGACGAAACCGAGGAGGGCCGAGAGCGTCGTCGACTTGCCGCCGCCGCTCGGGGCGCGGAGCCAGACCGTTTCACCGGGGCGGACCGAGAACGTCTCGCCGTCGGGGGCGAACCCGTCGCGCCGGGCCACGCGCAGCGATGACACCCGCAGCTCGCCGCGGGCGGGGATCGCGGTGCCGGCCGCGGGGGCCGGCGTGGCCAGCAGGTCGGCGACGCGCCGGACCGCTTCGACGCCGTCCTCGCTGGCGTGGAACGCGGCGCCGACCGCGCGCAGCGGCTGGTAGCACTCCGGCGCGAGGATCAGCACGCCGAGCCCGATGGCCAGCGGCAGGTGACCGCCGGCCAGCCGGACGCCGATGACCACCGCGACCAGCGCCACCGACAGCGTCGCGGCGAGCTCGAGGACGAACGCCGAGGAGAAGGCGACCTTCAACGTCTTGAGCGTCGCGCGGCGGTGGCGTTCGGACAGCCGCCGGACCGTCTCGGCCTGCGCGGCCGCGCGGCGGAACGCGGTCAGCACCGGCAGTACGCGCACGAGCTCGAGCAGCAGTCCGGACATCCGGTGCGTTGCGTCGGTCGCGCCGGCGACGCGTCCGGCCGTGTACTTGCCGACGAGGATCGCGAACATCGGGAGCAGCGGGACGGTCAGGGCGATGATCACGCCGGACGGCCAGTCGGCGAACAGGATCGCCGCGCCGGCGCCGAGCGGGACGACGGCCGCCGTCACGAGGGCGGGCAGGTATTCGCGGAAGTACGCGTCGAGCGCGTCGAGGCCGCGGGTGGTCAGCGCGGTCAGCTCGCCGTGGCCGCGCCGGGCGATCCACTCGGGGCCGAGGCGCAGCGCGTGGTCGACGGCCCGGGCGCGCAGCTCGCGTTGGGACGTCGCGGCCGCGCGGGCCGAAACCGTGCGCACCGCCCAGCCGGTCAGCGCGCGCGTCGCGACGAGCGCGAGCAGCGCGGCCAGCTGGGCGGTGCTTCCCCCGGAGCCTGCTCCCACGATCGCCGCGAGGACGTCGGCGAGCAGGAACGCCTGTGCCACCAGCGCGGCGGCGTTGAGGAACGAAAGGAACCCCACCAGGGCCAGCGCTCGACGCACGGCCGGCACCAGGGCCGGCAATGCGCCGAGCGGGCCCTTTCCCGGCCGCGCCGAGTCCACTGTGGACTCCGAGGCGGAAAGGGGAGCGCGCCCGGGAAGCGGGAACGGCCGGGGCCTCACGGTGCGTGGACCGCCGGGATGTGCTGGGTCCCGATGCGCTTGCGGAACACCCAGTACGTCCAGCCCTGGTAAATCAGCACGGCCGGGGCGCCGAAGACGGCGACCCAGGTCATCACCGTCAGCGTGTACGGGCTCGACGCGGCGCCCTCGATGGTGAGCGTGTTGGCGGCGTCGAGGGTCGAGGGCAGGACGTTCGGGAAGAGCGAACCGAACAGGACCACCGCGGCCCCGGCGATGACGACGCCGAGCGCGGCGAACGCCTGCCCGTCGCGGTCGGCGCGCAGCCGCAGCCAGGCGACGACCGCCGCCACGGCGGCAACGCCGAACGCGAGCAGCGTCCACAGCGTGCCTTCGCGCCACTGGACGACCGCCAGGAAGGCGACGATCGGCACCATCGCGAGCGGCAGCGCGCGAATCGCCAGCCTGCGGGCGCGTTCCCGCAGGTCACCGCTGGTCTTGAGGGCGAGGAACGCGGCGCCGTGCGTGATCGAGAAGGCGGCGATGGCGACCGCGCCGAGCAGGGTGTCCCAGCGGAGGGCGGCGAACGCGGACCCGGCGCGGTTGCCCTCGGCGTCCAGCGGCAGGCCGAGCACGGTGGTCGCGAGGATGAGCCCGACGCCCAGCGGCGGGATCCACGAGCCGAGCACGATGACGCGGTCCCAGTTCCGCCGCCAGCGGTCGGAGTCGACCTTGCCGCGGTACTCGAAGGCGACGCCGCGGCCGATGAGGGCGAGCAGCAGGAGCAGGAGCGGCAGGTAGGCGGCCGAGAACAGGCTGGCGTACCAGCCGGGGAAGGCCGCGAACATGGCTCCGCCGGCGACGATCAGCCAGACCTCGTTGCCGTCCCAGACCGGCCCGATGGTGTTGACCATGACCCGGCGCTCGGTGTTGTCGCGCGCCAGGATCGGCAGCAGCATGCCGACGCCGAAGTCGAACCCTTCGAGGAACAGGTAGCCGAGCCAGAAGAAAGCGATGACGACGAACCAGACGATTTCGAGGGTCATCGGGCCGCTCCTCCCACGTGGTCGCCGTGAGTTGTCCACAACTTGCCGAGTTGTCCACAGGTAGGCTGTGGGTAACCCGCGAGGGTGATCACATCGGCACTCATCGTCAGCACCTCAGTAGGCGAAAGCGAGCGTGTCGTCGCCCGGTTTGTCGGAATCCTGCTTTTCCGGAGGCATCACCGCTTCGACGCCGCCGCGGATGTACTTCCGCATCAAGAACAGCTCGACCAGGCCGAGAGCCGCGTACACCGTGGTCAGCGCGATGAGTGACGTCCACACCTCACCGGTCGTCAGCCGCGACACCGCCTGGGCCGTGAACATCCACACCCCGTCGACGCCCGACGGGTTCGGGACCACCACGAACGGCTGACGGCCCATCTCCGTGAAGATCCAGCCTGCGCTGTTGCCGAGGAACGGCGTCGCGATGCCGCCCAGCACCAGCAGCGGGAACCAGCGCCCGGTCGGGATCCGGTCGCGGCGGGTCAGCCACAGGGCCAGCAGCCCGATGCCCGCCGACACCGCGCCGAAGCCGATCATCATGCGGAAGCCCCAGTAGGTCACCGGGAGGTTGGGCACGTAGTCGATCGGCTTGCCCGCGAGCGAGCCGAGCGCCGGGTCGTCCGGGTAGTTCGTGCCGTACTTCGCCTGGTACTCCGTGATCAGGTCCTCGACGCCCTTGACCTCGGTCTTGAAGTCGTTGTGGGCCAGGAACGAGAGCAGCGCCGGCACGTTGAACGTCTTGACGTCCTCGCAGTTCGACCCCGCGACGTCGCCGATCGCGATGATCGAGAAGCTCGCCGGCTGTTCCGTGTGGCAGAGCGCTTCCGCCGACGCCATCTTCATCGGCTGCTGCTCGAACATCAGCTTGCCCTGCGCGTCACCGGTGACGGCGAGGACCGCGAAGGCCGCGATGCCGACCCAGCCGCCGAGCCGCAGCGACGAGCGCCAGACGTCCTGGTTCGAGCGCCGCCGCCAGAGGTGCCAGCCCGCGACGCCCACCAGGAACGCCGCCGCCACCGAGAACGCGCCCGCCAGGGTGTGCGGGATCGCGGCCAGCGCCGTGTTGTTCGTCAGCACCGCCCAGATCGAGTTCATCGTCGGCTTGCCGTTCTCGAACGTCACGCCGACCGGGTGCTGCATCCACGAGTTCGCCGCGAGGATGAAGTAGGCCGAAGCCATCGTGGCCAGCGAGAACGCCCAGGCGCACGCCAGGTGCACCTTCTTCGGCAGCCGGTCCCAGCCGAAGATCCACAGGCCGAGGAACGTCGACTCGACGAAGAACGCGACGAGCCCTTCCATGGCCAGTGGCGCGCCGAAGACGTCGCCGACGAAGCGGGAGTACGCGCTCCAGTTCATCCCGAACTGGAACTCCTGCACGATGCCGGTCACGACGCCCATCGCGAAGTTGACCAGCAGCAGCTTGCCCCAGAACTTCGTCATTTTCAGGTGCCGCAGCTCGCCGGTGCGGACCCAGCGGGTCTGCATCGCCGCGACCAGGATCGACAGCCCGATGGTCAGCGGGACCATCAGGAAGTGGTAGACGGTGGTGATGCCGAACTGCCACCGCGCTAGCTCAAGGACCTCCACGTGGTCCAGCGTGCTCCGGCGCGGGTGGGCCAGCTAGATCAAACGGTCCCGTCCACCCCGGGACCAACGTCCTTCACCTGGTCGAGCGTCCGCCGGGCCTCGTCCGCCACCGCGCGGCGCGGGCCCTCGTCGCCCAGCTCGAGAACGTGGCGCAACGCGAGCTCGTACGCCGTGTCGAACGCCTTGCCGGCCGCCACCGGCAGGTCGGGGCGGACGCCGGTGCCTTCCCAGTTCTCCCCCGTCTCCGGGTGGAGCGAGCGCGCGATCGAGATCGTCACGTCGAGGTAGGTGTCCACCTTGTACTGCTCACGCGGGTGGGCACCGCCGCGGGTGGCCTCGCCGACCGTCTTGGCGCGGCCCTGCTGCTGGAGCGAAAACGCCAGGTCCTCGCCCCCGGAGAACGTCCGCGGGCCGGTCAGCACCCAGATCGGCTTCGAGCCGCCGAAGCGCGGGCCCGGCACGTACGGCAGCGTCCACATCTGGGTCGTCTTGTCGCCCTCGCGCTCGTAGATGTCGAGGTAGTGCACCTGCTCGTCGACCAGGTAGGTCTGGAGCAGCGCGCTGGTGCCCGGGCTGCCGCCGCGGTTGCGGCGCACGTCCAGCAGCAGCGCGTCGGCCGGCGCGAGCAGCGTCATCGCGGCCGCGATCGCCGGGCCGGCCAGCTCCGCCGGGTAGAGCATCGTCGTGTCGAGGTAGCCGACGTTGCCGGCGAGCCGCCGGACCTCGGCGATGCCGTAGCTCTCCAGCTCGGCCTCGATCCGGAAGCCGTCGGAGTTCACCGCCGCGTCGCCGTCGTCGGCCACCGGGTCGGCGTGGTGGCGCAGGCGCAGGTGCGGGTCTCCGTTGACCGACTGCAGGTCCGCTGTGACGAGCGTCGCGAACTCGGCGTCGTCGACGTCCGCGTACGCACCGTCATCGAGCCGATGGCGGAGCGCGTCCGCCAGTTTCGCCGCGACGTCGGGGAAGACGTAGTGCGCTTCCAGCCGGCGGATGACTTCATTGACCTGCGCAGCACGCGCCTGTGACCCCATGCCGCTCAACCTACCGCAACCCACAATCGAAAATTCGGCGTGCCGAAGAAAATTGTGCGTCCGGACTGGATGACAAATTCATGGCCGCCGACCCGTCGATTTCGCGAACGCCATCAGCTTGCGGCACTCTGAATCACCCCTTTATCGTTGCAGTGAAAGGGGCGAAAAACGCACATGACTTCCGCAATGGTGGCGCTGATCAGCGCGTTCGGCCTGGTCCTCGCCGTGGAACTGCCGGACAAGACACTGGTCGCGACACTGGTGCTGACCACCCGTTTCCGCGGCGGTCCGGTATTCGCCGGCGTCTGCGCCGCGTTCGCCGTGCAATGCGTCATCGCCGTCGCGTTCGGCAGTGTCCTGACGCTGTTGCCGGACCTCGTCCTTTCCCTCGTCGTCGCCGCGATGTTCGGCCTCGGCTCTTTCATGCTCCTTCGCGAGGGATTCAGCGAAGCGGACGAAGCCGGTGAAGACGCTTCGCGCACCGGACCGACGCCGCAGACGTTCCTGCGCTCCGCGATGACGTCGTTCGGCGTGCTCTTCGCCGCCGAGTGGGGCGACGCCTCCCAGCTCGCCACGGCCAGCCTCGCCGCCCGGATCGGCAACCCGATCGCCGTCGGCATCGGCGCGTTCGCCGCCCTCGTCATCGTCGCCGGCCTGGCCGTGTTCATCGGCGGGAAGATCCGCAACCGGATCAAGCCGAAGCTGATCCAGCGCGGCGCCGGGTTCGTCTTCGCCGGCTTCGCGGCCTTCGCGCTGATCCAGCTGGCCTTCTGAGCCGACAGCTCCTTCACAGGGTCGCCGGGTAACCTTTCGGAAACGAAAGGGTGGAAGCCAGGTGAACGAGCCACTGCCTGCCGTCTCGCCCGTGCACGGCCGGATCGCGCTCGGCGGCATCGGTCTCGCGGTGGTCATCTCGATCGACCTGCACCTGCGCCTGTCCGGGCAGGTGAGCCCGATCTGGCAGACCCTGTCGGAGTACGTCTACGGCCGCCTCGGCAACGGCTCGGCCGCGCCGCTGTTCAGCGTGATGTGCCTGGCCCTGTCGCTCGGCTCGGTCGCCCTGCTCGCCGGCATCGCGAAGGCGCACCGGCCGGGCACCACCGCCGTCTGCGTGCTGCTCGGCGTGTGGTCGGCCGGGCTGCTCGTGTGCGGGCTCGTGCCCGTCGACCCCGACGGCCAAGCGCGTTCACTGGCCGGACAGGTCCACAACCTCGCCGCGCTCACGGCGTTCGTCGCCCTGCCCGCGGCCGCGTTCGTGCTGACCAAGAAGGGCCGCGAGCGCTGCCCGTGGGAACCGCGGCGGACGACGATCCGACGCCTGGCCACGGCGAGTTTCGCCAGCGTCGGCGTGGTGCTCGGCGGGTTCGTCTTCACGCTCGTGCTCGGCCCGGCGAACCAGGAGGTCACGCTGGGCCTGTTCGAGCGGCTGCTGTTCACGGTCGACGTCACGCTGCTGCTGACGATGGTCCGGCCGCTGCGTTAGGCCTTCAGGATGTCAGCGAGCCGCACGGCGGCCGCGACGACCTGCGGGCCCACCTCGGCGGCCTTCAACGGCTCCATCGAGACGACGCCGACGCTCGCCTTCAGCCCCGGCACCCCGCGGACCGGGGCCGCGACCCCGGACGCGCCTGCTTCGAGCTCACCCGCCGACGTCACCCAGCCGTCGCCGCCCGGCCGCAGCGACATCGCCTTGCCCGCCGCGCCGGCGGTCAGCGAGTGCCGGCTCCCGACGCGGTAGGCGACGTGGAAGTTCGTCCACGACGGCTCGACGACGGCCACCGCAAGCGCTTGCGTCCCCTGCGCGACCGACAGGTGGGCGGTCGCGCCGACCTTCTCGGCCAGCTCGCGCAGCACCGGCCCGGCCGCGTCCCGCAGCTGCGGGAGGACCTGGCCGGCCAGCCGGAGCAGGCCGACGCCGAGCCGGACCTTGGTGCCGTCGCGCCAGACCAGCCCGCGCTCCGACAGCGGCACGAGCAGCCGGTAGACGGCCGCGCGGCTGGCCCCGATGGTGACCGCCAGCTCGGAGATGGTCGCCGCGTCGCCGCCGGCGTCGGCCACTGCCTGCAGCAGCGCCAACCCCCGGTCGAGCGTCAGCGACCCCTCCCGGCTGGTCACAGCAAGCCGAGTTCGCCCAGGTCGGCGACCGGCTCATCGAACGACGCGGCCGCGTACGACGCGAAGAGCGCCCGCACGGCCTTCGCGG
The DNA here is from genome assembly GCF_040648295.1 of Amycolatopsis sp. NPDC049159. Classification (NCBI taxonomy): domain Bacteria; kingdom Bacillati; phylum Actinomycetota; class Actinomycetes; order Pseudonocardiales; family Pseudonocardiaceae; genus Amycolatopsis; species Amycolatopsis sp. NPDC049159. The sequence continues at coordinate 115,329 of NZ_JBEZDL010000012.1, forward strand.
CCGGCTCGGACAGCGCCCGGGCCTCGTCGGCCAGCGCCTGGGCGTCGGTCGACTCCAGCGCCGCCCGGACGTCGCCGCCGGCGAGGCTGCGCGCGGAGGCCACGAGCAGGTTGAGGAAGCCGTGGTGCACGAAGCCGGTGTCCGGGTCCGTGTGCCGCACCGCGCGGTGCAGGCTGTTCGTCGCCTTGAACGACGCCCCGCTCGATCCGGAGACCACGGCGAGGAAGTCCGCGACCTCGTCGACGTTGGGGAAGTTCTCCCCCGCCTTGCCGCCGCAGCGGATCTTCGGCCAGCTGCCGTGCTCGATCACCTTGCGCACGCCGTCCAGCCAGCCGACGCCGCGCCGCGGCTCGACCACCCGGATGACGTCCTCGGGGACGAACTCCGAGACGCGCTCCAGCCACACCTCGTCGACGTCCGACGGCGCGGGCATCTCGACCATCCGCAGCGCCAGCAGCTCACTGCGCGACTCGACGATCGAGATGGCCTTCGGGACGCCGCCGAGGCCGGTGTCGATGATCAGCGAAAGCGGCAGGGGCTGCTTCGGCTTGATCTTGATCAGCTCGGTGATCAGCTCCGGCAACCGCGAGGCCTGGCAGAGAAAAACCCCCAGGACACCGGCGTGTTCGGACTCCCGGCTCGCGAAATGCGCGCGCAGGGCTTCGGGCATGGCCGCATCGCCCGGAGGGAACAGCGCCGAGTCGTCGACGAGCCTCGCGAACAGGGGAGGAATCCCACGGGGGCCGGGGGGCGTGAGTTCCACAGCGCTTGACACGACTGACACGCTAGTAGCGTACGGCATGAGGACAAAATCGTCCGCACAGCGGACACGTCTGGAGGGCACGGCGATGCCTTACTACCGGCAAGTAGGCGAGATCCCGCACAAGCGGCACACCGCGTTCCGCAAGCCGGACGGCGGCCTCTACGCCGAGGAGCTGATGGGCGTCGAGGGCTTCTCGGCCGACTCCGCCCTGCTCTACCACCGCGGCCTGCCGACGGCGATCGTCGACGCCGTTGCGGTCGAGGAGGACCGCGGCTCGCTGACGCCGAACCTGCCGCTCAAGCCGCGGGCCTTCAAGACGCAGGAGCTCAAGTTCGGCGGCGAGACCGACGCCGTGACCGACCGGCGCCGGCTGTTCGGCAACAACGACGTCACCATCGGCTTCGTCACCGCGACCGCGCCCAGCCCGCTGTACCGCAACGCGGCCGGCGACGAGCTCTTCTACGTCCACGGCGGCTCCGCGACGGTCGAGACGATCTACGGCAGCATCGACGTCGGCGACGGCGACTACCTCGTGATCCCGACGTCGTGCACCTACCGCGTCGTCCCCCACGGCGAGGTCAACCTCTTCACGCTCGAGGCGCGCGGCCACATCGGGCCGCCGAAGCGGTACCTGTCGGCGAAGGGCCAGTTCCTGGAGCACGCGCCGTACTGCGAGCGCGACATCCGCGGGCCGTCGTCGCCGCTCGTGGTGGACGGCGAGGACGTCGAGGTGCTCGTGCGGCACCGCGCGGGCCTCACGCGCTACACGTACGCGACGCACCCCTTCGACGTCGTCGGCTGGGACGGCTGCCTCTACCCGTGGGCGTTCAACATCGACGACTTCGAGCCGATCACCGGCCGCGTGCACCAGCCGCCGCCCGTGCACCAGACGTTCGAGGGCCCGAACTTCGTCGTCTGCTCGTTCTGCCCGCGGAAGGTCGACTACCACAAGGACTCGATCCCGGTGCCGTACAACCACGCGAACGTCGACTCCGACGAGCTGATGTTCTACGTGCGCGGCAACTACGAGGCCCGCAAGGGCTCGGGCATCGGCGTCGGCTCGCTGTCGCTGCACCCCTCCGGGTTCACGCACGGCCCGCAGCCGGGCGCGGCGGAGGCGTCGATCGGCGCGGAGTTCTTCGACGAGACCGCGGTCATGGTCGACACGTTCGCGCCGCTGGACCTCGGCGAGGCCGCCGACGCGTCCGAGGACCCCGGGTACGCGTGGACGTGGTCGCGCCGCGGACCCAAGGGATAGTCAAGTTTCCCGAATTACCGTCCCGTTCCCGTTCCGCTGCCGGATAATGAAATTTCCGGTGGCGGAACGGGGAGGGTTCGATGATCAATTCCCAACCAGCACGGCGAAAGAGAAAGATTCTCCCGTTCCTGGCCGCGATCGTGGTCGCCGCCGGGCTGATCATCGGGATCCGCGCCTGGACCAGCGACTCGGGTGACGAGGCCGAGGCGCCGAAGTGCACCGGCTCGGACGCCGTCGCGCTGAACATCGCTTCGTCACCGGAAAAGGCCGGCATCGTCCAGGAAGCCGCGAAGGCCTACTCCGGCCGGACCGTGGCCGGTCATTGCGTCGACGTCGTCGTGAAATCGAAGTCGTCGGGCATCGCGATGCAGGCGCTGGCGAACGGCTGGAACGAGGCCACCGACGGCCCGCGCCCGGACGTCTGGACGCCGGCCGCGAGCGGCTGGGTCAACCTGCTGCGCGTCAACGCCAAGGGCGACACGGGGTCGATCGTGCCGGACGGCGACCCGCAGTCGGTCGCGAACTCGCCGCTGACCGTCGCCATGCCGAAGCCGATGGCCGAGGCGCTGGGCTGGCCGGCCAAGCCGATCGGCTGGAAGGACCTCGCCACGCTCGCCACCGACCCGGCGGGCTGGGCGAAGTACGGCCACCCGGAGTGGGGCAGGTTCCGGCTCGGCAAGACGAACCCGAACATCTCGACCGCGGGCCTGAACGCCACCATCGGCGCGTACTACGCGGCCACCGGCACGTCGTCCGACCTCACCGCGGCCGCGCTCGAGAAGCCCGACGCCCGGCAGTTCGTCACGAACATCGAGCAGGCGATCGTGCACTACGGCGACAACACGCTCACCTTCCTGACGAACCTGCAGAAGGCCGACGACCGCGGCGCGGCGCTGTCCTACATCTCGGCGGTGACCGTCGAGGAGAACTCGCTGATCGGCTACAACCTGGGCAACCCGACCAACGACCCGGCCAAGGTCGGCCAGCACGCGCCGCCGAAGGTGCCGCTGGTCGCGCTGTACCCGGCCGACGGCACGCTCAACTCCGACCACCCGTTCGTCACGCTGAACTGGGCCGACCCGACGCGCAAGCAGATCGCCGCCGACTTCCTCGGCTACCTGCGCGGCCCGGAGACGCAGCAGCGCTTCGCCGCGCTCGGCTTCCGGTCGTTCGAGGGCAAGCCGGGGCCGCAGGTGACGACCCAGAACGGTGTCCAGCCGGATGCGAAGATCAACTTCATCCGGCCACCGTCCCCGACGGTGCTGTCGAAGCTGCTGGCGTCGTGGACCGAGTTGCGCAAGAAGGCGAACGTGCTGCTGGTCGTGGACGTCTCGGGCTCGATGGGTGATGAGGTGAAGGGCACCGGCAAGAGCAAGATCGACCTGGCCAAGCAGGCCGCGATCGACGCGCTCGGCCAGTTCGTGCCGCGGGACCAGGTCGGGCTCTGGCAGTTCTCCACCCACCTCGACGGCGATAAGGACTACCAGGAGCTGGTCCCGCTGCAGGCGCTGGGAAACAGCGGCAAGGAGACGCTCGCGATGCGGCTGAGCGGGCTGACGCCGCAGGCGGGCACCGGGCTCTACGACTCGTCGCAGGCCGCGTACGAGTACCTGAAGGCGCACCTCGACCCGGCGGCGATCAACGCGGTCGTCGTGCTGACCGACGGCCGCAACGAGGATCCCGGCGGCGTCGACCTCGACCACCTGCTGCCGCAGCTGCGACCGGAGGGCAACGCGGAGACGGTCCGGCTGTTCACCATCGCCTACGGCTCGGACGCCGACCAGGACGTGCTGAAGCGGATCGCGGAGGCGACCGAAGGATCGGAGTACGACTCGTCCAAACCGGACTCGATCAACCAGGTCTTCACCTCCGTGATCTCGAATTTCTGAGATCCTGCCGGTCATGAAGTTCGCCCGTGAGCTCGCCGAACCGTGGGGGCTGCTGTTCGCCGTCACGTCGGCCGGGGTGGCCTGGGCCGTGCAGCTGCCGGTCGTCGCCGCCGTCGGGGTCGGGGTGGCGGTGCTCGCCGCGCGGGCGGGCGTCGCCGTCGCGACCCGCGAGAAGGAGCCGGAACAGCGTGCGGCGCGCGTGCTCGACGTCGCGCCCGGGTCGGCCGAGGAGAACTGGCTGCGCCGGGCCGAAAGCGCGGCTGAAGGCTTCGGCTCGCTCAGCGACTCGCTCGATTCGGGTCCGCTCGCCGACCGCGTCGCGGACATGGAACCGGTGGTCCAGGAGACGCTGGTGACGCTGCAGCGGCTGGCCGGCCGCGCGTCGGCGACCGGGAAGGCGCTGTCCCGGGTGGACCTCGACGCCGTCGGGAAGGAGCGGCGCCGGCTGGACCGCGAACTGCGCTCGGCGAGCGCGGAAGTGCGCGGCGACCTCGAACAGGCGCTGGCGGCGGTGCAGGCCCAGGCCGACGTGCACGCGCGGCTCTCCGGCGCACGCGACAAGCTGCTGGCGCAGCTGCAGTCCGGCGCGCTCGGCCTGGACAGCCTGGTGGCGCGGGTCGCCGAGCTGACGGCCGCGACGACGGACTTCGCCGTGGACACCGGCGCCGTGCGGGAGCTGAGCGACCAGCTGGAAGGCATCCGCCAAGGCGTGCTGGAGACCGAGCAGGCGACGCGGAAGTCGCTGGGTTAGACGGCGACCGGCGTCCGGTCGCGCCGCGGCAGCAGCACCGGCGTCGCGAGGATGAGGACGCCGGCGATCCCGATCGCGACCCGCGGACCCGTGACGCCGGCGAGCACGCCCCACACCGCGGTCAGCGCGGCGATGGCCGCCTTCGTGCTGACCGACCACGCCGAGAGCGTGCGGCCGGCGCGGTCCGGCGGCAGCTGTTCGAGCCGGTAGGTGGCCAGCACGGGGTTGAACACGCTGCAGCTGACGATCAGGCCCAGTTCGACGACCATGACGAAGACCAGCCCGCCCGTGCCGTGGGGCAGGAAGGCGAGCGCGAGGAGCCAGCAGGCCCGGACCGCGCCCGACGTCAGCAGCACGGGGTGCCGGCCGAAGCGCGCGACGAGCCGCGGGGTCAGCCGCGAGCCGGCGAGGCCGCCGAGGCACGGCACCGCGAACGCGAGCCCGTACTGCCACGGCGTGAGCCCGAGTTCCCCCAGCATCAGCACGGCGAGCAGCGGCTCGGTCGCCATGACCAGGCCGTTGAAGACCATCGTGTTGAAGAGCAGGGGACGCAGGCCGGGGTGGGCCAGCAGGAAGCGCCACCCGTCGGCCAGGTCCCGCGCGCGCGGGCGCTCGGTGGTGCGCGGGCGCGGCTCGTCCCCGCCGATCGCGCGGAGCCCGAGCGCGGAGAGCAGGAAGCTGGCGGCGTTGGCCGCCACCGATGTCACCGGCCCGAGCACCGCGAACGCGGCCCCGCCGAGCGGCGGCCCGAGCGCGGTGGCCGTCCAGTTCGTCGACTCGAACCGGCCGTTGGCGACGAGCAGGTCTTCGGGCGGGACGAGCCCCTTCAGGAAGGCGCCGCTCGCCGAGGTGAAGGTGATGTCCGCCGCGGCGACGACCACCGAGACGGCGAGCAGCTGGCCGAAGCTCAGCACGCCGAGCGCGTAGCAGGCGGGCACGCTGAGCAGCGCGCCGAACCGGACCAGGTCCATGGCCACCATGACCGGGCGCTTGCGGCGCCGGTCGACCCACGGCCCGAGCGGGACGGCCACGAGCGCCCCCACGGCGGGCCCGATCGCGGCGAGCGCCGACACCGCCGCCGGACCGGCGTGCAGCACGAGGATGGCGAGCATCGGGAAGGCGCCGAACCCGAGCCAGGTGCCGAACGCGCTCACGGCGTAAGCCGTCCACAACCACCGGAACCGCCGCCCGAGCCGCCTGCGCATCACCGGGAGATCAAAGCGAGGAGTGGGTGGGCGGCGCAAACAACCGACGCGTCGGCGAGCCACAACGCGGCGTTGTGAACCTAGAGTCGGTCGCCGTGGACCTCGACGCAGTGCGCACCTTCATGGCCGCCGTGGCGGCGGGCCGCTTCCAGGACGCCGCGGTGGATTTGTCGATCACGCAGCAGGCGGTCTCGAAGCGCATCGCGACGCTGGAGAAGACGCTCGGGGCGAGGCTGTTCACCCGCACCGCCCGCGGCGCGAGGCTGACGGCAGCGGGCGAAGCATTCCTGCCGCACGCGCGCGAGCTGCTTTCGGCGGAGGCGCGAGCGCTCGCTTCGGTGCGGACCGGACCGTTGCGCGTCGACGTCATCGGCAGGCGCCTGTGCCCGGCGACGTTGCTGCGGGAGTTCCACGAGGCCCATCCGGAGATCGCGCTGGAGGTCGTGACCCTCTTCGACACCGCGGTCGCCGCGCTCCGGAACGCTTCGATCGACGCGACCTTCCGCGCGCTCGTGGAGGTGCCGCCGGACCTCGACGCGCAGTGGGTGTTCGACGAGCCCATCGAGCTGCTGTGCGGCCCGGGTCATCCGCTGGCCGGGTCGGCTTCGGTGACGCCGGCCGAGCTGGCCGGGCACCGGCTTTGGCTGCCGGGCATGGTGCCCGGGACCGAGTGGGGTGCCTACTACGCGGCGTTCGCGACGGCGTTCGGGCTGTCGATCGACGCGGCCGGGCCGAACTTCGGTACCGAGGTCGTGCTCGACACGATCGCGAAGTCGGCGGAGGTGGCCACGCTGCTGCCCACGGGCGCCCGGCTGCGGTGGCCCGCGGAGTACGACTTGCGGCGGGTGAAGCTCGAACGGCCGGTGCCGGTCTACCCGCATTCGCTGATCTGGCGCCGGGACGACGCGCACCCCGCGCTGAAGGCGCTGCGGACCCACTTGGGCAGGGGAACGCGGGCAGCCGAGGCGTGGTGGCCGGGTCAGCCGAGCCAGACCGTGCCCAGCACCGGGTAGCCCGGCAGGCCCGTCCGGGCCGCGCCCGGGCGGGGAACCCCCGCGATCCACAGGCGGCCCGTCGCCGCGATGTTCGCCGCCATCGACGGGTCCGCCTTCGGCAGGCGGAAGGCGACCACCGTGCCGTCGGCCAGCATCGTCAGGCCGCTCAACCGCGCCGAACCGCGGCGGCCCATGCGGACCGGGCCGTCCAGGACCGCGCGCAGTTCCGTCCAGTGGTCGGCCGGCAGCGGACGGCGGTGGGCGAGCGAACGCAGGCCCGTCGCGAGCGCGCCCAGCAGCGCCCCCGCCGCGAACGCCCACGCGATCCAGCCCATGACCGGGAAGTCGAGCCGGACCCACAGCGCGAAACCGGCCAGTACCAGCAGGAACGCGGCCGTCGTGCGCAGTTCGCGGGCAAGCTGGCGGCGGTGCGCGGTGAGCACCGGGTCGAGGCGCGGCGAGCCCGAGCCGGCCGGGGCTAGTACCGCAACCGCACCCGGCGGCGGCGTCTCGTGCACCCGGGCGCGGCGAACGCGGACCAGCCCGGAGAAGCCGACGAACACCTTCGGGCCGCGGCCCAGCAGCCAGACGCGGCGGTGGCCGGCCAGCAGCAGCCGGTGGGCCTCGTCGAGGCGGACGCGCAGCCAGCGGCCGTCCGGCAGCCGGACGCCGACCGTCCGGCCGGCCACGACCAGGCCGTCGGCGGTGACGTCCACCTGCCGGAACGCTTCCCGCTTCAGCCGCTTTTCCGGCACGTGGGCGTACGCGCGGTGGAGCCACCACGCCTCGACCGTGCCGGCCAGCGCGAGCGTGCCCACCGGCAGCGCGACGCCGGCGCCGGTGAAGAACTGGGCGACCCCGAACACCAGGAAGAGCCAGGACAGCAGCCGCTGGTCCGCGGTGCTCCGGCCGATCCGGTCGAGGTATTCGCCGAAGATCGGCAGCGCGCCGGACGGCATCGCGGGATCGAGTTCGAACGCGGGCACGCGTTCGGGAACCGGGACGATCTGCACGCTGGGCCCCCACCGTGTCGGCTTTGGTCAACGGCTTTTCGGTGAATCGGTCACCGGCGTTACCGGATACTCCGTTCAGCGGAACGCCTCCCGCGACCCGGGTGACTACCCAGACCGAGGAATTCAGGTTAGGCTCACCTAAGTAGGAGGTGAGCCGTGACCGAGGCACCGACATCCATCCGCCGCCCGCCGGCACCGAACCCCGCCGAGCGCGCGAAGACGATCGCCACTCGCAACGGGCCGGCGGCCCTGCGCACCCTGGGGTCGAACCCCAGGCCCCAGCCGGGGGCGAGCCCCCAGGACCCCCAAGAGCAATGGGTGCCCACCTGCGAACGCGCCGGCCTCGACGGCGAGCGCGTCGTCCCGGTCCTGCACCACGTGCACCACAGCGGCAGCGTGAGCGTGCTGCTGCCCGACGACCACCCGATGGTCGGCGCGGCGAAGCAGACCCAGCGCGGCGAGCTGGCCGTGCTGGTCGAGCTCGCCGACCAGGCGCCGGTCGCCCTGCGCGAGCCGATCCGCGGGCTGCTGTGGATCACCGGCTGGTTGCGGCCGCTCTCGCCGGTGTCCGCCCGCGCGCGGGCGATCGCGATCGCCGAATCGCGCCCGGACGAGCGCCTGCTCGACGTCGGCCACGGCGTCACGCTGCTGCGGCTCACCCCGGCGTCGCTCGTGCTCGCCGACGCCGAGGGCACGCACTCGCTGCGCCCGCACATGTTCAGCGCCGCGCCGCCGGACCCGTTCCACGACTACGAGGCCCAGTGGCTGCGGCACCTGGAAAGCGACCACTCCGACGTCGTCGGCCAGCTGGCGAAGCACCTGCCGGCGGACCTGCGGGCGGGGCGGATCCGCCCGCTCGGGCTCGACCGGTTCGGGCTGCGGCTGCGCGTCGAGTCCGAGGCGGGCGACCACGACGTCCGGCTGGCGTTTTCGAAGTCCGTCGACAGCCCGCCGCAGCTCGCGATGGAGCTGCGGCGGCTGGTCGGCTGCCCGTTCCTGCGGGGCGCGTCAGGCTAGTTCGGCGGGGAAGCCGCCCTTGGCGAGCGGGCCCCAGCTCTCGATGGTGACCCGGATGATGCTCTTGCCCTGCTTGACCATGGCTTCGCGGTATTCGTCCCAGTCCGGGTGTTCGCCGGAAATGGCGCGGAAGTAGTCCACGAGCGGCTCGACCGAATCCGGGATGTCCAGCACTTCCGCGGTGCCGTTGAGCTGCACCCACTGGTCGTTCCACTCGTCGGACAGGATGCACGCGGAGACCTGGGGGTTCCGCTTGATGTTCACGATCTTGGCGCGCTTCGGGTAGGTCGAGATGACCAGCCTGCCCTCGGCGTCGACCCCGCAGGTGACCGGCGAGAGCTGCGGCCCGCCGTCGGCCTTCGTGGTCAGCAGGATCGCGCGGTGGCGGGTGGACAGGAACTCGACGAGCGCGGCGCGGTCGACGGTTTCGTTGGTGGCGATGCTCCTCGGCATACCCCGAAGGTAGCGTGCGCGCATGACGTTCACCGCGCGATCGTGGCTGGCCCCGGCCCGCCCCGAGTTCCCCGGGACGATCGAGGACCCGGCTGAGCGCCGCGCGATCAAGATCGAGCTGGTGATCGTCTTCGGGATCACGCTCGGCCTCTCCGGCGTGCGCAGCCTGCTGTCCCTTGTGGACTCGCTGCTGCAGCCGGCGCCGCTGGCCCAGCAGCAGGTCCAGCTCAACGTGCCCCAGGCCGCGGCGAGCCTGATCGACCTGCTCAAGCAGCTGCTCTCGGCCGCCCAGCTGGTCGGCTGGGGTGCGCTCGGGCTGTACTTCCTGTGGCGCGCCGGGATCAAGATCGCGCAGGTCGGGCTGGACCGCCGCACCCCCGGCCGCGACGCGCTGCTGACGCTCGGGCTCGCCGCGGTGATCGGGATCCCCGGCCTGGCGCTCTACTTCATCTCCTACCACCTCGGCTTCAGCCTGGCGGTGCAACCGTCCACATTGAACGACACGTGGTGGCGGCCGGTCACGCTGACGCTGTCGGCGTTCGGCAACGCCTTCGCCGAGGAGGTCCTGGTCGTCGGCTACCTGCTGACCCGGCTGCGGCAGCTCGGCGTCCGCGAGAACAACGCGGCGTTCGGCGCCGCCGTGCTGCGCGGGTCGTACCACCTGTACCAGGGCTTCGGCGGGTTCGTCGGCAACTTGGTGATGGGGCTGGTGTTCGGGCGGCTGTGGCAGAAGACGAACCGGCTGTGGCCGCTCGTGGCCGCGCACACGCTGTTCGACTTCGTCTCGTTCGTCGGGTATTCGCTGCTCAAAGGTCACGTTTCCTGGCTGCCGTGAATAGGATCGGGTGGTGAACGACGAAACGACACCTCCCCGGGTGGACAGCGAAGTCGGACCCCTGCGCGCGGTGCTGCTGCACCGGCCCGGCAACGAGCTCAAAAGGCTGACGCCCCGCAACAACGACCAGCTCCTGTTCGACTCGATCCCGTGGGTCGACCGGGCCCAGGCCGAGCACGACGCGTTCGCCGAGGTGCTGCGCAGCCGCGGCGTCGAGGTGCTGCTGCTGGCCGACGCGCTCCGCACCGCGCTGGAGGACGACCGCGCCCACGCGGCGGGCGTCCACGCGGCCGTCGACGACCGGCGGCTCGGTGGCGACCTGGCCGACTCGCTGCGGTCGCACCTGTCCGGTGTCAGCGCGCCCGGCCTCGCCGAGGTGCTGATGGCCGGGATGACGTTCGAGGAGCTGCCGTCCGCCGAGGGCGCGTCGCTGGTGCGGATGATGAACCACCCGCACGACTTCGCCGTCGACCCGCTGCCGAACCTGCTGTTCACGCGCGACTCGTCGGCGTGGATCGCCGACCGGGTCGCCGTTTCGTCGCTGACCATGCCCGCGCGCCGCCGGGAAACCGCGGTGCTCGACCTGATCTACGCCTACCACCCGCGGTTCCGGCACGCGGCGCGCGCGTACGGCGCGCACTCCGCGCCGATCGAAGGCGGCGACGTCATGCTGCTGGCCCCGGGCGTGCTGGCGATCGGCGTCGGCGAGCGCACGACGGCGGCCGGCGCCGAGTCCCTCGCCCGCTCGGTGTTCGCCGACGGCATCGCGCACACCGTGCTGGCGGTGCCGATCGAGCAGTCCCGCGCGACCATGCACCTGGACACGGTGTGCACGATGGTCGACGCCGACGCGGTCGTGATGTACCCGCTGGCGCGCGACTCCCTCACGGCGTTCACGCTGCGCCCGACCGGCGACGGCGGCGTGAAGGTGGCCGGGCCGGCGCCGTTCCTGGTGGCCGCGGCCGAAGCGATGGAGATCGACCGGCTGCGCGTCATCGACACCGGCCTCGACCCGGTCACCGCCGAACGCGAGCAGTGGGACGACGGCAACAACACGCTCGCACTGGCCCCGGGCGTCGTCGTCGGCTACGAGCGGAACGTCGAGACGAACGAGCGGCTCGAGGCGGCCGGCATCGAGGTGCTGCCGATCGCGGGCTCCGAGCTGGGTTCCGGCCGCGGCGGGCCGCGCTGCATGTCGTGCCCGATCCACCGCGAACCGTTGCGATAAATGAAGTAAGCCTTCCCTAAATGCGCGCGACAATTTAGGGAAGGCTTACTTAAATAAGGTCTGTCTACTTTAGGAATGGTAACCCTAATAGGGGGTAGATCACCAGTACCGAGTGGTCTTTTCGCCAATCTTGACCTATTCTGATCCACATGGCCCTCACCAAGAAGAAAGAACCGCGCTCGAAGTTCTATGAACTGCTGCAGGCGCAGATCCACAACGAGTTCAACGCGTCCCAGCAGTACATCGCGCTCGCGGTGTGGTTCGACGCCGAGGACCTGCCGCAGCTGGCGAAGCACTTCTACAAGCAGTCCGTCGAAGAGCGCAACCACGCGATGGCGCTCGTGCAGTACATGCTCGACCGCGACCACCACGTCGAGATCCCGGGCACCGGTGAGGTGCGCAACGAATTCTCGGGCGTCACCGAGCTCATCGAGCTGGCGCTGGCGCAGGAGAAGGAGGTCGCCGTCGACATCTCCGCGATGGCGAAGGCGGCGCGGGCCGAAGAAGACTACATCAGCGAGCAGTTCACGCAGTGGTTCCTCAAGGAGCAGGTCGAGGAGATCTCCCAGATGAGCACCCTGCTGAACCTCGTCAAGCGCGCGAACGGCAACCTGTTCGAGGTCGAAAACCACCTCCACCGCGAGTCGGTCGGTGACGGCGGCACCGACTCGCAGATGCCGCCCGTGGCCGGCGGCGCGCTCTAGGGCTAGGTCGGCACAGCGGCGCGAAGCGCCTCCGTTGAGGGTGGCGGCGGGGGCATGGATGGACCCACCACGGTAAACCGGAAGCCCGGGCCCTCCCCCTGTGGATGGCCCGGGCTTCCGCGTGCGCCGGCCGATCAGCCGGCGCAGTCCTGGTTGACGCTCATCAGGCTCGTCTGCGCGACCCCGGCGTCCCCGAGCAGGAAGTGGTAGTCGGCGGCCGCGCTCGCCGGCGCGACGACACCGCCGGTCTCGTCCTTGGCCGTGGGGTAGGCGGCGAGCACCTGCTCCTTGGTGGCTCCGGCGCCGACCCCTTCGGCGGTGTGCGCGACGACGTCCGGGGTGACGACCACGAGCCCGACCACCTTCGAAATGACGACGCTCGCGGTGGCGGGCACCCCGCTGCCGTCCGCCTTGTAGACGGTGCAGCTCGCCCCGGTCTGCGCCTCGCTGAGCGTGACGCTCTGCGCGGTGACCTCGGCCTCGGACATGCCGAGCTTGAGCCGCCCGAAGCCGTCGGCCGCGAGCAGCGGCCCGGTCGAGACGCTCGGCAGCGCCGTCGGCTGGTGCGAAGACACCGGCCGCGACGGCTTCGGCGTCGTCGTCCCCGGCGGCGCGGCAACCTCGATGCTCTGGGTACCGGTCGGCCCCGGCGTCGACGGCTGCGGCGGCCGCCCCTGCGTCAGGTTCTCCGGCGGTTTGACGCTGATGTCGGTCCCGTCGGCGGACATCACCGCGGTGCCGTCCTCGGTGTGGATCCGGACCATCGTCAGCCCGGCGGCCACGACGACCACGGCCGCGGCGGCCCCGGTGACGGCCTGCAGGTTCCGGCGCCGACGACGACGTCGTCCGGCACCGGCGACGATGGCCGCGCTCGCGTCCCCGGGCGGCGGCAGGTCCAGCCGCTCGTCGGCGAACATCGCGCGCAGGCGCTGCTCCAGCTCGTCCTCGGAGATGTTCAACCCGCGTCACTCCCTTCGCCCTCGTTGTCGGTCGCCTTGAGTTTCATCCGCAGCGACGTGATGGCCTTGCTGGCCTGGCTCTTGACGGTGCCCTGCGTGACGCCGAGAGCCCCGGCGATCTCCGCTTCGGAGAGCCCCTCGTAGTAACGCAGCACCATGACCGCGCGTTGCCTCGGCGGCAGCGTCCGCAACGCACGCCACAGCGGCTCGTGCTCGAACGGGTCGGCCGGCACGTGCGGGCTGGTGTCCGGCAGGTCGGCCACGAGGTTTTCGCGCCGCGTCCGACGCCAGCGGCTGACGTGCGCGTTCGCCATCGACCGGCGGACGTAGGCCAGCGGGTCGCCGGTCTTCTCGTGCACGTGGTGCCAGCGCGAGCCGATCTTCTCCAGCACGGTCTGCACCAGGTCGGCGGCGTCGTGCGGGTTGCCGGTGAGCGCGTGGCCGTACCGCAGCAGCCCCGGCAGGGTGGCCTGCACGAAGTCGCCGAAGTCGGTGAGCTCGCCGGGCAACGTCGCGGCCCTCCCTCGGCCTGCGCTGGCCACCCACGTATCTCCCCCGGTGAAGACGGGTGCCGCAGCCGTCACCGTATCGCCTCCCATCGGGGTCGGACAGCCAGAAGCCGACTCGCTTTCTCCCCCAACACGCATCACAGCCCCCTCAGGTTGCCTGCGTTCCCGCCCGAATCCGGACGGTTCGATCTGCCCACGTCAGCGGTGCGCGAGCGCGGACGGCAGCCGGAATCCCCCGCCGTCCACCTCGCCGAACTCGTGCACGCCGACGACCGCGGAGTACGGCAGCGGCCCGTACACGTGCGGGAACCGGACCCCGGCCGGGTGCGGCGGCTCGCCGTCCTCCCAGCGGACCGGGACGCCGACCTTCCCCGGGTCGATCTCGAGCAGCACCAGATCGGTGCGCCCCCGGTAGAGCGCGTCGGCCGGCAGGTGCGCCGTGCCGAAGTCGGAGCAGTGGATGAACCCGACGTCGTCCAGCGACGGCGGCCGGTACTCCCCGCCCTCGCCCACCTCGGCCCAGTCGGCCGCCCCGCAGATGTGGAGTATCACGCCGAGAATCGTCCCACCGGCGCGTTCGGTCGGCGGTGTCTCGTGCGCCACAAAAGCCCTGGTTGAACGCTCACCGAGTGTCGGACCACCCGGTGAGCGCCGATCAGCGCAGCGTGAGCTGACGGCCGATGAGCCCGTCCCGCGCGCGACGCTCGGTGGCGTTCAGCGGCTCGTCGTCGAGCGACTTGAGCGCCGTCTCGAGCCGGGCGCCGAGGGCGTCCTTCGCTTCGGCCCACTCACGGGCGTGGGCCTCGGGGTCGAGGTCCCACACCGGGACCAACAGGCCGTGCGCCCGGAACGAGCCCGCGTACCGCGTGCCCTCGCCGAGGCCGAGCTCGCCGGCCGCGGACAGCCGCGCCAGCGCCTGGAGCAGCAGGTTCTCCGGCTCCGGCCGCACCCAGCGCAGGTGCGCCTTCTCGCCGGCGAGGACCCAGTAGGCACCCGCGCCGAGCCGTTCGGTGGGCATGATGGCGGCGTTCGCGCGCTCGAGCGACACCGCGACGTCCCCGCTGGCGTCGGCGTCTTCGGGCAGCCACCACGCGAAGTCGGTGTGCAGCGTGACGTCGAGTTCGGCACCCGGCGTCAGCAGGTCCTGCAGCCGCGCGTGCTCGTCGGCGGACGGCGGCGTGGTGGTGTCCGGCACGCCGAGGACGTCGCCCTCCTTGGCGTCGAGCAGCCACTTCAGCGACCGGCCGAGGTCCCGGCTGATGTCGGAGGAGCGGGTCTGGACCTGCAGGCCGAGGTAGCGCTCCCCGTCCGACCGCACGAACGCGGCGGCCGCCATCGGCAGCACGGTGCCGAGCGTGACGTCCCCACCGTCGGCGAGAGTCAGCTTGGCCGTCGCGGACGGCACGAACTCGCGCAGCGCGATCAGCTCGGGCTCCGCCGCCAGTCCCTCGAAGGGCTGACCGACGAAAACGTCGCGCACCTTCGGCTTGCGGTCCGCCGCCTGCTTGGGACCCTTCTTGCGCGCGCCCTTGCCCACTGCTGCCTCCTCTGGCTCGGCCTGGAACGCTATCGAAGGGTTAGTCTCGCGACGTGTTCGACCCCCGCGATCCCGAGTTCCTCGAAGACCCGTACCCGGCCTTCGCCGCCCTCCGTGCCCAAGGCGACGTCCATTTCCACGAAGGCCTGGGCATGGCCATCGCGGTATCGCACGCGGCCTCGTCGGCCGTCCTCCGCCACCGCGGCCTGGGCCGCATCTGGCAGGACGCCCAGCCGCTGGAGCGGTTCGCCTCGTTCAACCTCCTGCACCGCAATTCCCTGCTGGAGAACGAGCCGCCCGCCCACACCCGCCTCCGCCGCCTGATCGCGGGCGCGTTCGGCCGCGGCCACGTCCAGCGCCTGCGGCCGATGGTCGCCTCACTGGCCGCCGACATGGTCGACGACCTCGCCGCCGCCATCGCCACCGACGGCAGCGCGGACCTGCTGGAGCACCTGGCCCAGCCCCTGCCGGTCGCGGTGATCGCCGAGCTGCTCGGCGTGCCGGGCTCGGACGGGCCGCGGATGGTCGAGCTGTCCAACGCCATCGTGAAGATGTACGAGTTCGGCCGCCCGGAGTCGGACCGCGACGCCGCCGAGCAGGCTTCCGCCGAGTTCGTGTCGTACGTCCGCTCGGTGGCTTCGGCCCGCGCAGCGGCCCCGGGCGACGACATCGTCAGCGACCTCCTGCGCAGCGAGCTGACGCCCGACGAGCTGGTGGCCACCGCGGTGTTGTTGCTGATGGCGGGCCACGAAGCGACGGTGAACGTGCTCGGCAACGGGATCACGGCGTTGCTGACGCACCGGGACCAGTGGGAGCGTCTGCTGGCTTCACCTGCCCTTCTGGATTCGTGTGTGGAGGAGCTGATCCGGTTCGACGCCCCGCTGCAGCTGTTCGAGCGGACGGCCACCGAGGATGTGTCGATTCGCGGATATGTCGTTTCGCGGGGCGACAAGATCGGCGCGCTGCTGGGTGCCGCGGCGCGGGATCCGGAGGTGTTCGGCTCGCCGGACCGGTTGGACATCGGCCGGACGCCGAACGCGCATCTCGGGTTCGGGATGGGGATTCACTACTGCGTGGGTGCTCCTTTGGCTCGGGTGGAGATCGGGGCCGCGTTGAGCGCGTTGGCGGAGAAGCTGCCGGGGTTGAGGTTGGCGGAGACGCCGGCGCGGCGGCCGGAGTTCGTGATCCGCGGGTTGAAGGAGCTGCGGGTCACGGTGTGAGGCCGGACCGGTCGGCGGTGCGAAGCCGGGCGGCCCGGTGGCGGGGCGGGACCCGGGCAGCGGTCGGCGGGGCGAACGCGGCAAGCGTTGGGCCACCGGCCGGGCGGGGCAGCATTCGGCAGCGCGGGCCCCTGGCCTGGGCTGGCGGCGGTGCGAAGACTGCAGGCCTGCGCCCGGCCGAACCGGTCGCGGCGGTCCGAGGCGGAGGTGAACCGGGCGGCCTGTGCCGGGGCGCGGCCCGGGCAGCGGTCGGCGGGGCCAACGGCGGCAGGCATTGAGCCGCCAGCCGGACGGGGCAGCATTCGGCAGCGCGAGCGCCTGGCCTGGGCGGCCGGCGGCGCGAAGACTGCCGGCCCAGTGCCGGGACGCGG
>NZ_JBEZDL010000012.1:132133-317375 GCF_040648295.1 Amycolatopsis sp. NPDC049159
GGCCCGGGCAGCGGCCGGCGGAGCGAACGCGGCAGACATCGGGCCGCCAGCCGGACAGGGCCAGCATTCGGCAGCGCGAGCGCCCGGCCTGGGCGATCGGCGGCGCGAAGACTGCCGGCCCAGTGCCGGGACGCGGCCCGGGCAGCGGCCGGCGGAGCGAACGCGGCAGACATCGGGCCGCCAGCCGGACAGGGCCAGCATTCGGCAGCGCGAGCGCCCGGCCTGGGCGGCCGGCGGCGCGAAGCCGGGCGGCCCGTGCCGGGGCGCGGCCCGGGCAGCGGTCGGCGGAGCGAACGCGGCAGACATTGAGCCGCCAGCCGGGCGGGACAACATTCGGCAGCGCGAGCGCCTGGCCTGGGCGGCCGGCGGCGCGAAGACTGCCCGCCTGCGCCTGGCCGGGCCGGTCGAGGCGGAGTGAGCCGGGCGGCCCTGCGCCGGGACGGGGGGGGCCGTGGCGGTGCGGGCGTGGGGCTTGCCGGTCATGGGGTCACTCCTGCGAAGAGGTCGTCCTCCTGCGCGGGGCCTGGGGCCGGGTGGGCCAGGTGGTAGTCCTCGTAGGGCCAGGCCTCGCGCTCGATCTCGCGCGAGTGAGCGAAGAACGGGTGCGCCGGGTCCACCTGGGTGGTGTGGGACAGGAGGGCCTTGTCGCGGGTGGCGAAGTGGTCGGCGCAGCGGATTCGGGTGGTCACCTTGAGGTTGTCTTCGGGCGGGAGCTCGGCGAGGACCTCGGCCATCGATGACTCGAGGCCGGCGGCCAGGGTGGCTTCGTGGAGGGCGACGAACCACGCTCGGCTCAGGGTTGCCTGGTAGTACAGCTTCTGCGGTTGCCACGGGTCGCCCGTGCCCGGGTAGCGGGTGGGGTCGGCGGCCGCCGAGAAGGCTTCGACCGTTGCCTCGTGGGTGCGGATGTGGTCCGGGTGGGGATAGCCGCCCGTTTCGTCGTACGTGATCACTACGTGGGGGCGGAACTCGCGGATCAGGGCGACCAGCGGGGCGGCCGCCGCCGAGAGCGGGAGGGCGGCGAAACAGCCTTCGGGCAACGGCTCGCCGTCGGCCGGGAGACCGGAGTCGGTCAGGCCGAGGAAGCGGTGGCGGACGCCGAGGATCTCCGCGGCCGCCGCCATTTCGCGACGGCGGATCGCCGGGAGGTTCGCGCGGTTCTCCTCCGTGTCGACGGCCGGGTTCAGGATGTCGCCGCGCTCGCCGCCGGTGCAGGTGGATACCAGGACCTCGACGCCTTCGGCGGCGTAGCGGGCCAGGGTGGCCGCACCCTTGCTGGACTCGTCGTCGGGGTGGGCGTGGACGGCCAGGAGACGCAGGCTCATCGGGGACTCCTCCGGGGAAAGAACGCGGCGGGGATCAGGGTCAGGGCCGACAGCGCCAGCGCCCACGTGAACGTCGTGCCGAACGCCGTCGGGGATGCCGACGCGGTCAGCTCGCGGTGCAGGATCGCGACCAGCAAGGCCGTGCCGAGGGAGCCGCCGATGCGGTTGACCACGTTGAACGCGCTTGCCGCGCGCGGGATGCGGGACCGCTCCAGGGAGCCGTACAGCGTTGTCATGCCGGGGGTGGTGGCCGCGCCGAGGCCGGCGCCGCGGACCAAGAGGGACAGGGTCAGGAGGAGACCGCTCGGGTGCGAGCCGAGCTGGGTGAACACGATCGTGCCCAGCACCGACAGCCCGATGCCGGTCAGCATCATCCGACGAGGGCCGAAGCGGTCCAGGAGACGGCCGCCGGCGAGCAGCACCGCCGCCGAGCCCAGGGCCTGGGGTGCCAGCAGCAGGCCCGCGCGCAACGCGCTCGCCTGCTCGACCTGCTGGTAGTACAGCGGGAGGAGCAGCATCGAGCTGTACAGCGACGCCCCGAGCAGGAACGTGCTCGCGCTCGCCACCGCGAACCCCCGGTTCCGGAACAGCGTCAGGTCCAGCACCGGCGACGCCGTCCGCGACGCGTGGACGCCGTACGCGAGCAGCAGGACCGCGCCCGCCGCCGTGGCCACGAGGACGCCCTCGGACAGGCCGTAGACGAGTGCGCCGAGCCCCGGCGAGAGCAGCGCGATGCCGACGACGTCGAGCGGTGCGCGGACGCCGCCGGGCTCCGGGGCCGGGAGGAGGCGGCGGGCGAACAGGAACGTCGCCACGCCCAGCGGGACGACGCCGAAGAACATCCAGCGCCAGCCGAAGTCCGCCACCAGCGCGCCGCCGAGCATCGGACCCAGTACCGGGGCGACCGTCGCCGGCAGGGTGATCACGCCGATCATCCGGCCCAGCGCCGGGCCCGCCGCCTGCGCGAACACCGCCTGGCCGACCGGCTGCATGAGCCCGCCGCCCAGCCCGTGGAGCACCCGGAACGCGATCAGCGCCGGCGCCGACCACGCGAAGCCGCACAGCAGCGTGCCCGCCGTGAACAGCGCGACGGCGGTCAGCCACACCGCGCGGCCGCCGAAGCGGTCGGTCAGCCAGCCCGACAGCGGGATCGCCACCGAGGCCGCCAGCAGGTACGCGCTCGCCACCCACTGCACCGTCGTCAGCGGGCTCCCCAGGTCACGGGCGATCGAGTCGATCCCCACGGTCACGATCGTCGCGTCCAGGATCGACAGCACCGCGCCCATGATCAGGACCCCGCCCAGCCGCCACAGCGCCGCGTCAGGACGAACTGCCGTCGTCATTCCCACCCCCACTTCATTAGGTCGAACCTCAGATTAGGTCCGACCCACAGAATGGGTCAAGCACAATCTTGGGTTCGACCCAGTAGAGTGACGGGCATGAGCGAGGGACTCCGTGCCCAGAAGAAGCACGAGACCAGGAAGACCATCTCGGACGTGGCCACGAAGCTGTTCATCCGCGAGGGCTTCGAGGACGTGACGATCGCCGAGATCGCCGCCGCCGCGCGGGTCGCCAAGATGACCGTCACGAACCACTTCCCGCGCAAGGAAGACCTGGTCTTCGACATCCGCGCGGACTTCGCGTCCTGGCCGGCGAACCTGGTCCGCGACAGCGTCTTCCACGACACCCGCGAGCTCTACTTCGAAGCCCTGGGCGCGGAGCACGCGCTGGTCGGCTTCTCGGGCCCCGGCTTCGTGCGGATGATCAAAGAGAGCCAGGTCCTGACGAACGCCCTGCACGAGATGCACCGCGAGCGCGAGGCCGCCCTCACTCACCTGCTGATCCGGCGCCACCCCGAGCAGGGGCTCGAGCCGGTGCTCGCCGCCGCCCACCTCGCCACCGTGCTGCGGGTGCTCTTCCAGGAGGTCTTCGACCGGACCCTGGAAGACGAAAAAGGGATCGCCGATGCGGTGTGGCCCGCCGCCGAACAGGCCTTCGACCAGCTCGAACCGACGTTCGGCCGGTACTAGCGCGCGGCTCCGGCGGGTCGCGCGGTGCGCAGTTCGGGCTCCGGCGCGCCGGACACCTTGAGCACGCGCATCGAGCGCACGGCCCGCGCGTCCGACGGCGCCAGCAGGGCCGAGAACCGGCGGACCACCAGCGCGGTCACCACCGCGAGCGCGGCCGCGGCCAGGTCGGTGAACGCGACCAGCACGACGCTGTCGGCCATCGACTGCACGTCGTCGCGGAAGCGCCAGACGATCGACACGGCGAGCAGCACCCAGTTCAGCAGCCAGCCGCCCCACCACACCAGGACCTGGCGGGACGGCTTCGGGCGGACGTCACGCGGGCGGCTCAGCACCGCGTGCTCCAGCTCGCCGACGACCGACAGCGCCATCGGCAGGTTCACCACCGGCACGAGGACGCCGACCAGCACCTGCCACACCGGGCGTGGCGGGTCGTCGCCCGAGACGTCGGCCGCCGCCTGGCGCGCGACCAGCAGCCACCACAGCGAAAGGCCGGCGGGCAGCAGCGCGAGGATCGAGGCCAGCAGGCCCGCGGTGAGCACGAACCCGTCGGAGAACGCCACGACCGAGCGGGACAGCGCGGAATCGCGGCCCAGCACGAGCAGCACGTACCGCCAGACCTCCGCGCCGGCGGCGACCACGGCGAGCGCCGCGAAGCTGAAGAGAACGGCGATGAGGCTGCGGCTGAGCACCGGCACGCGGTCGATCGGGCGGATCTCGTCGGACGCCGTGCCGGGCACCGACGTCGGACGCCGCCAGACGAGGTTCGGGAAGCCCCAGCGGGGCGGGACCGGGTACGACGGCGGCCCGAGGTAGCGCTCGGGCACGACCACCCGGCGCCGCGGCCACGCGCCAGGCGGCGGGGTGGCCACCCAGCGCAGCTTCGGCCGGTGGGCCGGGCGGTGGTGGTACGGGTACGGCTCCGACCGGGCGGCCAGCGTCCGGCCCTGCAGCTGCTGGGCGTTCGGCGGCGGGGCCTGGCGCGGCCAGTACCCCGGTGGAGGCGGCGGACCCGGGTGCAAGGCTAGATCACTTCGGGTTCGATGCCGGGGTGCTCGCCGACCATCGGCCGGCCTTCGCGCTGCCACGCGCCCATGCCGCCGGCGACGTTCACCGCGTCCCAGCCGCTCTGGTTGAGCCACGCGGTCGCGCGGGCGGACCGGCCACCGCTGCGGCAGATCACGTGAATCGGCTGGTCGTCGGGCAGGTCGGTCAGCTCGCCGACGCGGGCGGGCAGCTCCCCCATCGGGATGTGCACGGCGCCGGGCGCGTGTCCCGCGGCCCACTCGTCGTCTTCGCGGACGTCGAGCAGCACGAGGCCGTCCTTGGGCAGGTCGCGGACCTCGGCGGTCGGCAGTTCAGCAGGGCTCACCACGATCTCCATGCTGCCATGCGGGGGCGTTGCCCGCGCGTGAGGTCACGCCCCCGCAAGGCGTCAATGCCTGACGGCTTTTTCGGCACCCGCGCCGGTCAGCGCGCGCACCTCCATCTCGGCGTACTTCTTCGGGTTCCGCTCCTTCGACAGCACCGTGCCCAGCCAGCCGAGCAGGAACGCGGCCGGGATCGAGACCAGGCCCGGGTTGTCGAGCGGGAACCAGTGGAAGTCGACGCCCTGGATCATCGACGCGCTCTTGCCCGTCTTGGCGTCCACCGGCTTGCCCGACACCGCCGGCGAGAAGACGATCAGCACGATCGTGACCAGCAGGCCGCCGTAGATCGACCAGAGCGCGCCCTGGGTGTTGAACCGCTTCCAGAACAGCGAGTACAGGATCGTCGGCAGGTTCGCCGACGCCGCCACCGCGAAGGCGAGCGCCACCAGGAACGCCACGTTCTGGCTCTTCGCCAGGATGCCGCCGGCGATGGCCAGCGCGCCGATCACCAGCGCGGTGAGCCGGGCGACCTTCACCTCGCCGCCGGTGGAGACCTGGCCCTTCTTGATCACGTTGGCGTAGACGTCGTGCGCGAACGACGCCGACGCCGTGATCGTCAGGCCCGCGACCACCGCGAGGATCGTCGCGAACGCGACCGCGGAGATGAACCCGAGCAGCACCGGGCCGCCCAGTTCCAGAGCGAGCAGCGGCGCCGCCGAGTTCGTCGTACCGGGTGCCTTCGCGATCTTTTCCGGCCCGACGAGCGCACCCGCGCCGTAGCCGAGCACCAGCGTGAACAGGTAGAACACGCCGATCAGCACGATCGCCCAGACCACCGAGCGGCGCGCGTCCTTCGCGGTCGGCACGGTGTAGAAGCGCATCAGGACGTGCGGCAGACCCGCCGTGCCGAGCACCAGCGCGATGCCCAGCGACAGGAAGTCGAGCTTGGTCGTGCCGGTCTTGCCGTACTGCTTGCCCGGGTCGAGCAGCGCCGCGCCGCCCTTGCCGCCCTTGTCGACGGCGGCCTGGAACAGGTCGGACAGGTTGAAGCCGTACTTGCCGAGCACCCACAGCGTCATCGCGAACGCGCCGACGATCAGCAGCGCGGCCTTGATGATCTGCACCCAGGTGGTGCCCTTCATCCCGCCGATCAGCACGTACAGGATCATGATCACGCCGACGACGGCGATCACGACGTCCTGCCCCGCCTCACCGGAAATGCCGAGCAGCAGGTTGACCAGACCACCGGCCCCGGCCATCTGCGCCAGCAGGTAGAAGAACGAAACCGCGAGCGTCGAAACGGCGGCCGCCGCGCGCACCGGCGTCTGCTTCATGCGGAACGCGAGCACGTCGCCCATCGTGAACTTGCCGGTGTTGCGCAGCAGTTCCGCGACCAGCAGCAGTGCGACGAGCCACGCGACCAGGAAGCCGATCGAATACAGGAAGCCGTCGTACCCGTTGATCGCGATGGCGCCCGCGATGCCGAGGAACGACGCCGCCGAAAGGTAGTCGCCGGATATCGCGATGCCGTTCTGCGGGCCGGTGAACGCGCGCCCGGCGGCGTAGTAGTCCGACGCCGTCTTCGTGTTCCGGCTGGCCCGGAACACGATCACCAGTGTGATCGCGACGAAGACCAGGAAGATGATGATGTTGAGGGTGGAGTTGCTGCCCTCCACGCCCGCCGCGAGGTTCATCGGCGCGGTTCCCCTTCGATTTCGGCGCGGATCGAGTCGGCGACCGGGTCGAGCTTCCGGTTGGCGTAGCGCACGTACAAGCCCGTGATGACGAACGTCGAGACGAACTGCAACAGGCCGAAGACCAGGCCGACGGTGATGTTCCCGAAGAGCTTGGTGCCCATGAAACCGTGCGCGTAGTCCGCGAGGAGCACGTACAGCAGGTACCAGACCAGGAACAGCGCGGTCATCGGGAACACGAACACCCGCAACCGGCGGCGCAGGTCCGTGAATTCGGGACTTCCCTGGATCTGCTCCCAGTCGGTCTGCGGCTCAGCGCCACCGACGTCTTGTTCGGTGTTGCCCACGGTGGATCTCCACCTTCCCATATTTCTTGCTGGTAGAAACCAACGGAACGTATGGGTCGATCGTGTAGTTCGTAATCCCTCGATCGGGTATCAATTTCTTACTGACTGTCAGCGCATTACTTGCGGTGCCGGCCTCGGCCGGCGATTCGCGTCTTTTCTTCGGCTTGTCCGAATCGCGCGACCGCCCTGTCCCGCATGAAGCCGAGCGGGTCGGGCGCGTGCAGCCGCAGCATGATGTCGTGGACGTGCTCCGGGCGGCCGTACCCGGTCGCACGGCTGACGAAGTACGTCGTGACGAACGCGGCCGGCACCGTGATCAGCGCCGGCTGGTTGACGAACCAGGGCGCCCAGTCGCCGCTGTAGCCGCTCACGACGTTGACGATCAGCGCGGCCAGCACCAGGCCGCCGCCGACGAACATCCCGGCCAGCGCACCGGGCCAGGACAGCTTGCGCCACCAGATGCCCAGCACCAGCAGGGGGCTGAACGTCGACGCGGCGAGCGCGAACGTCAGTCCGATCGACAGCGAGATGTCCTCCGGCCGCAGCGCGACCGCCAGCGCGATCGGGAACAGCGCGACCAGCCCGGTCGCCACGCGGAAGTCGCGCACCCGGCCGGGCAGCAGGTCGGTCGACACCACCCCGGCGACGCTCACCAGCAGCCCGGACGTGCTGGAGAGGAACGCGGCGAACGCGCCGGCCGCGGTGACCGCGCCGAGGATCTGCCCGCCGATGCCCGGCAGGATCGCCGAAGGCAGCCGCAGGATCGCCGCGTCCGTCTTGCCGGTGACCAGCAGCTCCGGGACGTACATCCGGGACAGCGCGCCCAGCAGCGTCGGGAACAGGTAGAACAGGCCCAGCAGCAGCAGGACGTGCACGGTGGTGCGGCGCGCGGCCTTGCCGTCGGGGTTGGTGTAGAAGCGGACCAGCACGTGCGGCAGGCCCATCGTGCCGAGGAACGTCGCGAACATCAGCGAGTACGTCTGGAGCAGGTCGGTGAGGCTGCCCGAGCCCGGGTGCAGCCAGTTCGAGTTGTCCGCGACCGAGTCGCTGACCACCGGCACCGGCGTGCCGGCCAGGAACTTCAGCGTCGTGCCCTCGGAAACGGTGTGCGGGGCCAGCGGGGTCCAGCGCGTCGGCCCGGCGGCCGGGCCGTTGTCGGTGCGGCCGTAGGCGTACAGGAAGGTGTCCGAGGTGACGTGCAGCGTGACGTCGGTCTGCACGTCCACCGTGGTGTCGCCGGTGAACACCGGCGGCGCGGCCGCGCCGAGCGGGCGGAAGCCGTCCGGGCCGCCGCCGGCGAAGAAGACCATGCACAGCACGAACGCGGGCACCGCGATGGCGAACAGCTTGAGCCAGTACTGGAAGGCCTGGACGACGGTGATCGCGCGCATGCCGCCGGCGATGACGTTGACCGCCACCACGACCATCACCGCGATCGCGCCCGTCCAGACCGGCACCGGGAGGATCGTCGCCAGCGTCAGGCCGGCGCCCTGCAGCTGCGGGACCATGTAGAGGATCCCGATGAACACGACGAACGCCGTCGAGAACCGGCGCAGGCCCTTCGAGCCGAGGCGCATTTCGACGAAGTCGGGCAGCGTGTACGCGCCGGAGCGCCGCAGCGGCGCCGCGACGAACAGCATCAGGGCGAGGTAGCCCGCGGTGAAGCCGATCGGGAACCACAGCGCGTCGGCGCCGTCCTTGAGCACGATTCCGGCGATACCGAGGAACGACGCCGCCGAAAGGTATTCCCCGGAGATCGCGGCGGCGTTGCGGCGGGAGCGCACGGTGCGGCGGGCGACCAGGAAATCGTGCGTGCTCGTGGCGGAACGCGCGGAGCGGTGACCGATGAAGAACGTCACCACGGCGACCAGCACGATGCCGGTCAAGGCCCACGGGTTCAGCTGCACGGGGGAATCCTCGCACGACTCGGCGCGGAACTAATTCTCGATCATGTCCACGAACGCGCGTTCGTTGCGTTCGGCCAGCCGGTTGTACCAGATCCCGACGCCGAACAAGAACGGGAACGGCAGCACGCCGAGGATCAGCCAGGCCACCGGGATACCGCCCAGGCTCGACCGGGAGAACCCGGGAACCAGGTAGAACAGCACCGGCAGGGAACCGAACACGACGACGACCAGCAGCGCCAGGAGCACCGCCGTCCGCAGCTGCACCTTCACCAGGTGGTCGCGGACGAGCAGCTTCCCCCAGCTGGTCTGCTCTTCCAGCTCGACGCGGGCGCGCAGGGTGCCGCCGGCGCGACGCGGGTCGGCCAGGATCACCCGCTCGCGCTTGGGTTTCGCGTGGTGCTCCGGCTTCGGCTGCTTCTCCGGTTCCGGCGCGGGCGGCAGCGATTCGACGACGGCCCGGTCGGTCGGCTGCGGCAGCGGCCGCTGGCGGACCCGCCTGCCGAGCGTCGGATCCGGTTCGCGCACGCCGTTCGCGCGGCGCTCGTAGAAGTCGTCGGTCATGACCGGGCCCAGGTCAGCCGTTCCGGCCCGAACCGACCAGCCGGTCCTTCAGCGCACGGGTGTGCCGTCGGCTCACCGGCAGCACCTTCTCCTCGTTGCCGATCACGACCTGGTAGCCGCCCTGGCCCATCCGCAGTTCGGTGATCAGCGGCAACGCGACCAGGAACGACCGGTGGATCCGGACGAAACCGGCCTTTTCCCAGCGTTCCTCGAGCTGCGCCAGCGGGATCCGGACCAGGTGGCTGCCTTCGGTGGTGAACAGCCGCGCGTAGTCGCCCTGCGCCTCGACCCAGCGGACCGAAGAGCGCGGGATGAGCTTGGTGGTGCCGGCCAGTTCGACCGGGATCACCTCGTCGTCGTTCTTCACCGGCTCGCCACCCAGCGCGCCCGGCGGGGGCGCGGCAGCGGCGGCCAGCTTGTCGATCACACGCGTGATCGCGCGGTCGAGGCGGTCCTGCTGGTACGGCTTCAGGACGTAGTCGAGCGCACCGAGGTCGAAGGCGTTGACCGCTTCTTCGGCGTGCCCGGTGACGAAGACCAGCGCGGGCGACGGCCGGAGCGCGGCGAAGACGCGGGACATCTCCATCCCGGACAGCCCGGGCATGTCGATGTCCGCGAAGACGGCGTCGACGATCGGCAGGCCGCGGTCCTTGCGCTCGCGCAACCGCGGGTCGTCGGTGGACAGCAACCGAAGCGCCTCGGAGGCGTCGATCGCCGGGAACACCTTCGCCACGTGCGGGCTGTTGCGCAGGCAGTGGACGAGTTCGTCAAGACCGTTCGGCTCGTCGTCCACAGCCAGGACCACGAGTTTCCGGGTGTCATCGTGAGCACTCACAGTGAAACGCATCCTGCCCATTGCCGAGTGCAATGTCCAGCCCCCGTCTGCCTGAAGTGAGAGGCCGACCCGCGGACGGCACCGCCGCCCGCGGGTCCTTCCTGTCTCAGTGCACGAACGTGAACCAGTTGAGGTTCACGAAGTCGGCGGGCTGGCCGCTCGTGAA
This sequence comes from Amycolatopsis sp. NPDC049159, assembly GCF_040648295.1. Taxonomy (NCBI): domain Bacteria; kingdom Bacillati; phylum Actinomycetota; class Actinomycetes; order Pseudonocardiales; family Pseudonocardiaceae; genus Amycolatopsis; species Amycolatopsis sp. NPDC049159. Next base: position 142,366 of record NZ_JBEZDL010000012.1, read on the forward strand.
CGTCACGTACACGTTGTGCACGCCGGTGACCGCGCTGATGTTCGCGGGTACCGTCCGCCAGCTCTGCCAGCCGCCCGTGTTGCCCACAGCGAAGCTGCCGATGGGGGCGTTGGACAAGCTGTCCAGCCGGACTTCGACCAATCCGCTGACGCCGTTCGCGGCGCCGGACGCCACCCGCGCCTGGAAGTTCGTCGCGGCGGAGCTGCCGAAGTCGACGTTCGGGTAGAGCGCCCAGTCGCCGTTGCCGGCCGGCCCGATGTTCTGGCCGCCGCCGGTGTCGCTGGTCGTCTGCTTCGCGAGGCCGTTCTGCTGGCTGTACGACTCGGCCTGGATGGTGCTGTACGCGCTGCCGCCGTTCCCCGGTGGTGTCGTCGTGGTCGGCGGGGTCGTGGTGCCGCCGCCCGTCCCGCCGCGCGTGCTGACGGTGACGTAGTCGACGACCATCGGGTGCCCCGGCACGATCCCCGGCCCCGGCGTCGTGGTGCCGGAGTTGTTGTTGGGGAACGCGCCGCCGATGGCGACGTTCAGCAGCACGAAGTAACCCTGGTGGGTGGTCATGTTCGCCCAGGTCGTGGCGTCGACCTGGTTCTGGCTCACGGAGTGGAACTGCTGGCCGTCGACGAACCAGCGGAACACCTGCGGGCTGGTGCTCGCGTCCCATTCGAAGCGGTAGGTGTGGAAGGCCGACTGGCAGCTGCTGCCGGGGCAGGCGCGGTTGGCGACGATGCCGGTGGTCTCGTTGCACGGGCCGCCGGGGTTGACGCCGCAGTGCAGGACGCCCCAGACGGAGTTGATCCCGTTGACGTTTTCCATGATGTCGAACTCGCCGACGGCGGGCCAGTTCCACCAGTTCCCGCGGTACGGGCCGCCGAGCGCCCAGAAGGCGGGCCAGTACCCGAGGGCAGCGGCGCCGGTGACGTTCGGCATCTGGATCCGGCTTTCGATCCGCATGACCCCGCCGGCCGGCGGCTTGAAGTTCGTCCGCTGGGTTTCGATCCGCGCCGACGTCCAGTTGCCCGCCCCGTCGCGCAACGGCGTGATGCGGAGGTTGCCGGCGCCGTCCTGCGAGAGGTTGCCGGTGCTCGAGGTGTAGTTCTGGATCTCGCCGGTGCCCCAGTTGCCGGGGCCGCCGGGGTAGCTGTGGCCGGTGTCGACGATCCAGTTCGAGCTCGAGGGGAGCGAGCCGGAGCTGCCCGTGAAGTCGTCGGCGAAGACGGTGGTCCAGCCCGATTCGGGCGGCGGGATCGACGCCGCGGCGGGCATGGTCAGGGGAACCGCGATGAGCGCTGCGCCGAGCACGGCGGCGAGTGCGAATCTTCGGGAGTGGGGCATCGGGTACGACCTCCTCGTCGTCCGGATTTGTTGCCGATCGCAACAAAGCCCGTCGATTAGGAGACCTGACGTCTTGCCTCGGAGCCAGGGGCGTTACAAGGGAAGGGTGATGTAGGTCACAAAGTCTGCCCGGAAGTGCTCAAACCGGACACGGAAGTCGCGAAGCGGTCGCCACGCTTTGCGGGCATCGTTCAGGCGTCCGTGGGGTCCGGTACCGGACCGAAGTCTTCGTCGATCGGACCGCTGAGCTTGCCGGCGAGTGCCGGATCAGCGTGGATGGCGCTGGAACGCACGCGCGAAGTCGTGGACGAACTGCGCCTGCTCCGCGGCCGGCAGAACGTCCACCCCAGGGGAACTCGTCGAGCAGCGCCGCCGCCACATCCCGCGGGAGGTGAGCCAGCACATTGCGCAGCGCACGGGCCGCGGCCACACTTTTTCAGAAGTCTGCGCAAGTCACTCGTCAGAGGCCGAAGCGGGACCACGCTGCCTTCTGCGTCACCGCGTCCAAGACCGCTGAAGCCGCTGCTGGGGCGCCGATGCCGAGGCGGGCCAGGAGGGGGCGCTTCGGCTCGGCCACCGAGATCTCCGCGTCCGGGAAGCGCTCCGTGATGATCTGGCGGAGGCTGCCGAGGCCGTCGATCAGGCCCAGCTCAGCCGCCTTCGCGCCGAGCCAGACGTCGCCGGTGAAGAGGTCCTCCGTGGTCGTCAGGCGGTCGCCGCGGCGTTCCTTGACCCAGCTGACGAACAGGTCGTGGAGCTGGGTGTGCATCTTCTTGAGCCACTCGACGTCTTCCGGCTTCTCCGGCGAGAACGGGTCGAGGCGGGACTTGTTCGCGCCCGCCGTGTGCAGGCGGCGCTCGATTCCGAAGCGCTCCAGAAGCCCCGTGAAGCCGAAGCCGCCGCTGATCACGCCGATCGAACCGACCATGGAGGTGCGGTGGGCGTAGATCTCGTCGGCCGCGCACGCCAGCCAATAGCCACCGGATGCCGCCACGTCCTCGCAGAACGCCAGGACGGGGACCTTCTTCTCGTCGGCCAGCTGGCGGATGCGCTCGGCGACCAGCCCGGACTGCGTCGGCGCGCCGCCCGGGGAGTTCACCAGCAGGGCGACCGCCTTCAGCCGCTCGTGGCCGAAAGCCCTGGTCAGGGCCGATTCGACGGCGCTCAGGTTGATCGCGCCCCTGGCCAGCGGGGACGGCGACGGCGTGATCACGCCGTGCAGCTTCACCACGGCCACGACGTCTTTGCGCTCCACGCGGTCGGCGAGCACCGGGATCCGCGAAGCCAGCTTCTCCGTAACGCTCATGAAGCCAGGCTAGCCGGGACTCAGCCCATGGGGAGGATGCCCGAGCGCGTGCCGTTGACTCCGCTCACGTCGGCGCCGTTGAGCTGGGCCGGGCCGCTCTGCGTGGGGACGTCGGCCGGCGCGGTGTCGTTGTCGGAGCTGTAGTCCGGCATGTTCGGGCGGACGCCCGGGACGAACTTGGGCACCCGCAGCGTCACCTTCATGCCGGCGCCCGGCGCGGTCTCGACCATCACCGCGTAGTCGTTGCCGAAGACCTGCTGCATGCGCTGGCTGATGTTGCCGAGCCCGACGTGCGCGCCGGTGCTGTGCGCGTTCTTGACGTCGTTGAGCCGCCGCGGGTCCATGCCGATGCCGTCGTCCTCGACGCTGATCAGCGCCTCGGTGCCGTGGTCCTGCGCGATCACCGTGACGCAGCCGCCGCTGGGCTTGCTGGCCAGCCCGTGCTTGACCGCGTTCTCCACCAGCGGCTGGATGATCAGGAACGGCACGACGACGCTGAGCACCTCGGGCGCGATCTTCATCCGCACCTCGAGCCGGCCGCCGAAGCGGGCGTTCTCGATGGTCAGGTAGCGGTCGATGTTGCGCAGTTCCTCGGCGAGCGAGGTGAACATGCCCGACGAGCGGAACGAGTAGCGCGTGAAGTCGGCGAAGTCCTGAAGCAGCTCTCGCGCCTCTTCGGGGTCCGTGCGGATCAACGCGGAGATCGTGTTCAGCGCGTTGTAGACGAAGTGCGGCGAGATCTGCGCGCGCAGCGCCTTGATCTCGGCCTGCTGGAGCTGCTGCTTCGACTCGTCGAGCCGGGACAGCTCGAACTGCGTGCAGACGAACTGCGCGACCGCGTCGGCCATCTGCACCAGGCGCCCGCGGGTGCGGCCGACGACGATCAGCGCCGCCTCGGTCTCGCCCTCGACGAGCAGCGGCACGATGACAGCGGTCTTCATCCGGCAGGTGCCGCGGTGGTTACAGGGCATCCGGTCGTGCGCGACGACCTCGCGGCGGTGCTTGCGGATGGCCGCGCCGATGGCCTCGACGAGGTCGACGTAGTGCTCGTTCGCCTCGCCGTCCCAGGACAGCAGCGTGCCTTCGCTGTCGGTGATGCCGACGGCGACGCAGTCGAGCATCTGCAGCAGCTGCGTGGTGATCTTGTCGGCGGCGTCCTCATCCAGCCCGGACCGCAGGTTCGGCGCGGCCTTCGACATCCGGTGGACGGCCTCCAGCATGGCCTCTTCCTTCAAGCTGGCCGGCTTGCGCTGTTTCACGAGCAGCACGATCACCAGGACGAGGAGCAGGACCGCGACACCCCACGGGATGATCTGCGCAAGCGGAAACCCGGACACGGCGTCCATGCTCTGCGCTCGACCAACCGGGTGCAAGGCCTGTTCCCACTTTCTGTCCAACTGTGATGACCGAGGGTTGAAGGGACCCTACCGAGAGTCGGAACCGGGCCCGCGTGGTCACTGTCCGCAACACGCGGGAGGCGTCGCCTGTTCCACCCCTTCCGGCGAAAGCCGCAGGAAGGCGTGGGTTTCGCCGGAAGCGGACCCGCCGTCGGAGACGCCCGGCGCAGCACGTGCGGCCGAACGGGCGAATCTGCTACTTCAGGAGCCGCGACATCCGGCGGTCGGCGAGCGGCTTGCCGCCCGTCTGGCAGGTCGGGCAGTACTGGAACGACTTGTCGGCGAACGAGATCTCGCGGATCGTGTCGCCGCAGACCGGGCACGGCAGGCCGGTTCGTGCGTGGACCCGCAGGCCCGAGCGCTTCTCGCCCTTCAGGCGCGCGGCCTTCTGGCCGACCGAGCGCTTGACGGCGTCGGACTCGATTTCGACGATCGCCTCGGCGAGGGTTTCCAGCGCGCCGTCGTCGAGCTTGCCGATCGTCGCGTACGGCGAGAGCTTCGCGCGGTGCATGATCTCGTCGGAGTAGGCGTTGCCGATCCCGGCGATGAGCGACTGGTCGGTGAGCGCCCACTTCAAGCGGGTGTTCTTGCCGGCGAACAGTTCACGCAGCTGGGTCGCGTCCAGGGAGAGGGCGTCCGGGCCGAGGCGCGCCACGCTCGCGATCTCCTGGGGGTCCTTGACGATCCACACGGCGAGGCCCTTCTTCGTGCCCGCTTCGGTGAGGTCGAAGCCCGGCCCGGTCGCGGACTCGAGGTGCACGCGCAGCGAGATCGGGCCCTTGCCCGGCTTCAGCGGCGCCGCGGCGAGGCCGTCGGACCAGCGCAGCCAGCCCGCGCGCGCCAGGTGAACGACCAGGTGCAGGTCACCCGCGACGACGTCGAGGTGCTTGCCGTGCCGGGTCGCGCCGGTGATCTCGCGGCCGTGCATGTCGGTCCACGGCGGGGTCGCCGTCTTCAGCACGCTCAGCGATGCGACATCGATGCGGAAGATCGTCTGGCCGACCGCGTTCTCACGCAGGTGGTGGGCCAGCGCTTCGACCTCGGGTAGCTCGGGCATGTCCCCAGTTTCACCCCTTCGGCCGAATTCCGGTACCGGCTATTCGACCGGGTGCAGCGGCCCGTCGAAGTCCGGCAGCGAGTGCCGCTGGATGGTCTTGGAAATCTTCTTGACCTCGCCCTGCACGGTGAACATGCCGCGGATGGTGCCGACCCAGCGCTCGGACGGCCGGTCGCCGGTCACGTCGCCCTCGGTCTCCGCGACGACCGTCCAGGGGCGGCGCAGGATCCACCGCAGGGGGAAGAACAGGATGACGAGCAGCAGCGCCAGCAGCACCCACGCGGGGATGTTGACCTGGTCCGGCGTCCACACGACGAGGATGACGGCCAAGAGCGCGGTCACCACGATCATCGCGATGCCCGGGCCGTAGCTGCCCGCGACGTCGTGCTCGAAGTCGTCGGCCGTCGCCGGCGCACGCCATTCCATCTGGGCACGGACCACCCAGTCGCGGCCGTCTTCGCCGCGCACCAGCCGGTTCATTCAGTTGCCTCCAGGGCCGCCCGCAGGGTGAGCAGCACAACGGTACCGTGCCCGGCCGCGACCGCGCGAGGGAGGAATCGGACATCCCACCCGGCGAAGTGGATCACCGCTGTTCGGAGCCGGTCGCGGTCGATTCCGAAGGTTCGCTCGAACCAGTGACTTCCGACGTGCTGCTCGGGCACGGTTTTCCGGACGTCGGCGTCACCGTCGTCGTCGGCTCGGTCGTGCCGCTCTCGTCGTCCTTCGGCTTCGTGCCGTCGGACGGCGGCGTGGAGGCTTCGGGGCGGCCCGTCGGCGACAGCTCGGGCACCTCGGCGCTCTCCGGCGAGTCGCTCGACTCGGTGGTCATCGTCAGGTCCGGGGTCGTCGTCGTGTCGAGCCGCGGCGACGTCGCCGGGTGGTCGGGCGCGCTCAAGGTCGACGACGTGAGGTCTTCGCGAGGCGTGAGTCCGTCGCCGCCGCCGACCTCCCCGGCCGGGACGTCGCCGGCGGGCACGTACGGCACCTCGTTCGCGCCGAGCTGCCCGGCGCCGGCCCGCGGCCGGACCGGGAGGGCGATGCCGGTACCGCGGCCGTTGAGCACGCCGATGCCGATCTGGGCGTCGGGCTGCTGCGGTGGCGGCTGGTGGTGCGTCTCGGTCGGCGGCACCACGACGAGCTCGGGCGCCCCGCCGGTCAGTCCGACGTCCTGGACCGACGCCGACCCGAAGACCACCGGCCCGGCGGCCACCCCGACCGCGCCCACGGCGGCGGTCGACGCCAGCGCGAGCCCGATCTTGACCTTCGACCCGACCAGGACGCCCTTGATCGTCGTGCCGAGCCCGGCCAGCACGCCGCTGCCGCCGACGGACGCGGCGGCGGGCACCAGCAGCACCAGCACGCCGGCGTGCGCGCGCAGCGACGAACAGACGTCGCGGAGCTCGTCCTGGGTGGCGCGGCACGACGCGCAGCCGTGCAGGTGCGCCTTGATGCGCTCGGCCTCGGCGCCGGTGACGCTGCCCGCGGTGAACCCGCCGAGCTTCTCGACGACCGAGCGGCACGAGTCCGGCCCGCGGTTCACCGAAAGGTGTGCCTGCAGGTACGCCGCGCGCAGCCCCTGGCGCGCCCGGCGGGCCAGCGCCGCGGTGGCGTTCGCGCTCAACCCGAAGTGGGGCGCGACCATGGCGGGCTGCTCGCCCTCGACCTCGGTCTGCCACAGCACGGTCCGCCAGCGCTCCGGCAGGCTGGTGAACGCGGTGGTGATCAGCGTGTGCTCCGCGGTGCGGGCGTGCGTGTCGGCACCCGCCCCGGCGCGGAAGGTCAGTTCGTCGTCGGACACCGGGACGTCCCGGCGGGCACCGTGCCACTCCCACGAGACGCGGCGGGCGACGGTGAGCAGGTAGGCGCGGACGTAGTCGCGAGGGCCGGCCCCGCGGCGAAGGGCCTGCAGCACGCGGAAGAAGGTCTCCGCGGTGATGTCCTCGGCCTCGGACCGGTCGGCGGCCAGGCTCTGCGCGAGCCGGCGGACGGCGGCGGCGTGCAGCTCGAACAGCTCCCCGAACGCGGCGTCTTCGCCGTTGCGGAGCCGTTGCAGCAGTGCCTGCTCGTCGGATTCCGAGGCCGCTGGTGGCGGCACCGTGCCCAGCTCGGTCATCCGGCCCGGCACCTCCTCCCCGAAGGTCTCCCCGTTCGGTCGAATGGGGACACCATACGGAGGGAATCAGCCGTCGTCACCCCTTGTACGCCAGCTGTGACGCCGAAGCACCGGGTCAGGGCACCGGGGGACCCGGCGTTCGGCCCAGTAGGGGCAGGGTATAGAGTCTTCACATCAGCAAGGCAGTGCGGATGTAGCGCAGCTGGTAGCGCATCACCTTGCCAAGGTGAGGGTCGCGGGTTCGAATCCCGTCATCCGCTCAAAACTGAAGGCCGTTTCCCGGTTCGCCCGGGAGGCGGCCTTCAGTCTTTCGGGTGATCCCCGGCGATCGTCATCGCGGTCGGCCGTCCCCGGTCACACCGCGGTGGTCTTGTACGGGTCGTGCTCGGCGAGGAGCTTGTCGAGGCGGGCCTGGTCGACGCGGGAGACCACCGAGGTCTCGTCCTGTCTGTCGCGGACGCACTTGGCGAGCGTGAACGTCGAGGTCACCAGGTAGAGCATGCCGAGCGCGAGGAAGCCGCGGACCCAGCCGTTCACCGGGAGGTACGCGATGCCGCCGGTGATCGCCGCCATTGCCAGGGCGAAGGAGAGGGCCGCCTGGATGTAGAAGGCCGTCGTGGTGGGGGACGTCGTTCCGGTTTTGGTCATGTGACCACGGTCTCGTCCGGCGGTCGCGGGTGTCTTGAGCAGTACTACTCAGCCGCGGTTGCGATGTGGCTACAGCTCGTAGACGTCGAGGACCGTGGGGGCGACCGGGGTCAGGTGGGGGTCTTCGCGCTCGGTGACCTGGCCACGGGCCATGCGGTAGACGCGGAACTCGTTGTCGTGCTCGGTGTCCTGGTCGTCCCACGTGTACAGCAGGCCGTACGAACCCGCGGCCAGCTCGCCCACCCGCGTGAACAGGTCCAGGAGCTCCGGGCCGAGGCGGCCGCCGTGCTTGTCGAAGCCGGCGAAGTGGAGCATCGGCATGCCCGCGCTCCAGCGGAGGTCGACCAGGTCGAAGTCACCGGCGTCGCGGACCGCCCGGTGGACGCGGTCGACCAGGCGCTCCAGGAGCGCCGCGTCGTCGTCGCCGCTCGCGGTCGCCTGGATCGTCAGCCAGCCGTGGTACTCGAACACCAGCAGAACGGTAGCAAGAGATCAACGCCGGGCTCAGCGGGCCAGCGCGGACGGCTTCCCGTCGCGGCGCAGGACGTTGGTCAGCACGCCTTCGCCGTGGCGCTCGAACGCCGGCACCAGCTTCTCACCGAAGACGCACAGCGTGCGCTCCCACGGGTGGCCGAGCGTGCCGAACGAGAAGTCGGAGGCCAGGAACAGGTGGTAGTCCGCGCGCGGGAACGCCGGCACCGGCCAGCGGGCGCCTTCGGTCATCAGGTGCGGGCGGACGCGGTAGGTCTGGTGCTGCCAGTGCAGCGCCCACAGCCAGTCGTCCGGGCCGCAGACCTCGCGGAACGCGGCCAGCGCGATGGCGGCCACCTGGTGCTCCTCGACCGCGTACGGGCCGAGGCGGAACTCGGCGGAGGCGCGGTCCAGGTCGCCGGGCGAGAGGTCCCAGGTGCGCGACGGCGCCGGCTCGCGGAAGCCCGGCCACGCGTGGGCGTAGGTGCTCGGCCAGAACCCCAGCTTGTCGTACACCCAGTACCAGGCGGGCTCGTCCACGACGCGGGAGACGGCTTCCCAGGCAGCATTCACTTTTAGGACCTCGAGTCTGGCCAGGCACAGAAGAACACGCGAAAGCTTCGTGTTCGACCCTCGGTTTGTCCAGTCCCCGTCCGCTCGCCGCGAACCGTGTCACTCGACCGGGTGGAGTCTGTCAGGTTGTCACCATGCGGATCGTCTTCGTCCACGGTGCCTTCGTCCGGGACGGCGCCTGGTGGTGGCAGCCGACGGCGGACCTCCTCGCGCGGCGGGGTTTGCGCAGCTCAGCGGCGGTGTTGCCGAGCTGCGAAACCGAGCCGCGCGGTGACCTCCACGACGACGCCGCGGCCGTCCGCGCGCTGCTCGACGCCTCCGACGAACCCGCGCTTCTGGTCGGGCATTCCTACGGCGGGATGGTGATCACACAGGCCGGCCACTACCCCGCGGTCCGCCGGCTGGTCTACGTGACGTCGTTCCTGCCGGACGTCGGTCAGGCGCTCGCGGACTTCGGCGGCGGCGAGCCGCGGCACGTCAGCCACGGTGACGGCACCGCGAGCGTCCGGGCAGAGCTCGTGCGGCCGCTCTTCGCCCAGGACTTCGACGACGTCACCTACGCGGCGGCCGCGGCGAGGCTCGCCGCCCAGAACGAGGTCGTGTTCGGCCAGCGGACGACCGAAGCCGCGTGGCGTGTGAAGCCGTCGACCTACGTCGTGTGCGGGGACGATCTCGCGACGCCGCCGGAGAAGCAGCGGGAGCACGCCGCGCGGGCGACCGACGTCGTCGAGCTGCCGGTGGCGCACCACCCGTTCGTCACGCGGCCCGAGCTCGTCGCCGAGGTGCTGCTTCAGAGGACGAGGTAGCCCATCAGGAACTCCTTCTTCTTGCCCTCGCAGCCGGCGTCGAGGGAGTCGAAGTGGCTCGCGCCCGCGTTGCAGCGGTACAGCGCCCGCGCGCTCGCGCCGGACGGCGGGTCGGCGTAGATGTTCCCCAGCAGGCCGAGCGCCTGCTGGCCCTCGCACTTCCCGCTCTGGTCGGGCGAGGTGAACCAGTCCTTCTGGTCCTTCACCTTGCACGCGAACAACTTCCGCGTCCCCGGCTCGGCCGTCGCGACGAGCGAACCGAAGATGCCTTCCTTGGTGAAGCCGCCCGGCGGGCCGACCTTCTTCGTGCCGCTGAAGTGGCCGCCGTCCTTCTGGTGGAAGCGGATCAGCGGCACCTTCGCCGGGTCGGGCTTCGCCGCGGTGCTCGTCGTCGGCGAGGTCGAAGCGGACGCGCTCGGGGCCGGGGGCTTCTTGTGGCTGGGCGACGCGGTCTTCGACGGCGCCGGCGGCTGCTCCGAGGTCGCGCCCGCAGCCGCCACCGGGGGCGGCGCCGACGGCTTGAGCAGGAAAATCGCGCCGAGCGCGACGACCACCGCCGCCGCGACCCCGGCCAGCACCAGCGGGAGCCGCTTCTCGGGCGGCCGGTCCCAGTCCACTGTGGTCGGTGACGGCGCGGCCACCTTCGCCGTCACCGGCTCGAAGACGATCGTCGGCAGCGACGCCGGGTCGACCGCCTGCGTCGGCGAGCCGGTGATCGCCGTGCGCGCGGTTTCCAGCAGCTCCCGCACCCCGGACGCGGTCAGCCGGTCCGAAGTGGACTGCGTGAGCAGGCCGCGGACGGCGTCGGCGAGCGGCCCGCGGCAGCGCTCCAGCACCGGCTGGTCGTACATGATCGCGTGCAGGGTCGCGGCCGTGGTGGTGCGCTGGAAGGGCGCGCGGCCTTCGGCGGCGTGGAACAGCGTCGCGCCGAGCGACCAGAGGTCCGCCGCGGGCGACGGGCCGGCGCCGGCGAACAGCTCGGGCGCCATGTAGCCGGGTGAGCCCATGACGCCGCCGGTCTGCGTCAGCCCCGGGTCGTCCATGGCCCGCGCGATGCCGAAGTCGGCGAGCTTCACGCGGTCGCCGGGCAGCACCATGATGTTGCTGGGCTTGACGTCCCGGTGCACGATCCCGGCCCGGTGCGCGCTTTCGAGCGCGCCGAGCACCTGCAGGCCGAGCGCGGCGACGCGGTCGTTCGCCAGCGCGCCTTCGCGGCCCACGACGTCCGCGAGGGTGGGCGCGGCGACGAGTTCCATGACGATGAACGTGGCGCCCTGCTCGCTGACGACGTCGTACACCGTGACGACGCCGGGGTCGCTGAGCCGGCCCGCGGTCCTGGCTTCGCGCATGACGCGTTCGAGGTTGGTGCCCGGCGGGGTGGCCAGTTCCTTCAGCGCGACCGGGCGCCCGAGCACCTGGTCTTCGGCGCGCCAGACCACGCCCATCCCGCCGCGGCCGAGCTCGGCCGAGATCGCGTACCGCCCCGCGACCACTCTCATCGTCGCCCCCCTGAAAGCTCGGGGGCGATGCTAGCGGCCTTTGGTTGCCGATCCGGCGGCAGTCACGACGGAGACCGTCGCCTCGTGCGGATCGGCTGCGGCCCGTGTCCGCCTGCTTTTAGCCGGATTGCCAAGGGGAGGCGCCGAGCCGGCCCGGCGCCTCCCCTGGCTCAGGCGGCGTCCCAGAGGGTGAGGAACGCCGAGGCTTCGCTGCGCGCCCACGGCTTCAGCCGCTCGCGGTCACGCGTCGAGAGCTGGTACTCCTTCGCGCGGCGGACGTCGATCACCAGCGCCTCGCCGCCGGGCAGGAGGTCGGGCATCGCCTGCTCCAGCACCCACAGCGCGAGCTGCGCCGAGGACTTCGCCAACGGCTCCTCCTTGAAGTAGAGCCAGGTGGCGTACCGGCGGCCGTCGCTCTTGCGGAGCCCCATCTGCGGGCTGACGCCGATCTCCAGCTCGCCGATCCGGCAGCGGCCGCGGCCGACCTCGACCAGCCCCGGCGACCTGCGGCCGAGGTAGCGCAGCCAGCCGTCGGCGATTGCCGCGTAGTGCGGCTTCGTCCGGTCGTCGGCGGCGTTGACGAGGGCGCGCAAGGCGACTTCGTCCTGGTTCGCCGCCCGGCCGGAGCGCACCGCGTTGGCCGCCCGCCGGTAGTAGTTGAACGCCGCTCGCGCCGGGTCTTCGTACTGCCTCCGCTGCCGCCGGACGAACGACGACCGCGACGGACCGGAACTCGCGCTGTAGCCCACGAACGTGGACAGGGTGATGTAGGCCATGGCCCTGCCTTCCTCCATCACGCCACCCGCGGACGCGGGCGGCATCTCCCCTGGACAACGCCAATTTTAGAACATATGTACGACAGTTTTCGGCCGCTCGACGGGTGACCCGGGAGGGAACTCCCGAAACCGGCCGACTTGCGCTACGTTGCCGATCAACCTCAAACCGCAACCTCGCAGGTCGGCAGCGCGTGCCAGACTGATGCCCCGAACGGTGGATGGGGGTCCTTGGATGAGCTGGCAGGAAGAGCTTCGCCGTCTCGACGCGGAGCTTGCCGAGGGTCGCATCGAGCCCGCTGACCACCGCAAACAGCGGGATGAGCTGCTCGCGCAGGCCTCCGGTTCGACCGTGCCGTCACCGGTGCCGTCGCCGCTACGCCGTCCGGGTGAAACCTGGCGAAGCGCGAACCCCGCGAGCCACCCCACGCCGGTCCACCCCGTCGCGCCCGTGCAGCGCATTGAGTCGCCCCGGCCCGCGGTGCCGCTGCCGCCCCCGCCGTGGCAGCGGACCGGCCTGCCGAAGACGGTCTCGACGAGCCACGTGCCCGCCATCCCCGACCACATGACGACCGCGCCGAGCCCGGCCGACATCACGCCGACCCGCTACCTGCGCGTCGACGGGCCGGCCGAGCAGGGGCCGGGCAGCCGGTTCCCGCCGATCACGCCGCCGGGCGGCGAGCCGCGGCCGCCGCAGCTCGAACCGGACGGCCCGTCGGGCAAGCACCGGTGGGACACCGAAGGCGGATCGCCGGGCCGGCCGACCTGGCCGTTCATCGCGCTCGGCGTGCTGGTCGTGCTCGGCATGGTCGTCGGGGCGACGATGTGGCTCGGCAACGAGGACCCGGCGCCCAGCGCCCTCTCGTCGTTCACGCCCTCCGTCACGCAGCCGCCCGCCGCCGCGACCCAGCCGCAGCTGGAGGACCAGGTGCCGCCGCTGCCCGGGTTGCAGCACCCGGAGAGCTCGACGATGTCGCTGGCCCGCGGGCTCGACCTGAAGCTGTACCCCAAGGAAGCCGCGCAGGTCTTCTCGCAGCACGGCGTCACGCAGCTCGTCTACCGCGCTTCGTCGGCCGGGGACACCGGGTTCCTCGGCTACGCGATCCCCGCCGAGAACGCCGAGGGTGCGAAGGCGATCGTCGACTACCTGCGCGACGCCGCCGCGGCCGGCGGGTTCGCCCCGATCGGCGCCGACCCGGCGTCGGTCACCGGCCGCAACGACGACCAGCGGCTGGACGGCACCTGGTACACCTCGGGCAAGGTCGCCATCGTGCTCTGGGCGTCGCAGCCGTTCGACAAGGACAAGAACGAGCTGAAGACCAGCCTCGACAACGCCGTCGCCGTGTTCAAGAAAGCGCTGCCGCCCAGCTGATCAGCCGCGCCGCTCGAGCACCCCGGTGAGCGTGCGGCGGGCGACGTCGGCGCCGAACAGGCGGTCCACCACCGTCTTGCCCTCTTCGGACAGCCGCTGCCACAGCTTGTCGTCCTCGAGCAGCGTGACGATCTCGTCGGCGAGCTCCTGGGCCGAAGCGCCGACGAGGACGTCCTGGCCGTGCGTCAGGTGCATGCCCTCGGCGGCCAGCGGGGTGGCGACCACGGGGACGCCGTAGCCGAGGCTCTCGCCCAGCTTCCCCTTCACGCCCGCGCCGAAGCGCAGCGGCGCGACGACGACCCTGGCCTCGCCGTACGCGCTGTCGAGGTTCGGGACCCAGCCGCGGACGACAACGCCGTCGCGCTCGAGCTCGAACATCTCCTTCGGCGGGTTGCTGCCGACGATCTGCGCGACCGCGTCCGGACGGCGGCGGCGCACGAGCGGCATGATCTCCTCCGCCAGCCAGCGCGCCGCGTCCCGGTTGGGCAGGTGGTCGAAGCTGCCGACGAACAGCACGCCGGAGCGGCCTTCGGGAACCGCGACCGAGCCGTCGGCGTGGTGCACGTTGGACAGCACCTCGACGCGCGCCGACGGCACCAGCTCCCGCAGCAGCGCGCGCTCCACATCGGACACGACGAAGGTGACGTCGGTGGCGCGGGTGAGCCCGAGTTCCGACTCCCGCAGCACTTCGGCGCGCCGCCGCAGCGTGAGCTCTTCGCGGGTTTCGCCGAGTTGCGCGGCCAGGTCGGCCTGCCGGTTGAGGCGGACGAAGTGCAGGTCGACCGTGTCGTAGGCGATGACGCAGTCGGGCGCGTGCTCGCGGACCTGCTCCAGCAGCTGCCAGGCGACGTGCGGCCGGGACAGCACGGCCAGGCTCAGGTCGGCGCCGGCGTCGCGCAGGAACTCCAGCTGCTCGCCGAGGCCGGTCACCACCGTCACGCCCGCGCGGTACAGCGCCTCGGCGTACGGCTCCGGGAGCGCGTTGTTGAGCGGCATGAAGACGACGCGCTGCCCGAGGCCGACGAGCAGTTCGAGGATGCGGAACATCCGCACCGAGCCGGAGTCCTTGTCCGGCATCGGCACCTGGTGGTCGGCGACCAGCACGGTGCCGCCGCGGTGGCCGTCCGCCGTGCGCTGCCGCCCGGCCCAGACCGCCCGCGGGCTCGCCTCGGGGAAGTGGTCGCGCAGCTGGACGCTCCACTTGTCGACGAAGACGCCGCGGTTGAGCTCCTGGTGGCGCTTCACACCGGAGGAGACGTCGGTGCCGTTGGTGATGCCCTCGTGGTGCACGACGACCGACGCGGGCTGGACCATCGTCCGGTACCCGGCCGCCCGCACGGCGAAGGCGAGATCGGTGTCCTCGTAGTACGCGGGGGCGAAGCGCTGGTCGAAACCGCCGATGCGCTCGAACAGCTCACGGCGGACGAGCAGGGCCGCGCCGGAGCAGTAGTCGACGTCGCGCAGGGCCTGGTACCAGGGCGCGTCCGGGTTCTGCAGCCTGCCGTAGTTCCAGCCGGTGCCGTCGGCCCAGATGATGCCGCCGCACTCCTGGAGGCGGCCGTCCGGGTAGACCAGCTTGGACCCGACGAGCCCGACGTCCGGCCGCGTCTCGACGACGGCGACCAGCTCGTCCAGCCAGCCGGGCCGGACCTCGGTGTCGTTGTTGAGGAAGAAGACGAACTCGCCGCGCGCGTTCTCCGCGCCCAGGTTGCAGGCGCCGACGAAGCCCAGGTTCTTCGGGGCACGGATCAGCCGGACCCCGGCGCAGCCGGCCACGCGGTCGGCGGAGTCGTCCGGCGACTTGTCGTCGACGACGATCACCTCGAACGGCGTCGCGGGCAGGTGCCGCTGGATCGAGTCGAGGCAGCCGCGGGTGTAGGTCCAGTTGCCGTACACCGGGATGACGACGCTGACGATCGGCTGGTCGCTGGTGGTCACCGCGACCGGACCCGGGACGCCGGCGGGCTCGCCGGGCAGCACGCCGGCCGGGCGCCCGAGCGCCGTCTCGTAGAAGTCGCGGCGGCGGGTGCCGCGGGGCGCGTACTTCTCGATCGAGCCGCGGTACTTCCCGATCACGCGCTGGACGAGCGCGGACGTCTCGGCGCGCAGCTTCTCGTTCTCGGCGGCGAGCCTGCCGATGGTCTCGCTGAGGCCGGTGTTGTTGCCGGCCAGCCACTCCAGGCGTTCGCGGTCGTAGCCGGCCTTGCGCTGCAGGCGGTTCAGCTCGTCGGCCGCGCGCTTGCGGTCCTCACGGGCACGCTCGGCCTGCCGGAGTGCTTCGTCCCGCTCCGACGCGGCCCGCTGTTCGGCCGCGGTGACCTGGGCGAGTTCGCCGGTGAGCCGCGTGACCGACGCCGTCGCCCGGTCGCGCTCGGCTTCCGCGCGGCCCAGCCCGTCGCGCAGGCGGCCCGCCTCGGCGGCGGCGCGGGCGACGAGCGTCAGCTTCGGGTCGATCATCGCGGACGTCGAGGGCACGTCGAGCGGCTCGTCCGACGCGACGGAGACGAAGTAGGTGTGGGGCGCGCCGGATTCGATGACCCAGCCGTCGGCGTCGTCGGGCCGCACGGTGAGGACCTCGGCGCCGGTGCCCGCGCCGTTGTCGTGGATCAGCGAGCCGACGGCGACGTTCTGCCGCAGCACGGCGACGTGCGCGAAGCTGCCGGCCAGCAGCGAGCGGAACGCCGATTCGGTCAGCTCGTGCACGTGGTAGGGGTTTTCGTTGCCGTGGTCGTGCGTGTAGACCTCGATGTCCGGGGTGCTGCAGAGGAACACCCCGCCCGGCGCGAGCCGGTTGCGGACCAGCGCCATCAGCCGGTCCTGCTCGTCGACGTGCTCGATCGCCTCGAAGCAGGTGATGACGTCGAAGACCTCGCCCTCGAGCGCGGCCGGGTCGGTGATCGAGCCGACCTCGAACCGGACGTGCGGGTAGCGGGCGCGGGCGTGCTCGACGGTCCGCGGGTCGATCTCGAGCCCGACGACCTCGGCGGCGGACGTGGCGACCAGCGCGGCGCCGTAGCCCTCGCCGCTGGCCAGGTCGAGGACGCGCTTGCCGGCGGTGAAGCGGCCCGCGAACGCGTAGCGGTGGTAGTGCTCGTAGATCACCTGGAGGTCTTCGGTCCACGGCACGCACCGCTCGCCGGTCCACTCGATCAGGCGCTCACCGCTCGTCCCCTTGCCCATGGCGGGCAGATTAGCGGAGGCTCAGTCCGACCAGGACGTACGCCAGTGTGCGGCGGTCCGAGCCCAGCCCGGCCGTGATCGACCAGTCCGCGTCGAGCGAGAGCCGCACCTGCCGGTGGGCGTCGAGCCGGACCGGCAGCACCTGCTCGGTCAGCCCCGCGCCGACGTCGGCCTTGGCGACCGGGACGCCGTCCACGGACACCGTGACGCTGCCGTGCTCGGTGGCGTCGTCCGGGAGGTACGTCTTGAGCTCGAGCGCCTCGACCCCGGCCGTGGTCAGCACCGGGAACTCGATCGACGGCGCCGCCCAGTCGTCGTGGGCGACGCCGTTCATCCGCCCGGTCACGACGCCCGCGCCGGTCACCAGCCGTTCGCCGTTGGTGCCGCCGGGCCGGAACGAGACGCGGCCCGCCGGGTCGACCACGCGGGTGTCGCGCACCGACCGCTCCGGCGTCCGGTTGCCGTGCACGCGCAACGGCTGCGGCGTCGGGTGGAACAGCGCGGTCAGCCGCGTGCCGGTGACGAGCCCGAGGTCGAGCAGGCTGTCGTCGAGCACGCCGATCTCGTCGATCAGGGCGACGTGCGCGGCGTTGTCCATGGCGAAGTTGTGGCCGTAGATGCGGTCGACGAACGGGTCGATCACGTTGCCGTAGGGCAGGAACAGGCTCGGGTGCAGGTGGTCGAGCAGCACCGGCAGGACGTCCTGGGCGCGGATGCCTTCGAAACCGTCGGCGGCGCAGTCGACGTCCTCGAACCGCTCGTCGATCCGCCCGGTCAGCGAGTTGTGCCGCAGCTCCGGCGGCAGCGTCGCCCAGATCCGGTCGACGACCTCGTGCGCCTCGGGCCACCGGCGGTGCCCGTTGCGGCCGATCATGTCGTGCACGACGAGGACGCCGTCCGCGGTGAGGCTGTGCTTGATCTGGCCGTAGAGGTGTTCGAGGTCCAGCACGTGGTGCAGCGCCTGGAACCCGACGACGACGTCGTGCTCGGCGTCGGCGCGCCAGGTGTTGAAGTCGGCGGTGATCAGCTCGACGCGGTCGGCCACGCCCTGCTCGCGGGCCGAGGCCTCGGCCCGCGCCTGCATCTCGGGGTTCAGCTCCAGCAGCCGCAGCCGGACGTTGTCCAGGCCTTCGGCGGCGAGGCCGCGCAGCCAGCCGAGCTCCTGGTCGCCGTTGCCGCTGCCCAGCGACAGCACGACCGCGTCCCGCGAGAGCTGCCGCGCGCGCTCGGCGATCTGCCCGACGATCAGCTCGTCGAGGCCCGGTACGCCGAGCGCTTCGAGCTTCGGGCGCACGTGCCGGTTGGACCACCGGTGCGCCGACGGCGGCAGGTTGCCGTGGATCTCCTCCTGGCCGGCGAAGGTCTCACGTTCCCTGGCCAGCCGCGCCTCGTAGCCCGGCCCTCGGCCACCGTTCATCGCACGTCCCTCCGAGATCACCGATTCCGGAACCGCCCGGTACCGGCCCGGCGCTAGGATACGGCCGTGTCGTCCCGTCCTCCGTCGCAGTTGCCCACCCAGCCGGCGCTGCCGAGGACCCCGGAGTCGTTCCTCCCCAAGGAGCACAACCTCTACCGGCCCCGGCACAGCAAGCGCCAGCGCACCGCACTGGCCTGCGCGGCCTTCTTCTTCGTCACGCCGCTGTTCCTGTCCGCGGTCGGCGTGCGGCCGTCCGCGTTCGAGAACCGGCCGCTGCGCGACTTCCCGAGCCTGTCCGACGGCTTCGGGTTCTTCACCGGCCTGTCCGGCTGGGCGACCGACCACCTGCCGCTGCGGCAGGCCGGGGTGCAGGCCGCCGACGCGATCGGCACCGGCGTCTTCGGGGACCCGCCCGGGTCCGGCCAGGGCACCAGCCACGACGGCGGCACCGTCGGCGTCGACCAGGGGCAGCCGAACACCGGCGACGTCCCGGGGTACGTCTACCCGACCGTGCTCCCGGGCAAGGACGGCTGGCTCTACCTCGGCGAGGACGTCAACGCGCGGTGCCGCCCGGTGATGGACACCGACCACGTCGTCGCGGCCCTGCGGAAGCTGCGCGGCGTCGTCGAGCGGTCGGGGCGGAAGTTCGAGCTGGTCATCGCGCCGGACAAGTACAGCGAAGAGCCGTCGCACCTGCCCGACACCTACGTCGGCAAGCCGTGCGCGCAGGCGCGGACCGCCGAGTTCTGGAACCGCGTGCCGCGCGAGGCCGGCGCGATCGACCTGCGGCCGGCGCTCGCCGACGCCGAAAAGCGCGTCGGGCACTCGCTGTACGACCGCAACGACACGCACTGGTCGTTCGACGGCGGCCTGGTGATGACGTACGCGCTGGGCTCGGCCCTCCAGCCCGGCAGCACGGCGAACTGGCAGGCGGCGCCGACCGGCGTCCGGCCGTGGCCCGCCGACCTGGCCCGGGTGCTCGGCAAGAACGAACAGCGCTCGCTGACGACGTACAGCCTGTCCACCGACGGCGGCGCCGACCGGACCCGCTACATCGCCAGCGACTTCAAGACCCCGCTGCACCTGAGCCAGCCGGACGGCGCCAAGCCGAAGGGTTCGATAGCTCCGAACACGGCGGTGGTCGCCGACTCGTTCACCCAGTTCGCCAGCCCGTTCCTGGCCGCGACCTGCCAGGACGTCACCATCGTGCACGCCGAGACGGTGGCGCAGAGCACGGCGCAGGAGATGGCGGGCCTGTTCACCGACCGCGACATCGTGACCTTCGAACTGGTCGAGCGGAGCGTCATCGGCGGGTCGTCGGCGCTGCTGCGCGACCAGACGATCGACCTGCTCGGGCAGGTGCTCGCGGCGCACCCGCGCTGACCTCCGCCACGCCGAGGTAACGACGGGGTGGTGGGCGACGAACAGGTGAGCACACCCGTGCACAATGACTCCGTGCGAACCCTCAGTTCGCACTCGCAGGCGACATACCCAAGGGGGTACCGGGGTGACCTGGCAGGAAGAGCTGCGCAGGCTTGACGAGGAGCTCGCGGCGGGCAACCTGACGGCCGACGAATACCGGGCGCGGCGGGACCGGGTCCTGTCCATGGCCGTGTCGACCGGCGAGAGCCAGTCGGCGGCCTCCGCGCAGCCCGTCCAGCCCGCGCAGGCGCAACCGGCCGGCAACGCCGCCGAGACCCAGATCATCCCGCCGGTGTCCCCGCCCCAGCCGCAGTCGCAGGAGAACTCCGCCGAAGCGACGCAGGTCGTCTCCGCGGCCGACGCCGGCGGTGGCGAGCGGACCCAGGTCGTCCCGCAGTGGCAGCAACAGCAGCACCCGCACTCGCCGTCGGGCGGGTTCCCGCAGCAGCAGCCGCCCCCGCAGTACGGCCAGCCCTCCCCCGCCGGCGGGTTCGCCCAGCCGATGCAGCAGCAGAACCCGTGGGGCGCGCAGCAGCAGGACGTCAGCCCGCCGTGGGGCGGTTCGGAGTTCCCGCCGCTGGCGCCGTCCACCAACGCCGACTGGATCAGCCAGGGCCCGGAGAGCTTCCAGACCCAGCCGTCGTCCGGCAAGGGCAAGAAGATCGCGTTCGCCGTGGTCGCGGTGCTCGTGGTGGCCGGGCTCGGCTTCGGCGTCTGGGCGCTGTTCATCAAGGACGGCGGCGGCCAGAACCCGCCGGTCGCGCAGAGCTCGAGCCTGCAGCAGCCGCCGCCCGCGCCGACCGTGAAGCCGCTCCCGGAGCCGCCCGCGGCCAAGCCGGAGCCGGCCGACAACTCCGCCTCCCTGGTCACCCCGGCGGGCACGACCCGCGCCGGCGGTGGCGAGTTCGACCTCGACAAGCTGCAGTCGGCCAAGTACCTGCCGACGACGGTCATCGAGAAGCTCAAGCAGAGCGGCATGACCGAAGGCCTGCTCAAGACGACCAAGGACGGCGACGTCACGCTGGGCCTGTTCGCGCTGGAGCTGCCGAACGCGCAGGCCGCCTCCGCGGTGGCGGCCGAGTACGGCAACGCGGAGCAGGAAGGCGGCCTGACCGTCAACCGCAACCTGTCGCTGCACGGCGTCCAGGTGTACTCGGCGGCGGACACGAACCAGCAGGTCTACCGCGCGGTCTACGTGCTCTACAACCGCGTGATCATCATCGACTCGTTCGGCCCGTCCAAGGACGCGACGCTCAGCTCGTTCAAGACGCTGCTGACCGCGCAGGTCCAGAAGGCGCCGCCGACGGAGCGCACCAACAACTGACCCGAACGGGTGAGTTCGGCCGTGTCGGTGAACGCCGTCCCCCTCCCGGACGCCTCTTGAGCAGAGAGTCGGCCGGGAGAGGAGGCGCCGCATGATCTGGATCTGCTTGGTCGCGGTCCTCGCCGTGGTGTTCCTGGTGCGGACCGTGCGGGCGGTCAGGCGGGGCGACGCGGGCTGACCAGCCCGGATTCGTAGGCCAGCACCACCAGCTGGGCCCGGTCGCGCGCGCCGATCTTCGTCATGATGCGGCTGACGTGGGTGCGCGCCGTGGCCGTCGAGATCACCAGGTGGGCGGCGATTTCGTCGTTCGACATGCCACCCGCGACGAGCGCGAGGACCTCGCGTTCGCGGTCGGTGATCTCGCGGACGGCGCTGGTGTCGATGCGCCGGTTCTCGGGGCGCCCGACGAACTCCTGGATCAGCCGGCGCGTGACGGTCGGCGCCAGCAGCGCCTCCCCGCTCACGACGACCCGAAGCGCGCGCAGCAGCTCGACCGGCTCGGTGTCCTTCAGCAGGAACCCGCTCGCGCCCGCGCGCAGGGCTTCGTAGACGTACTCGTCGACGTCGAACGTGGTCAGGACCAGCACCTTCGTCCCGGCGAGCTCGGGGTTCGCGGTGATCCGGCGGGTCGCTTCGAGGCCGTCGACGCCGGGCATCCGGACGTCCATCACGACGATGTCCGGCTTGTGCTCGAGCGCACCGGCCACCGCCTGATCGCCGTCGCCCGCCTCGCCGCACACCTCGAAGCCGTCCTCGGTCTCCAGCAGCACGCGGAACCCGGCGCGGACCAGGACCTGGTCGTCGGCCAGCAGGACGCGGATCATGCTTCCCCCTCGATCGGCAGCTCGACGCACACTTCGAAACCGCCGTCGACCGGCCCGGCGGTGCACCGGCCACCGAGCGCGGCGGCGCGTTCGCTCATCCCCCGCAGGCCGTGGCCCGGCGTCGGCCGGGCGGTACCGCGGCCGTCGTCGCGCACCCCCAGCGTGAAGGTCCCCGGCTGCCGTTCGAACCGGACGGCCACGCGTTCCGGCCGGTCGGCGTGCCGGACGACGTTGGTCAGCGACTCCTGGAGGATCCGGTACGCGGCCGCGTCCACCGGCGCCGGGAGGTCGCCGGGCTCGCCGTGGACCTCGACCGCCAGCCCGGCGTCGCGGGCGTGTTCGAGCAGTTCGCCGGCCTGGGCGAGGCTCGGAGCGGGGGCCTTGTCCTCGCCGGAGCGCAGCACGGCCAGGGTGGCCCGCAGGTCCTTGAGCGCGGACGCGCTGGCGGCCTTGATGTTCAGCAGCGCCTCCTTCGCCTGCTCGGGGCGCCGGTCGGCGACGTGCGCGGCGACGCCCGCCTGGACGTTGATCATGGCGAGGCTGTGCGCGACGACGTCGTGGACCTCGCGGGCGATGCGCAGCCGCTCCTGCTCGGCGAGCCGGTGACGGTGCTCGTCGGCCTGCGCGCGGCGGGCGGCGAGCGCGTCGAACTGGTACCGCACGGCGGTGCCGACGCCGATCACCGCGACCAGCCAGACGACGAGGAACCCGGCGCCGAACGCCGGCGCGAACGACCCCGACGTCACGATGTGGACCAGGTAGAGCACGGTCAGCGCGGCGGACCCGGTGATCCCGGCGGTCAGCGGCCCGCGCTGCCGGGTGAGCAGGAAGAGCGCGACGGTCGGGACGAGGATGACCGGCCCGCCGGGCAGCCCGGAGGCGTAGTAGCCGAACGCCGACGCCGTGGTGACCAGGAAGATCGTCAGCGGGAAGCGGTGGACGAGCAGCAGCGTCAGCCCGGTGGCGGCGAGCCACGCGGCCGCGAGCGGGGTCATCGGCGGCGAGCCGGGCTGCCAGCGCGACGCACCGCTGGTCGCCCCGAGCACGAACCCGGTGACGACGACGGTGCGCACCACGCGCCCCACCCACGGCTGCCATCTCATGCCGCGAAAGCTACCGGTCGCGCGGCCGCGGCGCGTCCGTCCCGGAGCGGCTCCCGGCGTACGCCGTACGCCGTAGTCAGCCGAGCATGAGCGGCAGCTTGGCCGCGGTCTCCTCGTCGGCCGGGGTGTAGGTCGACACCGTGATCTCCGAGCGACGGCCGTAGTGGAGGTAGGTGAAGTTGAACCGCAGCAGCCCGACGTCCGGGTGCAGGTACCGCTTCGTGCGGATCGGCTCCGAGTTGACGTCGTGGTGCGGCCAGAGCTCGGCGAACAGCGGCGACTCCGCCTTGAGCCGCTTGACCAGCTGCTTCCACGCGGGCTCGGCGACGTGGTCGGCCATCGCCGCGCGGAAGGAGGCGATCACGCGCGGGATGTTCGTCTCCCAGTCCAGCATCCGGGCCCGCCACTCGGGGTTGAGCAGGCACTGCACCAGGGTGTTGCGGTCGGCGAACGGGATCGCGTCGACGTCGCCCATCAGCCAGGTGTAGCCGCGGTTGTAGGCGAGCAGGTCGCAGCGCGCGTTGCGGACGGCGACCGGGTACGGCTCGAGCTTTTCGAGCATCAGCTCCATGGCGGGCGTGATGACCTGGCAGTCCTTCTCGCCTTCGGGCTCGGGCGCGCCGGCCAGGCGGAAGAGGTGGGTGTGCTCGTGCGGGTCGAGCCGCAGCGTGCGGGCGATCGCCTGCAGCACCTGCTCGGACGCGTTGATGTCGCGGCCCTGCTCCAGCCACGTGTACCAGGTGACCCCGACGCCGGCGAGCTGCGCGACCTCTTCGCGGCGCAGCCCCGGCGTCCGGCGGCGGCCCAGAAGCGGGAGGCCGACCTGTTCGGGCGTGATGCGCTCGCGCCGGCTGCGCAGGAACCTCGCCAGCTCCTGGCGGCGCAGTTCGGATTCGACGGCGGTGGTCATGGTGCCAGGATGACACGCCTTCGAAACTGGTACCAGGTAGTGGTGGTACCCGGATAAACAACAACTGGTACCAGTTTAAATCGGGGCCGATCGTAGTACCCATGACCACGACTGAACTCGCGCCGAGTACCACCGGCGCTCCCGCCCGGCCTGGGTTGACCCCCGCCGGCCTGGTCACGGTGCTGCTGGGGGCGGCACTGCCGATCATCGACTTCTTCATCGTCAACGTCGCGCTGCCGACGATCGATGCCGACCTGCACGCGTCCACCGCGACCCTGGAACTGGTGGTCGCCGCCTACGGCATCGCCTACGCGGTGCTGCTGGTGGTCGGCGGGCGCCTCGGCGACTCGTTCGGCAGGCGGCGGCTGTTCTTCTGGGGCCTCTGGCTGTTCACCCTGACGTCCCTGGCCTGCGGGATCGCCCCGACGGCGACCACGCTGGTGATCGCCCGCGCCGCGCAGGGGGCGGCGTCGGCGTTGCTGCTGCCGCAGGTGCTCTCGATCATCCAGGCGACGACGTCCGGCGAAGAGCGTTCGCGCGCGCTGGGTCTGTACGGCGCCACCGGCGGTCTCTCGACGGTCGTCGGCCAGCTGCTCGGCGGCGGCCTGGTGGCCGCGGACCTGTTCGGCACCGGCTGGCGGCCGATCTTCCTGGTGAACGTGCCCATCGGCCTGCTGGTGCTGGTGCTGGCCCGCCGCCTGCCGGAGAGCCGCGCGCACAACCCGCTGGGCGTCGACCGGGCCGGCACGCTGCTGCTGGCCGCGACGCTGCTGTCGTTGCTGGTCCCGCTGATGGAAGGCCGGGCGCTGGGCTGGCCGGTGTGGACGATCGTGCTGCTGGCCCTGTTCCCGTTCTCGGCCGCGGCGCTGGTCCACGTGGAACGACGCCTGGAGCGCACCGGCGGCACCCCGCTGCTCCCGCCGTCGGTGCTGCGCCTGCCGAGCGTCCGGCGCGGGCTGATGGTGGCGATCCCGTTCTTCGGCGCGTTCGGCTCGTTCATGTTCGTCTACGCGATGACGCTGCAGGAGGGCCTGCACTTCGGCCCGCTGGGCGCGGGTCTCGCGCTGACGCCGCTGGCGGTCGCGTACTTCACGGTGTCGATGCTGAGCAGCCGGCTGGTGGCCCGCTACGGGCCGCGGGTCGTCCCGATCGGCGGCGCGATCACGGCGGTCGGCATGGTGACGCTGCTGTGCACGACGCTGGCGCAGTGGCCGCACCTGACCGTGCTCGACCTGGCGCCGTCGATGGTGGCGATCGGGGTCGGCAACGCCCTCGCCATGACGACGTTGTTCCGGATCGTCCTGTCGCACGTGCCGACCGACCTGGCCGGCGTGGGCAGCGGCGTGATGACGACGAACCAGCAGACGTCGCTGGCGCTGGGGGTGGCGACGCTGGGCAGTTTGTACGCGGCCCTCGCCGGCTCGCTGGGCAGCCGTGACGCGTTCGCGCTGGTCATCGGCCTGATCGCGGTGCTGGCGGCGATCGTCGCGATCACCGGGCGCCGGCTGCCGGACCCGCGCGCGTAGAAATCCCGGATTCACCCGTCGGAAAAGCGGCCCGCCGGACGACTATGGGGGTGTGACGGAACCTCGGGTACGACCGGACCCGGCCTTCGCGCTGCTCGGCCTCTACGAGACCGCGCTGCCGGAGGTCTACGGGTACCTGCTGTCCCGCTGCGGCGACCGCACGCTCGCCGAGGAACTGACGTCCGAGACGTTCCTCGGGGCGGTCGCCGCCTGTCGCAAGGAGTACGCACCGCCAGTGAGCACCGGGTGGCTGATCGGCGTCGCCCGGCACAAGCTCGCCGACCACTGGCGGCGCCGGGAACGCGAGGAACGCGGCTTGCGGCTCGTGCACGACAGCGAGCCGGCCGTCGAAGACCCGTGGGACGAGCAGCTCGACGCCCTGCGCGCGAGACAGGTGCTCGACTCGCTCGGCCCGCACCACCGGGCCGCGCTGACCCTCCGGTACGTCGACGGCCTCGGGGTGCCCGAGGTCGCCGGCCACCTGGGCCGGAGCGTGCACGCCACCGAGGCGTTGCTCGTGCGCGCCCGCGCCGCGTTCCGGCGTGCCTACGAAGAGAAGGAGGGTCGCGATGCCTGAGCCGTTCGACGCGCTCCGCCGTCCCTCCGCACGGGTCGAACCCGACCCGGACTTCGCCGCCGAGCTGCGCGACAACCTGCGTCGCTCGATCTTGAACGGAGCCGATGTGACCACCACTTCCGAAGCGCCGGCCACCACCGCCGCACTGCGCTCACTCACGCCGTACCTGGCCGTTTCCGACGCGCGCGCCGCCCTCGACTTCTACGTCGAGGTGTTCGGCGCGGTCCGCCGCGGCGAGCCGATCCTGATGGACGACGGCCGCATCGGCCACGCCGAGCTGGCCATCGGCGACGCGGTGCTGATGCTGGCCGAGGAGTACCCCGAGATCGGGCACGTCGCGCCGCGGGAGGGGGGCGCGTCGGTGCGGGTCGAGGTGCCGGACCCGGACGTGTCGGTGGCGCGGGCGCTGGAGCGCGGGGCGACGCTGATCCGCGCGGTGAGCGACTCGCCGTACGGGCGGGGTGGCTCGTTCCGCGACCCGTTCGGCCAGCGCTGGCTGGTCTCGCAGGCGGTTGCTTCGGCTTCGCCCGCGCCGGGCTCGGCCATGTACTTCACGTTCCAGGTGCCGGAAGCCGAGCCCGCGAAGTCGTTCTACGGCGCGGTGCTGGGCTGGCAGTTCACGCCGGGCTCGGTCTCGGACGCTTGGGGCTTCTCGGGGCCGGGCCTCGAGGGCGGGTTGTGGGCCGGCGACCGGCAGGTGGGGTGGAAGCTGATGTACGCGGTGGACGACCTCGCGGCGGCTCTCACGCGGGTGCGCGAGAGCGGCGGTCAGGCGGGCGAGGTGGAGAACCACCCGTACGGGACGACGGCGGACTGCACCGACAACCAGGGCATCGAGTTCTGGCTGTGGGAGAAGCCCGGGAAGTGAGCGACCTCGCCGCGCACAAGATCATCGCGACGGCCGGCGGGACCGAAGTGGCCGGGTCCGTGCGGCCGATGCACCTGGCCGCGAGCTGGATCTGCGAGCTGTGGCAGGGCGACACCACGCCGTTGGAGTCCGCACGCTGCTCGCGGAAGGCGGGGGCTGGGGCTCGCTCACCCTTTGAGCGACTGCGACCACCTACCGGCCTGCGGCGTAGCCCTGCATGCCGCGGGCGTTGGCCGCCGCGCGGAGAAGGCCGTCGGTGCGGGAGACCGCCGAGAGGCGGCCGAGGGCCCAGGCTCCCGCGTCCAGCACCTCGTGGCCGCGGTCGCGCAATCCGTCCAAAGTGGACGTGCCCAGGCGGGACTCCACCACCAGCTCGCGGGGGTTCCAGGAGCGGGGGTAGAACGAGCTCGGGAAGGCCGTCGTGTGCCAGGCCGGTGCGTCGATCGACTCCTGGAGGTTCAGGCCGCCGTAGACGTGGGCCAGCCAGAAGCACAGCTGCCACTGGTCCTGCTGGTCGCCGCCCGGGGTGCCGAAGGCCAGGGTCGGGACGCCGTCGCGGAGGGCCAGGGACGGCGAAAGCGTGATGCGGGGGCGTTTGCGCGGGGCCAGCGAGTTCGGCAAGCCCTGTTCCAGCCAGAACATCTGGCCGCGGGAGTCCAGGCAGAAGCCCAGTGACGGGATCGCCGGGCTCGACTGCAGCCAGCCGCCCGAGGGGGTCAGCGAGACCAGGTTGCCGGCCGCGTCGACGACGTCGAGGTGGACCGTGTCGCCGCGGGTCCGGCCCTGGGGACCGACCGTCGGCTCGCCCGTCGCGCCGCCTTCGGACTGCACACCCCGCAGCGAGTCGAGGATCGCCGGGAGCCGGGCCGGGCCGCGAGCGTCTCCCGGGCGAAGCGAGGCGGACGCCGTGTCGGTGATCAACGCGCGCCGGGCATCGGTGTACGACGCCGAAAGCAGCACGTCGAGGGGGACGTCCGTGTCGCCGTACCACGCCTCGCGGTCGGCGAAGGCCAGCTTCGCCGCTTCGGTCGCCAGGTGGACCGTGCGCTCCGACGCGACTCCGTCCACAAAGGACAGCTCGTCGCGGAAGCCGTGCAGCAGCAGCGCTTGCTGGAGCAGCGCCGGACCCTGTGTCCAGCCGCCCATCTTGACCAGGCGACGGTCGCCGATGTCCACGAACGCCGGATCCTCGTACGTCGCCGACCACGAAGCCAGGTCGTCGCCGGTCAGCAGGCCCGCGTGGTCGCGGCCGGAGTCGTCGCGGAAGGCTCGGCGGCTGAACGCGTCGATCGCTTCGGCGACGAAACCCTGTGACCAGGCACGGCGTCCCGCGTCGATCTGCGCTTCGCGGCCCGAGACGGCTTCCGCTTCCCGCAGCAGCCGCTCCCAGGTGTCCGCCAGTGCCGGGTTCCGGTGCAGGCCCGCGGCCGGCTTGCCGTCCGGCAGCCACAGCTCCGCCGACGTCGGCCAGTGCTCGGTGAACAGGCGGGACACCGCGCCGATCGTGTCGGTGACCCGCGAAACCAGCGGGACGCCGTTGCGGGCGTAGCCGATCGCGTACGACAGCACCGCGCGAAGCGGCTTCGTGCCGTAGTCGCGAAGGAGCAGGAGCCAGCCGTCCCAGGCGCCCGGGACGGTCGCCGGGAGCAGGCCGCTGCCCGGGATCAGGTCCAGTCCGAGCGAAGCGAAATGCTCGGGCGTGGCCCCCGCGGGCGACGGGCCTTGGCCGGCCAGCGCCCGCGGGGTCGGGTCGTCCGCTGTCACGAAGAGGCCGGGCACCTGGCCCGCCGGGCCGCACAGGTGCGGCTCGGCGACCTGCAGGACGAACCCGGCCGCGACCGCCGCGTCGAACGCGTTGCCGCCGTCTTCCAGCACCGCCATCCCGGTGGCCGAAGCCAGCCAGTGCGTCGATGCCACCATCCCGAAGGTGCCGGCCAGCTCCGGCCGCGTCGTGAACATGCTCCCGATAGTACGCAACGCTAACGAATTACCAAGCCGACGGACACTTCCGCTCCGGCTCGTACGGCTGCGTGATGATCTCCATCCCGTTGCCGCCGGGATCGAGGAAGTACACGCCACGGCCGCCGTGGTTGTGGTTGATTTCGCCGACCTGCTTCCCCATCGGGTCGGCGTGGTAGGTCACGCCGGTCTCGACGAGCCGCGCGAAGACGGCGTCGAAGTCGTCCTCCGGGATCAGGAAGCAGTAGTGCTGCAGGCGAAGATCTTCTTCGGGGATGCTCGCGAAGTCCAGGCGGACCCCGTTGCGGGTCTCGACCGGGACGAACGGACCCCATTCCTCCCCGACTTCGAGGCCGAGCAGGTTCGCCAGGAATTCGGCGGATTCCCGGTTGTTCCGGGACGGGACGATCAAATGGTTCAACTCAACGGAAACTGACACGGTGAAATGCCTCCACGGGCACTCCCGCCACCTCCATGCCTCACCCAGCCGGTGACCGACACGCGATGCCGTGTCGATCACCCTAGCCAAGAGCGGGAAGTCAGGAAACCTTGATTCGCGCGGCGGCCCGCGGCCGCCCGACGCCCTGCCAGGCCAGCCCGGCGGCCACGAGCACCCGCGGGTCGAGCAGGTTGCGCGTGTCGACGACGTCGATGCCGTCCATGAGCTCGGCCATCGCGGCCCAGTCGAGGTGCTTGAACTCGGCCCACTCGGTCAGCACGACGACGACGTCCGCGTCCTTCGCGACCTGGTAGGCGTCGTCGACGACGGTCACCCCGTCGATCCCGCCGTCGATCGCCGGGTCGTAGGCGATCAGCTCCGCGCCGAGCGCGCCCAGCACCGACGCCACGGCGAGCGCGGGCGAGTCGCGCAGGTCGTTGGTCCCCGCCTTGAACGCCAGGCCGAGCACGCCGATCCGGGCGCCGGCCAGCGTGCCGCCGACCGCGCCGGCGATCTTCGCGACGATCCGGTCGCGCTGGGCGATGTTCTCGTCGATGGCCGAGGTCAGCATCTTGAAGTCGTAGTTCACCGACTCGGCCACCTTGACCAGCGCGCTGGTGTCCTTCGGCAGGCACGAGCCACCCCAGCCCGGGCCCGGCTTGAGGAACGTGCGGCCGATCCGCCGGTCGTAGCCCATGCCCTCGGTGACCAGCGTGATGTCCGCGCCCAGGCGTTCGCACAGCTCGGCGATCGAGTTGACGTAGGACAGCTTCAGCGCGAGGTAGCAGTTCGCGGCGTACTTCACGAGCTCCGCGCTCGCCGCGTCGGCGACGACGAGCGGCGCGTCCAGGTCGGCGTACAGCTCGCCGACCCAGCGGGCGGCCGCGAGGTCGGCGGACCCGACGACGATCCGGTCCGGGCCGAGGAAGTCCGCGACCGCGGTGCCCTCGCGGAGGAACTCGGGGTTCGACACCACCGGGACGTCGGCGCGGCCGAGCATCGCCTGGATCCGCTCCGACGTGCCGACCGGGACGGTCGACTTGGTGACCAGCGCGCACCCGGCGGGCAGGACGTCGCCGATCTCGGTGGTCACCGCCTCGACCGCGCGCAGGTCCGCGGAGCCGCCGGCCCCCATCGGCGTCGGCACGCAGAGGAACACCGCCTCCGCGGTGCGGACCGCTTCCCGCGCGCCGACGACGAACTGGAGCCGCCCGGCGGCGATGCCGCGGGTGACCAGGTCGGTGAGCCCGGGTTCGAGGATGTCGACGCGGCCCGCGCTCAGCCGGGACACCTTCGCGCGATCGACGTCAACGCAGGTGACGTAATGCCCCAGGCCGGCCAGGCACGCCCCCGTGGTCAAGCCGACGTAACCGGTACCTACCACCACGATCCGAGCTGGCGTCATGGTGCTGAAGGTGACAGCCGGAGTTGACCACGACGCTAACGGAAACAGTCGGCCCCGAGAGCGGTGAGCGAAGACACGAACCACGTCGATGCGAACGAGCGTTAACCTGGGTCCGCGAACCGGAGCAGCGAAGGGAACGGCACAGATGCAGATCACGGACACCGCGGCGCTCGTCACGGGTGGTGCGTCGGGCCTCGGCGGAGCCACGGCGAAGGCCCTCGCGGCCAAGGGCGCGAAGGTGTTCGCGCTCGACCTGGCGCAGTCGATCGAGAAGGCCGAGCAGGTCGACGGCATCACCTACGTCGAGGCCGACGTCACCGACGTCGAGCAGGTCGAGGCGGCCGTCGCGACGGCTTCGGGGGCCGGCGTGCCGCTGCGGACCGTGGTGAACTGCGCCGGCATCGGGCCGTCCGCGCGGATCCTGTCCAAGAAGGGCCGCCACGACCTCGCGCTGTACGCGAAGGTCATCCAGATCAACCTGATCGGGACGTTCAACGTCCTGACGGTCGCTTCCGAAGCCATCGCGAAGACCGAGCCGCTCGCGGACGACGCCCGCGGCGTCATCATCAACACCGCGTCCATCGCCGCGTTCGACGGCCAGATCGGGCAGGTCGCCTACTCGTCGTCCAAGGGCGGTGTCGTGGGGATGACCCTGCCGGCCGCGCGCGACCTGGCCTCGCACGGCATCCGCGTGCTGACCATCGCGCCGGGCATCGTCGACACCCCGATGCTGGCCACGGTCAGCGACGAGTTCCGCGCGGCGCTCGCGTCCGGCATCCCGTTCCCGAAGCGCCTCGCGCGGCCGGACGAGTACGCGCAGCTCGCGCTCTCGCTGATCGACCACGACTACCTGAACGGCGAGGTCGTCCGCATGGACGGCTCACTGCGCATGGCCCCCCGCTGACCCCGAGGGCGGCACTTTCCTAGGGAAAGTGCCGCCTCCAGGTGGCCCGAAGCGGAACTTTCCTAGGGAAAGTTCCGTCTTGGCCGTCAGCGGGTGAGGCGGACCTCCAGGCCGATGCCGTCCGCGGTGACCGAGCAGCCGCCGAAAGCGCTCTCCGCGGCCAGCGCCTCGAACTGCTCCCGGGTGAACGCCCGGCGCCGCAGCCACCCGAGCGTCTGTCGGACGGTGAAGCCGTTGACCACGCCGACGTTCATCGACGCGACCTCGCGGCCGATGTCCGCGCCGGTGGCCTCGTGGTTGAGGTCCTGGATCACCGCGTGCCCGCCCGGGCGCAGCACCCGGTGCATCTCGTTCAACGCCGCCACCGGCTGCCGGAAGTTCTTGAACGCGGCCTGGCAGACCACGAAGTCGAACGACCCCGCGTCGAACGGCGCGTGCGTGATGTCGCCCTGGCGGAAGTCGATCTCCAGGCCCGCGCCGTTTTCCCGGGCGATCTCGACCATCGTGTGGCTGATGTCGAGCCCGGTGACGCGGAAGCCGCGCTTCGCCACTTCGATGGCGAAGAAGCCCGGCCCGGGCGCCACCTCCAGGACCTCGGCACCTTCCGGCAGCCCGGACGTGACCTCGGCTGCCTGCTTCCGGTACTGCCTGAGCTGGGCTTCCGTGCCGCGGTTCTTGGCGTACCAGCGGGCCTGGAAGCCCTCCATCTCGGGCACTTTGTGCTTGCGGGTCGTTTCCATGTCATCCCCTTCGGTGAAGCCGAACCGAAGAGCCGCCCGGTTATCCTCTTGGTGCCACCTCGGGGCCGGGCGTGCTCGGTTCGGGGTCGAGGACCCCGGGCGGTGTGCCAGCACCTCCCGGGGTCCGTGCTATCTCTCTTCCACGAACTCCCCGAAGTCGCCGGGGAGTTCGCCGGTCTCGTACCAGCGCCGCCACGCGTCCGTGCCGGGCACGGCGCCGCTGGTCAGTTCGTCGAGGAAGCCGCGCACCCAGCGTGCTTCGGCTTCCACCATCGCCAGGTCGTACTCGACTTCCACCAGGAACAGCCGCGGCATCAGGGCGCCCAGCTGCGCCAGGGACGTGCGCTGCGCCTCGGCGCGTTCCTCGAGGGCCTGTGCCCGCTGCCGCAGCAGCGCCGCGGTCTGGTCCGGGCCGAGCACGCCCAGCATCGACAGCCCGGCCTTGAACCGCGGCGGTTCCCGGTCGACGGTGCCGACGAGCTCGCGCACCCAGTCCTCGAACTCCTCGCGCCCGGCCGGGGTGATCCGGTAGACGGTCCGCTCGGGCCGTCCGCCGTCCTTCACGCTCTCGACGGCCTCGAGGAAGCCGTGCTTGTCCAGGTTCGCGACGACGGTGTAGAGCGAGCCCCACTTGATCGGCAGGTCGCTGTCCTTGCCGCGGTGCTTGAGCACGACGGCCATCTCGTACGGGTGCTTGGGCCCGTCGAGCAGCACGGACAGCACGGCCAGCCCGAGCAGGTTGCCGACCTTCCGCCGCTTCATCCCGACTCCTCGTCTACGAGTACTCGTAGACGAGTATCCACGCGGACGCGTCAGCGGGCAAGTGTCTTGGTGAGTGAACCACTCAGAGGTCGAACATGTACGGGACTTCGGCCTGGGCCCGCTCGCTGATCCACTCGCGCAGCGCCCGCGTCGCGAGGACGTCGTCCTCGTTGTAGCGCAGCAGCCGCTCGCGCTGCTCGTCGTCCGGCTTCTCGCCGTCCATGCCCACGGCGTCGCGGTACCAGCGCATCGACGCCTCGCCGCCCGCCTCGGGGTCGCGCCACGAGAACCCGGCCACCGGCGCGATCACCTTGAGCCCCTTGCCGTGGGAGCACAGGAACTGGTCGGTGACGCTGCGGAAGAGGTCGACCCACTCCTCGGAATCCACAAAGGACTGAATGGTCTTCTTCGCCGGGATCCCGGGGTGGTCGCCGAAGCGCTCGACGGACCCGAAGAGCCAGCGGTTCTCGGCGAGCGCGTTGTAGCAGTAGGCGCGAAAGGTCAGCCCGGCCGCTTCGGTGCGCTCGCGGACGTCGGTCAGCCACGCCCAGAACTCGGCGAACGAGCGGGCTTCGTCGTCGGTCGGCAGCGGGTCCCACGTCGCGAAGGCGCGGTAGCCCTGCGGCACGCCGATGTCGGCCCCGGTCAGCAGGCAGCCCCAGAGGTACGCGCCGGCGTCGCCGAAGCTCTCCATGTCGACGTCGACCTCGACGTCGCCGCGCGGCACGCCGACCGCCTCGACGCGGCGCACCAGCGTCAGGTCGGCCAGCCAGGCGCGCGCGAGCACGACCGCGTCCGGGAAGGCGACGCCCGTCCAGTTCACCGCCGGCGGCTCGCCCGCCGGGTCGAGCGCGGCCAGTTTGTCCACAGTGGACACACCGGCGCGGCGCAGCTCGACCGCGTCCTCGCCGCGGACGACGAGGCTGACGTCCCGGGTCTCGGTGAGCACCACCTCGCACGTCGGCCACCACGGGCAGCGGCGGCACTCCAGCACGCGCGACGGCTCGGCCAGCGGCTCCTCGCCGTTCGCGGCCGCGGTGGCGATGGCGAGCCGGTCGGCGAACCGGACCTGGTACTCGGTCAGCGCGCTGCGGCCGCCAGGCCAGGTGCCCGCGGTGAGGTCGTGCCAGACGACGACGTCGGCGTCGAGGCCGATCACGCCGCCGGTGGTGAGGCTCTCGTCGGCCTGCCCGAGCGTCTGCAGCATGCGGCGGATGTGCACCAGCCGGAGCTGGTCGCGCGGCTGCGAGCGGACCTTGCGGGCTTCGTCGGCCTTGCGGTGCGCGGGGTCGAGGTCGGTCAGCTCGGTGACGACCGCGCCGGCGCCGCGGTCGGTGATGCGGTGGCGCACGACGAGCACGGGGACGTACCCGCGGCCGGTGCGCACGAGCAGGTCGATGCCGCCGCGGCGGTGCCCGGCCGGGTCGACCGGCAGCAGCGCGCCCCAGATGTAGGAGGCTTCGGCGGCGAAGGCCTGCTCGGTGCGCTCGACGCGCTCGTGGGCGGGCAGGTCGCGGTCGATCTTCACCCAGTGACCGGGGTTGGCGGCCATCAGCCTGCTGACGATGTCCTCGCGGTGCGCGCTCGCGTCGTCGATCCGCTGCTGCGCCGTCGGGTCCGGCGGGGAAAGCGGTACCTCGCGCATCGCCGGGTCGTGCTCGAGGTGCACACGCCGGCGGCAGCGGCTGACCGCGCCCGCGTCGAGTACCACCTCACCCTGCATGGAGATCACTCTAGTTTCCCACCGCCGAGCCGACATGCCCGCCACGGGCAAGCCCAGTAAGTTCGACCTCGACACGTCGCAGGGAGGTGCCATGGCGCGCAAAGCCAAGGTCGAGGGTGAAGCCAGGTTCACCCCCAAGAAGGCGAAGAACGCGGTCGCGGTGGCGAAGGTGCTCGGCCCGGTCGTGATCCCGGTGGTCGCGCCGTTCGCGCTGCGCGCGGCGGGCTCCGCCCGGGAGCTGTACGACCGCTACCAGGCACGCAAGCTCGGCGTCTCGGTCGACAAGCTGGGCGAGTACACCGGCCGCGGCGCGGCCCTGCACGCCCGCATCGCCGGCATCGCCGAGGGCTGCCGGGATCTGCAGAAGTCCGGGAAGGCTTCGGACGCGGACCAGGAGTTCGCGAAGGACGCGCTGAGCACGCTGGAGCAGCTGTCGGCCTCGGTCCGCGCCGCGGAGCGGATGCCGGCGGCGCGGCGCAAGTCCGTGCACCGCGCGGTGGCCGGCGAGCTGGAGCGGCTGGAAGGCCAGCTGCTGCACCGCCTCGGGCTCTGACACGAACACCGGGGCCGCACTTTCACGTGAAAGTGCGGCCCCGGTGCGTAGCTTTCCCGTGAAAGCTACGGTGCTACTTCACGAAGCCCTTCTTGACCATCCAGTCGTGGGCGACCTTGCCCGCGTCCTGGCCGTCGACGTCGACCTGCTTGCACAGCTCGACCATCTGCTCGTTGGTCAGGGCCGCGCCGACCTTCTCCAGCGGGCCGCGGACGTCCGGGTGCTGCTTCAGCCACTCCGTGCGCAGCGTCGGGACCGCGTTGTACTGCGGGAACGCCTTCTTGTCGTCTTCGAGCACCCGCAGGTTCAGCCCCGAGATGCGGCCGTCGGTGGTGAACACCTCGCCGACCGGGCAGGTGCCGCTCGCGACCGCCGAGTAGATCGTGCCGATGCCGAAGTTCTCGATCTTCGAGTTCTGGAAGCCGTAGGCCTTCACCGCGGCCGGGAAGCCGTCCTGGCGGCTGGTGAACTCGGTCTCCAGGCAGAACCGGTTCTGATCCGGGTTCTGCTTGAGGAACGCCGCCAGGTCCGACGTCGTCTTCAGGTTGTTCTTCGCGCCGTACTCCTCGGTGACGGCGAACGCGTACTGGTCGTTGAGCGGCGAATAGTTCAGCCACGTGACGCCGAACTTCTCTTCGTCCGCCTTGGCCGTCGCGTCGTACTGGGCCTTCTCGCCGCCGGGTACCGGGAGCTCGTTGCCCTGGTAGTTGATCCAGCCGGTGCCGGTGTACTCCCAGGTCACGTCGGTCTGCCCGGACAGCAGCGCCTGCCGCGACGAGTTGGACCCCTTGATGTCCGACAGGTCGACGACCTCCGCGCCCGCCGCCGACAGCGCCATCTCCGACATGTACGCCAGGATGATGTTCTCGGTGAAGTCCTTGGACCCCACCGTCACCTTCAGCCCCTGCAGCGACGGGATCGGCTGGATCGTGCCCGGCTGGATGTCGTAGGGCACCGCCTGGTTGACCGTCAGCCCGCACGCCGAGAGCGTCGCACCCAGCACCGCCACGCCGAAGAGCGCTTTCCATCGCCGGAGTTTCATCGCAGCCCCTTCGGTCCGAAGAACTGTTCGGCGACCGCGCCCAGCCAGTCCACCAGCAGCGCCAGCGCGACGGCGAGCACCGAACCGGTGACCAGCACCGACGTCAGGTTCAGCTTGTAGCCGGTGTCGATCAGGAGCCCGAACCCGCCGGCGTTGACGAACATGCCGAACGTCGCCGTGCCGACCGCCAGGACGAGCGCGGTGCGCAGGCCCGCCAGGATCAGCGGGACGGCCAGCGGCAGTTCGACCCGCCACAGCACCGCGGTCGCCGACATCCCGATGCCGCGCCCGGCGTCGATCAGCGCCGGGTCGACCTGCTGGATGCCGACCATCGTGTTCCGCAGCACCGGCAGCAGCGAGTAGAAGGCCAGCGGCAGCGCCGCCACCCACAGCCCGCCGACCGCGCCGGTGACGATGAACCACAGCACCAGCACGCCGAGCGCGGGCGCGGCCTGCCCGATGTTCGCGATGGCCAGGAAGACCGGCGCGAGGAAGCGGGCCCACGGCCGCGTCACGATCACGCCGAGCGGCACCGCGACCAGCACGACGATCGCGGTCACCACGATCGTCATCAGCAGGTGGTCCCACAACGCCGTGAACAGCGAAGACGCGTTGAGCGTCTCCTTCTCGGTCGCCGTCAGCCCGCTGGAGAACACCGAGACCAGCGTGACGGCGACGATCACCAGCACCGCGACGGGCTGGGCGAACAGCCGGACGCGTTCCGCGCGTTTCGAACCGGACTCGGTGCTGAAACCGGTGTCGACGGCAGCCGTCATGCGGACACCTCTTCACCGTTCGTGTGCTCGTCCCGCAGCTGCTGGATGGTCGCGATCACGGTGTCCAGCTGGATGGTGCCCGCGTACTCGCCGCGCGCGCCGGTCACCGGCACCGAACCGCCTTCGGCGAGCATCGCCTCCAGCGCGTCCTGCAGCGTCGACTGCAGGCTCACGATGTCGCGCAGCGGCTTGCCGGCGTTGGCCAGCGACGCGCCCGCGGTCAGGTCGCGGACGTGCACCCAGCGCGTCGGGCGGCGGCGCCCGTCCAGGACCAGCGCGAAGTGCTTGCGCTGGTCTTCGAGCTTCTTGCGGAGCTCGCTCGGGTCTTCGTCGACGCCGGCCGTCAGCGCGTCCTGCGCCAGCTCGACGTCCCGGACCCGCAGCAGCGTCAGCTGCTTCAGCGAGGCGCCCGCGCCGACGAAGCCGGCGACCGTGTCGTTCGCCGGGTTGGCCAGGATCGCCTCGGGGGTGTCGTACTGCATGATCGACGACTGGTTGCCGAGCACCGCGATCTTGTCGCCAAGCTTCACGGCCTCGTCGAAGTCGTGCGTGACGAACACGATCGTCTTCTTCAGCTCGCTCTGCAGCCGCAGCAGCTCGTCCTGCAGGTTGCCGCGGGTGATCGGGTCGACCGCGCCGAACGGCTCGTCCATCAGCAGCACCGGCGGGTCCGCGGCGAGCGCCCGCGCGACGCCGACGCGCTGCTGCTGCCCGCCGGAGAGCTGGCGCGGGAAGCGGTCGCGGAAGTCGGCCGGGTCGAGCCCGACCAGGTCCATCATCTCTTCGACCCGGTCGTTGACCTTCTTCTTGTCCCAGCCGAGCAGGCCGGGCACCACGCCGATGTTCTGCGAGACGGTGAAGTGCGGGAACAGGCCGGCCTGCTGGATCGCGTAGCCGATCCGGCGGCGCAGGGTGTCGACGTCGAGGCCGAGCGCGTCCTCGCCGCCGATGGTGATCTTGCCCGACGTCGGCTGGACGAGCCGGTTGATCATCCGCATCGTCGTCGTCTTGCCGCAGCCGGACGGGCCGACGAAGACCACGATCTTGCCCGCGGGCACGACCATCGAGAAGTCGTCGACCGCCGCTTCGCGGGTGCCGGGGTACCGCTTCGTCACGTGCTCCAGCTCGATCTCGACGCCGGAGACTTCCTCGTTCTCAGCCACGGACACCCCTAGAAATGGTGAAGCGCTTGATCAGGACGTAGACGCCGTCGAGCAGCAGGGCGAGGATGACCACGCCGACCGTGCCCGTGACGGCTTGGTTCAGGGAGTTGGTGCTCCCCGCGTTCGTGAGCCCGGAGAAGACCTCGGCGCCGAAGCCGGGGCCCTTCGCGTAGGCGGCGATCACCGCGATGCCCATCAGCATCTGCGTCGCCACCCGCATGCCCGTGAGGATCGCCGGCCACGCCAGCCGCAGCTCGACCCGGGTGAGCACGCCGAAGCGGCTCATCCCGATCCCGCGCGCGGCGTCGGTGATGGCCGGGTCGACACCGTCGAGCCCGACGATGGTGTTCCGGACGATCGGCAGGAGGCCGTAGAGCACCAGCGCGATCACGGCCGTCGTCGGACCGAGCCCGGAAATCGGGATCAGCAGGCCCAGGAGGGCGAACGACGGGACCGTCAAGATCGTGCTCGCCAGCGCCGTGGCCACCGCCGAACCGATCGGGCTGCGGTAGACCGCGATCCCGATCAGCACGCCGAGGACCGCGGCGAGGATCGTGCACTGCACGACCATGCTCGTGTGCAGGTAGGCCTCCAGCCAGAGCTTGCTCGCCCGGTCGGAGATGTAGTCGAAGAGGTTCATCCGTGTCCGCTCTCCCGCCCTTCACGCCGGCCTTCACCCGAACGGGCTAGTTGCTGACCGACGGCTCAGTACCCAGCGCACAGCCGGTCCAAACCCCAGTCATCGGTCACCGGTTCCGCCCACCGTGGCCCAACCGGGGCAGATCGGCAAGAAATGGCCTGAACCACGGCGTGGCGTGGGACGTGAACTCGGTGTGTGCTCACTTCACGGGATCACACGCTCACCCCGGGGCAGGTCCCTTAGGCTGCTGCTCATGAGCGTTCCGGCACGGCGTCCCGCCGTGCTCGGCGCTACCCGGGGTGCGTTGCTCGCCGTGAGCGCGGCGGTGCTGTCCGTCACCGCGCACCGGCTCGCCGACGGCGGCCTGCCCGACCCGGCGATGCTCCTGCTGCTCACCGGCCTGTTCGGCTGGACCGCCACCGCGCTCACCCGCAAGGCCCGCGGCCCGCTCGCCACGATCACCCTGCTCGGGTCCGCCCAGCTGGTGATGCACTTGCTGCTGACCACGCTCGCCGGGCACCACGACATGTACGCGGTGCCGGACCGGACCGGGGCCGGCATGATCGCCGCGCACGCGGTCGC
The DNA here is from genome assembly GCF_040648295.1 of Amycolatopsis sp. NPDC049159. NCBI lineage: Bacteria > Bacillati > Actinomycetota > Actinomycetes > Pseudonocardiales > Pseudonocardiaceae > Amycolatopsis > Amycolatopsis sp. NPDC049159. The sequence goes on from NZ_JBEZDL010000012.1 coordinate 181,552, forward strand.
GACCCTGCTCACCGCGCTCCTGCTCGCCCGCGCGGACGCGACGCTGCTCACGGTGCTGGCCGTGCTGCGCGCGATCCTGCCGCGGCTGCTCACCCCGCTGCCGGTCCCGGCCGCGGCTCCCGCGCTCGTCCCCGCCCGCGTGGGCGGTCCGGACCACCTCGTCGGCGTCGACCTGCGCCGGATCCACGGGCGGCGCGGCCCACCGAGTCACTCCTGAAACCCAGCTCGTCCCCGACACAGCGGACCCCCGAGTCCGCTGCCCTTTGTTGAGTTCATCAGGAGTGAACCCATGTCCCAGCACGTCTTCAAGCGCGCCGGTTTCCTCGCCGCCACCGTCGGTGTCGCCGGTTTCCTCGGCGCCGGCATCGCCTCCGCGCACGTCACCGCCAACGTCTACGGCCCGCAGCCCACGAAGGGCGGCTACGCGGCGATCGTGTTCCGCGTGCCGAGCGAGGAGAAGGCGCCCGTCACCACCACGAAGGTCGTCGTCGACTTCAAGGCGGACTACGGCATCGGCTCGGTGCGGACGAAGCCGCTGCCCGGCTGGACCGCCGAGGTCACCAAGTCGAAGCTGCCGGCGCCGATCACCAAGGACAACGGCACGCAGATCACCGAGGCCGTCACCGCGGTGACGTGGACCGCCCAGCCCGGCAACGAGCTGAAGGCCACCGACTACCAGGAGTTCTCCGTCAGCTTCGGCCCGCTGCCCACCAACGTGGACCAGGTCGAGTTCCCGGCGCACCAGTCCTACAGCGACGGCAAGGTCGTCGACTGGAACCAGCCGACCCCGGCGGGCGGCGAGGAGCCGGAGCACCCGGCCCCGGCCGTCAAGCTGGCCGCGAAGGCCGAAGAGGGCGACGCGCACGGCACCATGGCGAACACGGCGGCGACGACCGGCGACCAGACCCAGGCCGCCGCGACGTCGGACAGCACGGCCCGCTGGCTCGGCGGTGCCGGCCTGCTCGTCGGTGCCGTCGGCCTCGGCGTCGGGGCCGGTGCGACCATCCGGGCGCGCAAGGCCACGGCCAAGTCGGGAGGCAACAGCTAAATGCGGAAGGCGCTCGTCGCGCTGGCGCTGACGGTGGTGGCCGTGCTCGGCACGGCCACCCCGGCGCTCGCGCACAACGTGCTGATCTCCTCGGACCCGGCGAACGGCTCGTCCGTCGCCGCCGGCCCGCAGAAGATCAGCCTGACGTTCGACCAGTACGTGCAGGGCGCGGACGTCAACCAGATCGCGGTGACCGGACCCGGCGGCGGCCAGTGGGCCGAGGGACCGATCAGTGTGGTGAACAACGTCATCAGCGCGCCGCTGCGGCCGCTCGGCCCGGCGGGGAAGTACACCGTCGGCTACCGGGTGCTCTCCGCGGACGGCCACCCGGTGACCGGTGAGCTCACCTTCACCCTGACCGCGGCGGGCACCGGCACGCCGGCGACCGTCGACGCGGCCCGCTCGCCGGGCAGCACGTCGTCGGCGTCCCCGCAGCAGTCCTCGTCCACCGGGGTGCCGATCTGGGTCTGGATCGCCGGTGCCGTCGTGCTGCTGGCCATCGGGCTGACCGTGGCGCTCCGCTCGGGCGGCAAAGTCGAAGAGAAGAACTGATGACGCAGGCCGAGACCACCACGAACGTCCGCTATGTGACGCTGCTGTGCGTCGTCACGGCGGGACTGCTGGGCGCCCTCATCGGCGTCGCGCTCACCGCCACCGCGCCGGTCCCCGGCGTGGTGCAGCCCGGCGCGGTGGTCTCGGCCGGCATCCCGGTCGTGCGGGTCCTGCTCGACCTGGCCGCGGTCACGACCATCGGGCTCGCCCTGCTGTCGGTGCTCGTTGGCTACGACCGGCCGAAGCTCACCGAGCCGATCCTGCGGCTGGCCCGCCCGGCCGGGGTCGCGGCGGCGCTGGTCTGGGCCACCACCGCGGTCGTCGCGCTGATCCTGCAGACCGCGGAGTACAAGCCGGGTTCGTCGTCGCTCTCGCCGTCGGACATCGGGCAGTACATCGCCGCCGTCGGCGCCGGGAAGGCGCTCGTCATCGTCGCGGTGCTCGCGCTCGCCCACGCCGGGATCGGCGCGCTGGCGCTGCGGTTCGGCGAGAAGGTGCCCGCGGAGGTGCGCGTCGGGCTCGGCCTGTTCGCGCTGCTGCCGCTGCCGGTCACCGGGCACGCGTCGAACTGGAACTACCACGACTACACGATGATCTCGATGGAGCTGCACGTCATGAGCGCCGTCGCCTGGACCGGCGGCCTCGGCGCGATGGCCGTGCTCCTGGTGGCGAACCGGACGCTGCTGGCGCACGCGCTGCCGCGGTTCTCGAAGCTCGCGACGCTCTGCCTGGTCCTCTCCGCGGCGACCGGCCTGTTCAACGGCCTGGTCGAGATCTCGCTCAACCCGACCATCGGGTTCTGGGCGGCGATCTTCACGACGCCGTACGGGCAGCTGCTCATCCTGAAGACGGCGTGCACCGGCGTCATCGCGCTGCTGGGCGCGCACGTCCGCTGGCGGCTGATGCCGCAGATCGTCCGGCACCAGCGGACCGCGCTCGCCGCGTGGGCGACGCTGGAGCTGACCGTGATGGGACTGGCCTTCGGGTTCGCCGTCGTGCTCACGCGGGCGCCGGTCGTCGCGTCCTGAAAGCCCTTCCCCGCTGGTGAGGCCGGTGCGGAGTCACGGCGAGTAGCTGCAACTTGCGCATTGGGATGACGGGTAGACCATTGGGGGCGACCTGTCGGACCGAACTTTCTACCCTGAGCGGGCCGCATTTCCGAAGCGACGAACGGTCATTTGCAGTCGGCGAATGCACGTGCAAGTTGTGGTGCCGGTCACATCATGTGACAGTCTTCGCTCAGCGGTAACGCGTCCACCGCACGTCCGTCCGGCCGCTGCGGAGGTCGGCCAACCGGCGGAACAGCTCGGGCCGCACCTGCGGCCGGCTGCGCAGGATGGGCAGCACGCTGGTCGTCAGCTTCAGCTCGCGGATGCCGCGGAGCACCGCGAACCCGGACCAGGACGTCACGTCGAAGCCGTACGCCGCGGCGAACCCGCGGTAGTGCACCGGCGGGTCACCGAACCGCTCGCGGCCGACGGCCAGCGGCGTCAGGTCCCACTCCGGCGGGCCGACGCACGACGAATCGAAGTCGCAGAGCACCGGGCCGTCCGGGCCGGGGATGACGTTGCCGGGGTACGCGTCGCCGTGGACCAGGCCCCTGGGCAGCGGGAACTCCAGCCCGGACAGCCGGTCTTCGAGCTCGGCGCAGCGCTCCAGCAGGAACTCGCGGTCGGCGTCGCCGAGCTCTTCGGCGTCGGACACCCGGGCCCGCACCGCGGCGAACGGCGCCCACTCGGCGAGGCCGTCGGGCGCGGGCAGCGCGTGCACCCGGCGCAGCAGCCGGGCCAGGTCGGTCGCCGTCGCCGGGCGGCCGATGCTCGGCACCTGGTGCCACACGGTCACGAGGTGCTCGCCGACCTCCAGGGGCTGGTCGACGCCGTCGAGGAGCCGGATCGCGGGGACGCCGTGGCGTTCGAAGTGCCGGGCGACGCGGACGACCGTCCCGACGCGGTGCCGCAGCTGCGTCGAACCGACGATCCGGATCACGAGCGGGGCCGTGACCAGCGCGTACACCGCGTTGTTGGTGAACCGGAGCAGCCGCGCGCCCGCCGGGTCGACGCCCAGCAGCGCGCACGTCTCCGCCAGCACGCCGCGCAGCTTCCCGGCTGTGAACCGGCCGGCCAAGACGGCCTCGGTGTCCCCGCCGCCGCCGGCGTTATGCGGCGTAGAAAGCGTGGAGGCGATCGGCGAGGTCACGCGCGTCGGCGTTGTTGCGGCGGCGCTCCGCCTCTTCCTGGAGCGGCCGCATCCGGTCCTTGACCCGCTCGGACTTGATGCCCTCGGCGCAGTCGATGGCCTTGCCGCCGACCTTGGCCCCGTGGTCGAGGTCGCCGTCGAGCAGGTGGTTGGTGGCCAGCGCGCTCAGCATGAACGTCTTGGACCGGGCCATCTCGTCGTCGTAGGAGTCGACCGCCCGGCTCAGCGCCGGGATCGCGTACTTGGTGTGCTCGGCGTTCTTCTGCGCGAGGACCGTGTGGACGGTGCCGACCATGGCGTAGACGTCAGTCTCGGTGAAGAACTTCACCCAGGACTCGGCCTCGGCCAGGTTGGCGCGCTCGAACTCGTCCTTGCTCCGGCCGAGCAGCTTCACCGCCTGCTCTTCGTTGCCCATCATCGCGTAGGCCCAGGCCTCGTTCGCGCACAGCACGGAGACCGCCAGCTCGGAACCGCTTTCCTGAGCCGCGATCTGGCCCAGCTGGAACAGCTTCAGCGCGTCGTTCGGGGCGTCCTGGTGCAGGTAGACGCGGCCCATCCGGTAGAGGACGTTGGCCACCAGCGGGTGGTTCTCGCCCTGCTTGGCCAGGTCCAGCGCGTTCGCGAAGTGGCCGCGGGCGGAGTCCATGAGGCCGGTGTCGAACGACGTCCAGCCGGCCAGCGAGTGCAGGTCGGCGAGGGCCACGTAGAGCCGGTTCTTCACCAGGTCGGTGCCGTGGGACTCGAGCATCTGCTGTCCCCAGGACAGCTGCGCCACGACGGCGTCGCGGCAGAACCCGCCGCCGTACTGGTAGTCCAGCGCCCGGAGCGCGCGCGTCGCGGCCTCCACCTGGCGCACGTCGGTCATGCCGATCCGGCCGGGTGCCGGCGTGCGCGCCGGACCCGCCGACCAGGTGCCCGATTCCGGACCGAACACCGCCGCACCCATCGTGACCTGGGCGGCGTGCGCGAGGAACCTCCGTCGCTTCACGGACTCGTCCTCCTCAGCCTGCTGGCCGTCGGCGGAGCCGACGACGCGTGTCGCCGTGACCTCGTCGTAGGCGAGGCCCATGTACCCCCGGGGGACGCCCAGGCCGTCGGCGATCCTCGTGAGGACGTCGTAAGCCATGACCTGGCGACCCTTGAGGATCTCCGACACCTCGGACTGGGACTGTCCGGTCATCGCGGCGATCTGGCGCTGCAAGACACCGTGCTTGCGCAAGAGGCGGTAGACGCCGCTGATCTCTCGCGACGCGAGAGCAGCTCTCATCTCGGGCTGCTCCCACGCGTCAGCGGGAACCGCGTGGCTCTGCCGGGCTTCGGCACTGCCACCGTTACTGGCGTCCATCGCGCCCCCTCCACTGTCCGGTCGGGCGTCTGTGAAACAGCGTAGGCAAACCTGGTGAACCGTGTGAACTGCCGGACTGGCGCCCTGATCGGCCCGGGCGAAGTCCGTTGACCGCTTACCGTGGAACCGAGTCCGGTCACCGCTATGACGCCATTTCGACCTTCTATCGCAGCCGGTTGCACCTCACTGTAGTTGTCAGATCTCCGTCACCGCCCGGACACCGGCAGCGATCACGGAGAGCTACGAAAACCGCAGCGTGGTGACAAGAAGATGTTGCAGAAGGCATCTTCGAAGACTTTCGACAGAGCGGAGAAGGGCGTGGAGTTCGTGGACTCGTTCGCAGGAGGACATGCCGGCACGGCCACCCGCGCCGTGCGGCCGGCGATCGCGACGGTCTCTCCCGTCTCCGCCGTCCGCCCCGTCACCCCGGCCGCCGCGGTGGACCCCCGCACCGCGAGCGTCCGCCACTACGAGGGCGGCCAGCTCGTCTGGCGGGTGCAGTGCGGAGACCTGATCGAGCGCGAGCGCGCCGTGACGGTCTTCGTAGAGGACAACCAGGTGGTACTGGTCTCGCCCCCCGGCGAGACCGCGCGGTTGACGTCCGGCCAGCTCGGACAGCTGCGCGCCGCGCTCAACGAAGCCGCCAAGATGGCGGAAAGGTAACGGTGAGCTGACATGGATCAGGTACTCGGGCAGGTCCTCCGCAATGCGGTCTGGGAGCGCCTCGACATGCTGACTGACCTGGCGAACCGCGCCGACGCCCAGTCGCTCGTCTCGGTGGCGCGCAGCGAACTCCCCCGCTTGACCGAAGCGTGGCGCGCGATGCTGAAGATGCACGAGCCCGACGAGCGCGGCGACTGCCCGACCTGCTCGACCCGGTGGCACCGCTGCAAGGCGCCGTGCTCGGTCTGGCAGGTCGCGCACGAACACCTGGTAGCCGGCGGCCTCGCCCCGCAGCAGCAGTCCTCGCCGGACAGCCGCCTGCAGAGCCGCCGCATGAGCCCGGTCCCGGCCCCCACCGCGGCGGAGACCACCGGTCGCCACGCGTTGGTGAACCCGCGCCGAGCGGTCACCGCCTGACCCACCCGGGCCGTCGCCACGTGAAACCCATGTGAAGAAGCGGCACTTTCATAGGGAAAGTGCGCTCCGGCGGCCCCCACGAACCGGCGAGCGCGACCGGCCGATCGCCCCATCGGCTCCGCGTCGGCACTCGCCCCGGCCGAGGGCTGTTTCGCCCGCACCCCCGAGCAGCGCGAACCAGCCCTCGGCCATCACCTCAGACCGCTCCGCGATTAATCGAAAAAAATACGCGTTAGCCCTAGCCGGGGCCGTAATCCCCCGCTAGATTGATCATCAAGCCCCCGGTGTGGACCATGGGTCACACCGCGGCGATCCGCTCCTCGAGCGGTCCCCGAATTCCGCGGGCCGGTGCCGTTGCACTCCCCTCCCCCGACCGGCACCGGCCCGCGGTTCCACTTCGTTGTACGGCGTTCAGCGGACCGCCTTCACGCGCAGCACGAGCACCGCGGCCAGCAGCGTCGCGACGGCCGAAGCCGCGAACAGGCCGGAGTAGCCACCCAGGTAGGCCAGCACCAGCGGTGTCAGCAGCGGGGCCACCACCTGCGGCAGCGAGTTCGCGATGTTGATGACGCCCAGGTCCTTCGCGCGGTCCTGCGCCGTCGGCAGCACCTGCGTCAGCATCGCCAAGGCGACCGCCATGTACGCGCCGAACCCGACGCCGAGCAGCGGGGACGCGGCGAGCGCGACCGGCCAGCTCTGCCACACGACGAGGAGCAGAGCGGCCAGCGCCATCACGCCGGAAGCCGCCAGGACGTACGGCTTGCGCCGTCCGGACCTGTCGGAGAAGTGGCCGGCGAGCACGGCGCCGATGACGAGCGCGACGCCGTACAGCCCCATCATGATGAGCAGCCCGGTGTCCGGGTCGGGGTAGTGCACCGCGTCCTTGAGGAAGAACAGCAGGTAGAGCGTCCCGAACGCGTTACCGAGGTTGATCATGAAGTGGCACGACCACGCCCACGCGAAGTCCGGGTGCCGCCGAGGCGAGACCCAGAGGTTGCGGAGGACCTCGCGGGTGTCGGACGAGGGCCGGTACTCGATAGGCAGCCGCGCGTCCGGCGTCCGGAGCACGAAGAACGCGGCGCCCACCAGCACGATCCCCGCGCAGGCCGCGTAGGCCAACGGCAGCCCGGCGATGCCGAGCATGACGACGACCACGACCGCGCCCAGCACGGTGCCGAGCATCTGCGCGATGCCGACGAGCCCGCCGACCTGCGCGCGCTGGCCGACCGGGACGCGGTCGGCGATGGCCGACATCAGGGTGGCGAGCATGCCGTTGAGGCCGGCCTGCACCAGGCACCAGCCGGTGATCAGCAGGGCGACGTCGGGCGCGAACGCCAGCACCAGCAGCCCGACGGCCGCGACCGCGGCCCCGATCACCGTCCACGGGTGGCGGCGGCCGAACCGCGAGCACGTCCGGTCCGACAGCAGCCCGACCGCCGGGTTGACGACCAGCGCCACGATCGCGCCGACGCCCATCACCAGGCCGAGCACGAACTCCTTGTTCACCTGGTCGAGCAGTTCGGCCTGCTGCGGCAGCAGCACCTGGATCGGCGCGTAAATCCCCAGCCAGAGCGCGATGTTCGCGAAGAACAGCAGGCTCATCCAGCCGGGCCGCACCCGCACGGTGGGTTCGGCGAGCGCTTCGGGCAGCGCCTGGGTCGTTTCACTCATCCCGCACCAGCTTCCGGTACCAGTGGAAGGAGTCCTTCGGCGTCCGCCGCAGGGTCTCGTAATCGACGTGCACCAGGCCGAAGCGCGGCGCGTAGCCCTTGGACCACTCGAAATTGTCCATCAGGGACCAGCAGAAGTAGCCGCGGACGTCGACGCCGGCGTCCATCGCCTCGCGCACCGCGACCAGGTGGCTGTGCAGGAAGTCGATCCGTTCGGGGTCGTGCACCCCGCCGTCCTCGGCGACTTCGTCGGCGAAACTGCACCCGTTCTCGGTGATGTGGATCGGCGGCAGTTTGTCGCGGTAGCGGGCGTGGAAGTCGAGCAGCAGCTCGCGCAGGGCGTGCGGAACGATCGGCGAGTCGTTCGTCGTCATCGGGTAGCCCTCGATCGGGCGGAGGTCGAACGGCAGCGGGTTGCCCGGACTGGGCTTCGCGACGCCTTGCGGCTCGTAGTAGTTGACGCCGTAGAAGTCGAGCGGCTGCGCGATCGCCGGCAGGTCGTCGGCGAACCCGGCGGGGAGGTGCGGGTGGAGCTGTTCGGGGTAGCTGCCGAGCAGTACGGGGTCGGCGTAGAGCCGGTTGATCAGCGCGTCGAGCCACTCGGCGGCGGCCCGGTCGCGGTCGTCGCTGTCTTCGCCGGGCCAGATCGGAGAGTGGTTGTTGGCGGTGCCGATGGTCGTCGCCCCGGCCGCGCGCAGCGCCTGGACGGCGAGGCCGTGGGCGAGGAGCTGGTGGTGCGCGGTCGGGACGGCGTCGAGCAGGAGCGTCTTGCCGGGCGCGTACTCGCCGATCGCGTAGCCGTAGATCGACATGACCATGGGCTCGTTGAGCGGAATCCACAGCTTCACCCGGTCGGCGAAGCGTTCTCCGAGGATGTGGGCGTACTCGGCGAAGCGCCCAGCGGTATCGCGGGAGAGCCAGCCGCCGTCGTCTTCGATCGCCTGCGGGGTGTCCCAGTGGTAAAGCGTGACGGCGGGGGCGATCCCCGCCTCGCAGACGGCGTCGAGGAGCTTGTCGTAGAAGCCGAGGCCTTCGGGGTTGGGCGCGCCCTTGCCGTCGGGCTGGATGCGGGGCCACGCGACGGACATCCGGTAGGCACCGACCCCGAGCTCCGCCATGAGCGCGATGTCTTCGGGGTAGCGGTGGTAGTGGTCGGCGGCTACGTTGGCGGTCTCATCGCGGGCGATCTTGCCCTCGGCCGCGGTGAACGTGTCCCAGATGGACGGTCCGCGCCCACCTTCGCTGGTGGCGCCCTCGATCTGGAACGCCGAGGTCGAAACACCCCAGAGGAAGTCGGGCGGGAAGTTCGGGTTCTGCACCGGCTGCTGACCCCTTCGTCAGACACCCCTTCGGGTGAACATGAAAAGTTCTCATATACTAGGTCTTCACTCGTCCGTGGGGAAGCCCGTCGGCACGATAAAGTCCCAGATCAGACGAGGAGGAGCGCCGTGTCCGACATCCAGGCCGCGAAGGTGCCGGCAGAAGCCACCCCCTTGCGCCGCCAGCCGGTTCAGCAACGCAGCGCCAAACGCGTCGAGCAGATGCTCGACGCGAGCGCGGCGTTGATCGACGAGCTCGGTTACGACGCGCTGACGACCACCCTGATCGCCAAGCGCGCCGGGGTGGCCGTGGGGTCGCTGTACCAGTTCTTCCCGGACAAGCGCGCCGTGGTGCAAGCGCTTACCGCCCGCAACCTGGAGAGGTTCGTGGGCGCGGTGAACGAGCGCCTGAAGCAGCTCGGGCCGGAGCACTGGTGGGACGTCGTGGACTCGATCCTCGACATCTACCTCGAGATGCACCGGTCGGTCCCGGGCTTTTCGAAGGTCCACTTCGGCGACATCATCGACCGCCAGCTGCTCGACGAAACGCGCGACAACAACGCGGTGATCGTGGACTCCCTGACGGACCTGGTGTCCACGCAGGTCGATCGGCCGGTGGAGGACCTGCGGTTCGCGATCGGCATCGCCAACGAGGTGGCGGATGCGTTGCTGAAGCTGGCGTTCCGCAAGGACCCGCGCGGGGACGAGAAGATCGTCGCTGAAGCGAAGTACGTGGTGAAGGGGTACCTGGCGGCCCGGTTCGGGGAACGGTCGTAGTTGTCCACAGAAGTTGTCCACAGGCATGCACAGCTGTGGACAACCAGGTGGTTTCGGGCCGGCTTGTCGGTGGGCGCCGATAGACTGGAAGCGGGGGTTCCCCCGGGGAAGGGCGGGCCGCGCGCGGGGGTTGGCGGCGAGGGGTTGCCGGCGTGGACGGCGGTTCTGCGGACCAGGCCGGCCCGCATTCCGCTGACGCCGACGTTGTGAACGACTCTTTCCTGTCGTCGGACGAGGTGAACGAGTCGTTCATGACTTTCTTGCCGTGCCGGGGTGAGCGGGGATTCGCCCGTCCGGGAGCTGGGACAAACCGTGGCCGCGCGGCGAGGCGGAGCGTTCTGCCGCACGGACGCGGGACACACGGGCCGCCGTCAGCCGAAGTTCTGGTGCTCGCCTCGGTACGTCGGGACCGTGCGCTCGACCCGGTCGCCCAGGACCAAGTGGTAGTGCGTGAACCGCTCCGCCAGCTCGCCCGCCTTCGCGTGCCGCAGCCACACCCGGTCGCCCAGCTTCAAGCTTCGGGCGGCTCGGCCCGTCACCGGGGTCTGGACCTCGCCCGCGCCTTCGAAGCCCAGCAGCTTCAAGCCCGTCGGCAAGTACGGCTGCGGGACGCGCGAAGCGCCCGTCGGGCCGGAAGCGATGTAGCCGCCCGAAAACAGGGTCGCGATGGAGCGAGTCGGGCGGCGGACCACCGGCAGTGCGAACAACGCTGCCGGGCGGGGGCTGAAGCGGGAGTAGCCGTCGAACAGCGTCGGGCCGATCAGGCCCGAGCCCGCCGCGATCTCCGTGACCACCGCGTCCGCGCCCGTGGACTCGATGCTTCCCGTGCCGCCGCCGTTCACGAACTCCAGCGACGTCACCGCCTGGACCGCGCGGACCGCTTCGCCGCGTCGGCGGTTCAGCTCGGCCGCCGAACGACGTTGCATCCAGCCGATCACCAGCCGGTTCGCCCGGCCGCCCGCCGCGTCGCCGAGGCCGGCGATCTGGCCTTCGTACGCCATCACGCCCACCAGGCGGAAACCCGGGCGGGCGAGGATCTGGCGGGCCAGCGTCGCAGCCTGCTTCGGGGTGAACACCGGCGAGCGGCGCGTGCCGACGTGGACGCCCGGCAGCGGGCGCCAGGACGCGTCCAGCTCCAGGCAGACGCGGATTTCCTGGTGGCCGTGGCCGAGGGCCGCGTCCACCAGGTCCAGGTGTTCCGGCGAGTCGACCATGATCGCGATCGCCGCGCGCGCGGAATCCGACGCGGCCAGGCGGCGGAGGGCTTCGTGGTCGGCCGTCGGGTAGGCGACGACGATGTCCTCGGTCGTGCCCTGCTCGACGTGCCAGACGGCTTCGGCGAGCGAGTAGCACATCAGGCCTTCGAAGCCCGGCATCGCGAGCACGCGCTCCAGCAGCGCCCGGCAGCGGACCGACTTGCTGACCACGCGGATCGGCTTGCCCGCCGCGCGGCGACGGAGGTCGTCGGCGTTCGCGTCGAACGCCGCCAAGTCGACCACGGCCAAGGGCGGGTCGAGGTCCTTGGTCGCCAAGTCGTACACCGTCGCACTGGTCACGAGGTCTAAAGTACGACACGAAGGCTTGAAACGCGAATACTATTCACTTACTGTTTCGAGCACTCGACCGATGGAGGGCGCGCGGATGACCCGGTGGACCAACTGGGCGGGCACGGCGTCCGCCTCGCCGCGGCACGTTCACCAGCCGCGCAGCGCGGCCGAGATCGCCGCGGCCGTCGAAAGTGTCGCCGCGGCGGGCCGGACCGTGCGGCCCTGGGGCAGCGGGCACTCCTTCACCGCGATCGCCGTCGCCGACTCCGATGCCCTCGACCTGCGGCACTGGACCGGGATCGAGCGCGTCGACGTCGAGACCGGGCACGTCACCGTCCGCTCCGGCACCACGATCAAGCAGCTCAACGCCGCCCTCGACACGCTCGGGCTGGCCATGACCAACCTCGGCGACATCGACGCGCAGACCATCGCCGGCGCGATCTCCACCGGCACCCACGGCACCGGCGCCAAGCTCGGCGGGATCGCCACCCAGATCGCCGCGCTCGAACTCGTCCTCGCGGACGGCTCGGTCGTCACCTGCTCGGCCGGCGAAAAGCCCGACCTCTTCGCCGCCGCCCGCGTCGGCCTCGGCGCGCTCGGCGTGATCACCACCGTGACCCTGCGCTGTGAAAAGTCCTTCTACCTGCGCGCACAGGAGCGGCCGGAGCCGCTGGAGCAGGTGCTCGAGGGCTTCCACGACTTCGCCGAGGACAACGAGCACTTCGAGTTCTACTGGTTCCCCTACGGCAAGAACGCGCTGGTCAAGCGCAACAACCGCTGTGAGACGGCCGAACCGCTGAGCAAGGTCCGCGAGTTCGTCGACTACCAGATCATGGAGAACGTCGCTTTCGGCGGACTCTGCCGGACCGGACGGCTGATGCCGCGGCTCGTGCGCCCGCTGAACAACTTCGCGTCGAACATGCTTTCCGCGCGCGAGTACAGCGACACTTCGCACCGCGTCTTCGTCACCGCGCGCAACGTCCGGTTCACCGAAACGGAATACGCTGTTCCACGTGAATCAGTGCTGGACGTGCTCGCTGAACTACGGGCAGTGGTGCCGAAGCTGAAGGACCCGGTAATGTTCCCGGTCGAGGTGCGGGTCGCCGCGGCCGACGACATCTGGCTGTCGACCGCGCAGGGCCGCGACTCCGCCTACATCGCGATCCACCAGTTCGCCGGCATGCCGTACCGCGAGTACTTCAGCGCGTTCGAGAAGATCGCCGGCGCGGTCGGCGGGCGCCCGCACTGGGGCAAGATGCACGACCTCGACGCCGGCGTCCTCCGCTCGCGTTACCCGCACTTCGACGACTTCCTGCGCGTGCGCAAGGAAACCGACCCGAACGGCGTGTTCACCAACACCTACCTGGACCGGGTGCTGGGCAAGGTCTAGAAGAGCGCCGACACCGATTCGCCGTTGTGGATCCGGCGGATCGCCTCGGCCATGGCCGGGGCGATCGACAGGATCTTCAGCTTCTCGGTGCGCTCCTCCTCGGGCACCGGAACCGTGTTGGTGCAGACGATCTCCAGCACCTCCGGCCGGCCGCCGATGCGCTCGATGGCCTTCGCCGCGAACAGCCCGTGCGTGCACGCCACCCGGATCGACCGCGGCTCCAGCTCGGCCAGCTTGTCCAGCAGCTCGATCACCGTGCTGCCCTTGGCGATCTCGTCGTCGAGCACGATGACGTCGCGGCCGGTGATCTCGCCGATGACCGAGCTGATCTGGACGCGGTCGTCCGGGAAGCGCTCCTTCGCGCCGGCCGCGACCTGGACGCCGAGGAGCCGCGCGAAGTGCGACGCCTCCTTCGCGTTCCCCAGGTCGGGCGAGACGACGGTGGTGCGCGAGAGGTCGTACTGCCGGAAGTGCTTCGCCAGCTCCTGCAGCGCGTGCAGGTGGTCGACCGGGACGCTGAAGAAGCCGTGCACCTGCGGCGAGTGCAGGGTCATCGCGAGCACGCGGCTCGCGCCCGCGGTCACCAGCAGGTCGGCGACCAGGCGGCCGCCGATGGAGATGCGCGGTGCGTCCTTCTTGTCCGAGCGCGCGTACGAGTAGTGCGGCATCACGGCGGTGATCCGCGACGCCGACGCACCACGCGCCGCGTCGAGCATCAGCAGCAGCTCGACCAGGTGCTCCTGCACCGGCTTGACCAGCGGCTGGATGATGAAGACGTCCCGTTCGCGGCAGTTGGCCTGCAGCTGCACCTCGAGGCAGTCGTTCGCGAACCGCCGGACCTCCGCCGGTCGCAACGGCACGCCCAGGTGCGCACAGATCTCTTCGGCCAGCTCGGGGTGCGCACTGCCGCTGAAGACGGCGATCTCTCTCGACGCTTCAGAGATCACAGCGCGGAGACCGCTTCGCCGATGGCGTCCTCGCCCGAGATCAGCGTCAGGGTGCGGCGGACGGACGCGGGCGTGTCGAGCAGGGCCACGAGCACCGCGGCGACGTCGTCACGCGGGATCGGGCCGCGGCCCGTCTGCTCGGCCAGCAGCACCAGGCCGGTGCCCGGGTCGTCGGTGAGCGCGCCCGGCCGGAGGATCGTCCAGTCGAGGTCGCGGGCCTTGAGATCGTCTTCCGCCGCGCGCTTGGCGCGCAGGTAGTGCCGGAACTCCTCGGTGACGTCGGGGTTGTCCGGGTTGTCGGCGCCGATCGAGCCGACCTGGACGTGCCGTCGGACCCCGGCCCGCTCGGCCGCTTCGGCGAACAGCGCCGCGGCGCCCCTGTCCACAGTGTCCTTGCGGGCGGTACCGCTGCCCGGGCCGGCACCGGCGGCGAACACCGCGGCGTCGGCACCTTTCAGCACTTCGGCGACGGCGTCCACATCGGAGTTCTCGAGATCCAGCACCACGCCTCGGGCGCCGGCGGCCTCGAGGTCCGCCGCGTGGGCGGGGTTCCGGATGATGCCGACCGCTTCGTCCCCGCGCGCGGCGAGCAGCCGCTCCAGCCGCAGCGCGATCTGACCGTGTCCACCTGCAATGACGACTCGCATGGAGCCGACCCTAGTGCGAAGCGGGCGCCTCTGCGGTCCGGAGCAGGTGGTCGTAGACCAGCTCGTTCACCAGCCGCGAGACCGGGTCCTCGGCCAGCAGCACGCGCTCGGTGCGGCCCTCGAGGTCGAGGTCGACGACCGCGTTCGGGTCGGCGGTCACGACGGCGAGGCCGTACGCGCGGGCGCGCGGCAGGCAGTTGCCGACGTAGTCCTCGGTGAGGATGGCCGGCGAGGGGAGCACCATCGCGGCCTCGCCGTAGCGGGCGAACGGAACCGCGGAGGCCATCGCGGTGCGCCAGTGGCGCGCGACGGCCAGGACGCCGACGATCTCGGCGGCCGGGGCGGGGGCGGTTCCGGCCAGCTCCGGCCAGGTCCAGGTGTCGACGGTGGCGCGATCGGCCACCGGGCCGGCACCCATCGCGATGCGCTCGGCGTGCACGTCGGTGCGAAGCTTGGCGACCACGCAGACCTTGCGGCCCAGGATCGTGGTCTCGGGCAGGACGATGCCGTTCCAGCCCAGCTGGGCCGCGGCGGCGGTGGCGAGCTCGTCGACGCTCGCGGGGAGCTCGATCGGCGGCACCACGCGGCTCGGCATCGACCGGCTGCGCTTCGCGCCACCGGCGACCGTCGAGCGCTCGGTGTTCTGAGGTGTAGCCGCCACGAGTCCGCCTCCTTCTTACCTGCACCGCTTCGTGACCGGTGAAAACCGGCACCTCACTTGTCTAACAGCGCGGCGGCGCGGCGTCGCCGGGTAAGGCGCGTGGCTGCGATCGGCGGCGCTCAGCGATCGATGACCGGTCGGTAGGCGGTCATCCGACTTCGGTCGAACGGTGCGGCCAACCGAGTGATCGCGAGGTGAGTGGCATTACCGTCCGCCCGCGGCCGACTACCGGGGGCAGGATCGCCGACTAGCCCGTTCGGTGCAATCCACAGTGGACGCGGGCCGCTGAGCTGCGGTTGCCCGGCGTCGCTTCCCCGACGGTGACTTGCGCCGCAGCGGCCGGACGCGCCCCGGACTAAAGTTACCGATCAGTCACTTAGTCGTCGCCGTGGAGGACCGATGCGCTCCCCGAAGGACTTCTTCGCCCCGCTCGCCCTGGGCGCGCCCGCTCCCGTGCGGGAGATCCCGGTGACGCCGTCCCGGATGATCCACTTCTTCGACCCCGGCAACGAGAAGATGGCCGCGAAGGTGCCGGACATCGCGAAGAAGGTCGACGTCCTGCTCGGCAACCTCGAGGACGCGGTCCGCGCGGACCGCAAAGAAGCCGCGCGCGCCGGGCTCGTCTCGATCGCCAAGGCGAACGACTTCGGCAGGACGCAGCTGTGGACCCGGGTGAACAGCCTGGACTCGCCGTGGGTGCTCGACGACCTGGTGACGCTCGTCACCGAGATCGGCGACAAGCTCGACGTGATCATGGTGCCGAAGGTCGAGGGCGCGCAGGACATCCACTACGTCGACCGGCTGCTGGCCCAGCTCGAAGCGCGGGCCGGCCTGACGAAGCCGTTGCTGGTGCACGCGATCCTCGAAACGGCGAGCGGCGTGGCCAATGTGGAGGAGATCGCCGGCGCGAGCCCCCGCATGCAGGGCATCTCGCTCGGCCCGGCCGACCTGGCCGCGAGCCGCCGGATGAAGACGACCCGCGTCGGCGGCGGCCACCCGGGCTACCTGGTGCGCACCGACCCGACCGGCGACGACATGACCGAAGGCCGCACGACGTACCAGCAGGACCTGTGGCACTACACGGTCGCGCGGATGGTGGACGCCTGCGCGATGCACGGGATCCTGCCGTACTACGGGCCGTTCGGGGACATCCGCGACGTCGTCGCGTGCGAGGACCAGTTCCGCAACGCGTTCCTGCTCGGCTGCGTCGGCGCGTGGAGCCTGCACCCGGTGCAGATCGACATCGCGAAGAAGGTGTTCTCGCCTTCGCCGTCCGATGTGGCCTGGGCGCGGCGCGTCATCGCGGAGATGGGCGACGGCACGGGCGCGGTGATGATCGACGGGAAGATGCAGGACGACGCGTCGGTGAAGCAGTGCCGCGTGGTCGCCGAACTGGCCGACGCCCTCGCGGCGGACGACCCCGAACTCGCGGCCGCCTACGACGCCGCCACCAAGGAGACCCTCGGATGACCACGCCCCGCCGCTCCGTCCTCTACATGCCCGGCGCGAACGAAAGAGCGCTGGAGAAGGCCAAGACGATCCCGGCCGACGCGCTGATCCTCGACCTCGAGGACGCCGTCTCCCCCGACGCCAAGGAAGCCGCACGCGAGCGGGTCTGCGCGGCGGTCGGTTCCTACGGCGACCGCGAAGTGACGATCCGGGTCAACGGCCTGGACACCGAGTGGCACGACGCCGACCTGCGCGCGGCCGCGTCCGCCGGCCCGGCCGCGGTGGTCGTGCCGAAGGTGAACTCGGCGGCCGAGGTGCACAACATCGAGCGCGCGCTGGAACTCGGCGGCGCCCCGGACCGCACGAAGATCTGGGCGATGCTCGAGACGCCGGTCGCGGTGCTGCACGCGGAGGAGATCGCGGCGGCGTCCGAGCGGCTGACCGTGCTGGTGCTGGGCACGAACGACCTGGCCAAGGAACTGCACGCGGAGTTCGTCCCGGGCCGCGGCCCGCTGCTGGGCGGGCTTTCGCTGTGCCTGCTGGCCGCGCGCGCGACCGGCAAGGTGATCCTCGACGGCGTCTACAACGACGTGAAGGACCTTCCCGGTTTCGAAGCGGAGTGCGAGCAGGGCCGGCAGTACGGGTTCGACGGGAAGACGCTGATCCACCCGGCGCAGGTCGAGCCGTGCAACCGGATCTTCGCCCCTTCGGAGGCGGAGATCGACCGCTCGCGGCGGATCATCGACGCCTTCGAGGAGGCGCGCGCCGCGGGCCGCGGCGTGGTCACTGTGGACGGTCGGATGATCGAGAACCTGCACGTCGACAACGCGCGGCGGGTGCTGGCGCTGGCCGAGGCGGTGGCAGGGTAGCGCATGGTCGTAAGGTTGCCACGTGGCTGATCAGCGTATGGACGAGTTGCAGATCGAGGGGCTCACCTCGATCCTTTCAGCTCGCGTTCGACTGGGTGCGATGAACGTTCTCGTCGGCGCCAACGGCGCCGGAAAGAGCAACTTCATTCAAGCCCTTGGACTGCTGGGCCGGCTCGCCGACAGCCAGCTAGAGCGCTACGCCGTTTTTCACGGCGGCGCGTCGTCGATGATCAACGCCGGTAACGGGGGCCTCGCGCGGATAAACATCCACGTCGTGTCGGGGCTGAACCACTATGGTGCCCGACTGACCGCCGCAGCCAATGACAGCCTCGTCTTCGACCAGGAAGAGGTCTACCGTCCCTCCCCGGAAGACCCGTTCAGAACGGTTCTCGGCGACGGTCATCGTGAGACGAAATTGGGCGAAGCCCGAAAAGGACCCACTGCCCAGGTGGCCGAGCACATCATCGCCTTGCTCCGGGAGTGCCGGGTCTACCACTTCGATGACACAAGCCGCGACGCACCGGTCAAACGACAAGTTCCCACTGCGGACAACATCGCACTACGTGAGGACGCCGAGAACCTCGCCGCAGTACTGTTCCGTCTGAAGAACAGCAAGCGGGGCCTTGATAAGGCGGCCTACCGGCGCATCAGAGGAGCTGTTCGGCTCGTCGCTCCCTTTCTCCAGGATTTCCTGCTGGAAGACGAGCTCGGCACCGACACCATAAGACTGCGCTGGATTCATCGTGATTTTGACCGAGTCTTCTCCGCGGAGCAGATGTCCGACGGAACCTTGCGCTTCATCTGCCTGGCCACCCTGCTCTTCCAGCCTGAGCTGCCAGGGCTGGTGGTGCTCGACGAGCCCGAACTCGGCTTGCACCCGTTCGCGATATCGATCCTCTCGGACATGCTGAAACAAGCGTCGAAGCGCAGCCAGGTCATCATCGCCACTCAGTCGGTGACACTGATGAACCAATTCACCGTCGACGACCTCATCGTGGTCGAAACAGGAGAAAGCGGTTCAGTGTTCCGGAGGCGTACCGAGGAGCAGTTGAGGAGCTGGCTCGCCGACTACTCCCTAGGTGAGCTGTGGGAGAAGAACATTCTCGGCGGACAACCCGGCTCGGCAGGCAGCTTTCTCGATGACTGAGCGCAAGCGCCTCCATCTCCTGGTGGAAGGCCAAACCGAGTTCATCGTCGTCCAGGAGGTACTGGGACCTCACCTCTTCCAGCAGGGCTGGACGGTGACGACTTCCGTCGTGCGGACACAGACCACTTCACGGACGTACCGCGGTGGCGCTACTTCCTGGACCAAGATCCACCGGGACATCAAGGAGCTGCTCGGGCAGACCAGCCTGCACGTCTTGACCACCTTGTTCGACTACTACGCGTTCGCCGAAGAAGCCCCTGGGATGACCACTCGGCCGTCGGGGAGTCCGCAAGAACGAGTCGAACACGTGGAGAACCAGCTCTTCCGGGCTGTCGGCGACCAGAGGTTCGTACCGAATCTCGTCCTTCACGAACTCGAGTCCTGGGTCTTCGCAGCAGGTGCCGAGCTGGCCGCCCTTCGCGGCGAAGACGATTTGGCGGACACGCTGGAACGCGACTGCGAACGCGCTGGTGGGCCAGAACTGGTCAACGACGGCCCTTCGACCTCGCCCTCGAAGAGACTCGAAAAGTATTGCCCGACGTACACGAAGAAGATCGATGGACCGCTTGCGATCGAACTTCTCGGAGTCGAGCAGTTGAGTCGTCGTTGCCCACGCTTCGGCGCGTGGCTGAACCGGCTCGACGAGCTGAGGACGAATTGACCGACCGCGATGATCGAGAACCTGCACGTCGACAACGCGCGGCGGGTGCTGGCGCTGGCCGGGGCCGTCAAGAGCTGACGGCCCCGGCCACCGGGGTCACTTCGGCAGGTCGTCCGTCCACTCGCCACTGACCGTGTAGCCGTCGCCGTCCACGCTCTTGACCGGGGCGCCCTTGGCGTCCAGGTACATCGACGCGCCGGTCACGGCGCCGGTCGACGGGTCGATGGTGAGGTGGCCGCCGCCCGGGAGCTGGACCGTGCGGCCGTCCGGGGCCGCGCTGACTCCGGGGTACGCGGCGATCGCGCGGAACGCCGCCGCCTGGACCGCCGGGGGTGCGGGCACCGCCGTGACCAGCGAAATCAGGGCCTGGAGCACCGTCAGGTCCAGGCCGCCGGGGTAGCTGCCGCTGCGTTTGATCGAGTCCGTGAGCCAGGCCCGCAGGGCCGCCGGTTCGGTGGGCAGGGCTTGGATCTGCCCGAGCGTGAGCTCGGCGCCGAACATCCGGAACGGCCGCACCTGCGGCTGGAGAACGGCCTTGCCGTGGGTCTTCGCGCCGCGGTACCACTCGTGCCCGTCGGCCTTGGTCCAGTACTCCCAGGCTTCGCCGCCCACCTTCGTCGTCACGTGCCAGTAGGTGCGGCCGCCGGTCTGGGCGCGCTCGGCGGCGGCCAGCAGGATCGCCTGGCCGGTGCTGACCGGGACCACCGCCTGCGGAGGTACCGGTGCCGGGGGCGGGGTGGCGGGCAGGGTCGCGACCACGACGGCGGCCGCGGCGGCGACCACGCCGACGCCGATGACGAGCGGGCGGACGCGCCGGGGCCGGGGCGCGGCGAGCATCCGGTTCCGCAGCCGGTGGCGGCTGCGGTCGACGACGTCCGGGGTGGGTTCGGCGGGCAGCAGTGCGGCCCGCAGCGTCTGCAGGTCATCCATCGGAGGCCTCCGGGGCGAGAACAGGGGCGAGCTTCTTGCGGGCACGCGTCAGCCGGGAGCCGACCGTGCCGGGAGAGATGCCGAGCGCTTCGCCGACTTCGGCGTAACCGAGGTCGGCGAGGGCCACGAGCAGCAGGACGTCGCGTTCGCCCGCGGTCAGCCGCGCCAGCGCTTTCGCCAGCTGACCGCTCAGGACGACGCGGTTTTCGTGGCCCTCGACCGGTCGCGGCAGCTCGATCCGGGTGAGGGCGCGGTAGTGGCGGGCTTCCTTGCGGCGGTGGCGCGAAACGAGGTTCGTCGCGATGCCGAACAGCCAGGCCCGCAGGTCACCGCGGGCCGGGTCGAACGTCGACCGGCGGTCGTAGGCGACGAGGAACGTCTCCGCGGCGACGTCCTCCGCGGCCTGGGCGCCGAGGCGGCCGGCGACGTAGCGGTAGATCCCGGCGAAGTGGCGGTCGTGCACCTCGGTGAACTGGTCGGCGCCGGTCACCGGGGCTGCCTCTGTCATGGGGTTCCTTCCCGTCGGCGACAGCTTCACCACCACTTCGCCGCGGGACCGGAACTTCTTCCCTACCCGATCGGCCAGGCGCGCTGCGGGCCGCGAAGGCCTTCGTACGCCGCGGCCGCGCGCAGGACGCCGATGTCGTCGAAGCGGCGGCCGCTGAGCTGCAGGCCGATCGGGCGGCCGTCGTCGGTGTAGCCGCAGTTCACCGACACCGCCGGCTGGCCGGACATGTTGTACGGGACGGTGAACGCGATGTGCTCGAACGGCCGCGCCGGGTCGTTCGTGGGCGACGCCCACTCCGCCGGCGGGGCCGCGACCGGGCACGTCGGCGAGAGAACGACGTCGTAAGCGGAGGTCGCGCGCAACGCCGCCACGCTGATCACGTCGATCTGGGCGAAACCGCGGTAGACGGCCACTCCGGACAGCTCCGCGCCGCCCGTGGCCCAGTCCGCGATGTACGGGAGGACCTTCGCGCGCCGCTCCGCCGGCAGCCCCTGCATGTCGGACCAGGCGCGCGTGCGCCAGAAGACGTCCAGGCCGTCGAGCATTTCGCGGGTCAGGAAGGGACCGACCGGCTCGACGATCGCGCCCGCGGCTTCGAAGGCGCGGGCCGCCGCGGTGACGGCGTCGAGCGTCGCCGGATCCACCGGGAGGCCGACGCCGGGGTCGAGGTGCAGGCCGACGCGCAGACCGGCCAGGGAACCCGCGGGGGAAGTCCACGGCAGATCCGCCGGCGGCAGGCTCAGGTGGTCACGCTCGTCGGGCGCCGACAGGACGCTCATCAGCAACGCCGTGTCGGCGACCGTCCGCGTCATCGGGCCCGCCACCCGGCCGAGGAACGGCGGGTCGACCGGGACGCGGCCGAAGCTCGGCTTCAGGCCGGTCAGGCCGCACCAGCCCGCCGGTAGCCGGATCGAGCCGCCGATGTCGGTGCCGACGTGCAGGGGTCCGTAGCCGGCCGCGGCCGCCGCGCCGGCCCCCGCGCTCGAACCACCGGGCGACGCCGAGGTCAGCCACGGGTTCCGGGCCGTTTCGTGGAAGCTCGAGAGCCCGGACGTCAGCATCCCGTAGTCCGGCATGGTCGTCTTGGCCAGCAGAACGCCGCCGGACTCGCGGACGCGCGCCGCCGCCGGGGCGTCCTCGGCGGCCGGGGTCAGCGCGGTCGCCGCGGTGCCGAGCGGGACCGGCGTGCCGCGGGTCGCGATGTTTTCCTTGAGCGTCAGCGGGACGCCGTCGATCGGGCCGAGCGGCTCGTCGGCCGCCCAGCGCGCTTCGGACGCCTTCGCGTCGTCGAGAGCGCCTGAAGGGTCGTACGCGTACAACGCGTGCAGCTCCGGCTCTCGCGCCTCGATGCGGTGCAACACCGCCTCGGTCACCTCGACCGGCGAGAGCGTCTTCGCGCGGTAGTGCGCGACGAGCTCGACGGCGGTCAGGTCGGGCAACTCGGTCATGCGCGCTCCTTACGAGGCAGGCGGTTCGAAGCGGCCGTCGACGGCGGTCCAGCCGCCGTCCACCGCGAGCACGGAGCCGGTGACGAACGACGAAGCGTCCGAAGCGAGGTACACGACCGCGCCGGCGAGCTCGTCCGGCCGCGCCCAGCGCCCCAACGCGCCCTTCGCCGCGTACGCGTCGTACCACTCGGGGTTCGCCTTGATCTGCGCGGTCAACGGCGTCTCGACGACGCCGGGCGCGATGGCGTTGACCCGCACGCCGGCCGGGCCGAACTCCGCCGCCGCCGTCCGGAACAGCTGGACCAGCCCGGCTTTCGTGGCCGCGTACGGACCTTGGCCGGGCTCGACGGTCGTGCCGCGGATCGACGAGAAGCCGATGATGCTGCCCCGCCCGCGCGCGACCATGTCGGCACCGAAGACGCGCACGACCTCGAACGACACACCGAGGTTCAGCGCGATGACGCGGTCGAACTCCTCGCGCGTGTAGTCCAGCAGCCGCTTGCGGACGTTCGTCGCGGCGGTCAGCACGACGACGTCGAGCGGGCCGAGCTCGCTCGCCGCCTTGTCCACGGCACGGGGCGCGAGCAGGTCGATTTCGTACGCCTCGCCGACGCCCGCCTCGCGCGCGGCTTGGAGGTCGCGGTCCGCGCACACCACGTCGGCGCCGTGCGCGGCCAGCGCGCGAGCGGCTTCGCGGCCGATGCCACCGGCGCCGAGCACGAGCGCGCGGCGGCCGTCCAAGCGGAACAACGTCGAGTAGTTCACGGGCGCAGCACCGCCATCCTCGTCACGGTCAGCTCTTCGACGGCGAACCGCGGCCCTTCGCGGCCGATGCCGGAGTCCTTCACCCCGCCGTAGGGCATGGTGTCCGAGCGGAACCCGGGCACCTCGTTGACGACGACGCCGCCGACCTCCAGCTCGTCGAGCGCGCGGAACGCCGTGTTCAAGGACTTGCTGTAGACGCTTGCGTGGAGGCCGTAGCGGGACGCGTTGACCGCGGCGAAGGCTTCGTCCACATCGGACACCGTGCGCACGCAGACGACCGGGCCGAAGATCTCCTCGTCCCAGGCTTCGACGCCGTCCGGGACGTCGAGCAGGACCGCCGGCCGCAGCACTGTGCCGTCGACACCCCCGCCGAACCGGCGGCCGCCGGCCTTTTCGATCCAGGCGGCGACGCGGTCGGTGGACGCGGGGTCGATCAGCGCGGACACCCGCGTCCGCTCGTCCCGCGGATCGCCGACGACGACTTCGCCGAGCCGCGCCAGCAGCCGTTCGGTGAACTCCTCGGCGACCGGCGCGACGACGAGCACGCGCTGCACCGAGATGCAGGCCTGGCCGGACGCGTAGAACCCGCCGCGCAGCACGGCGTTCACCGCGGCTTCGAGGTCCGCGTCCGCCGCGACGACGAGCGCCGCGTTCGAACCCAGCTCCAGCAGCGTTTTCGTCGGGGCCGCGTCGCGGGCGATGCGGTGGCCGACCGCGGCCGAGCCGGTGAACGAGACCGCGCCGATCCGGCGGTCGGTCGTCAGCGCGGCACCCACCCCGGCGTCGCCGGTGACCAGCTGGACCATGGCGGGAAGCGGCGCGAGCGTCCGGACCAGGTGCACCAGCCACAGGGTGGCCAACGGCGTCTGGGGCGCGGGCTTGACGATCACCGGGCAGCCCGCGGCGATCGCCGGGGCGATCTTGTGCGACGCCAGCAGCAGCGGGTAGTTGAAGCCCGCGATGCCGACGACGACGCCGATCGGCTTGCGCTTCCAGAACCCGACCAGTCCGTCGCCGGCGGGCAACAAGTCCAGCGGCACGGTCTCGCCGTGCAGCCGCGACACCTCTTCGGCGGCGGCTTCCCACGTGACGATCGTGCGCGCGACCTCGACGCGGCAGTCGACCAGCGGCTTCCCGGTCTCCAGCACGAGCAGGTCTTCGAACTCCGCACGTCGCTCCCGCACCGCCGAAGCGACGTCGTTGAGCAGCGAACGCCGGACCCGTGAAGGCAGCGAAGCCACTTCGCGCGCGACGGCGACAGCTTCGTCGACTGCCTGCCGGGCCAGCTCGGGCGTGCCGACCGGCGCGGTGCCGACGACGCTCCCGTCGTAGGGGAAAACGATTTCTTCAACGTCCACAGTGGACATCCAGCCCGCTCCGACCGGCAGGCCGCCGGGGTACTCAGCCATCGTCGCCTCCGCTCAGCCGGGCCAGCTCGGCGCGCAGGTTCGGCGCGGCGGCCAGCAGTTCCCGCGTGTACTCGTGCCGCGGCGCCTCGTAGACCTGGCCGACGTCGCCGAGTTCGACGATCTCGCCGCGGCGCATCACGGCCACGCGGTCGCAGACGTGCCGGACGACGCCGAGGTCGTGCGAGACGAAGATCAGCGTCAGCGCGAACTGCTCCACCAGCTGGGCCAGGAGATCGAGGATCTGGCCGCGCACGGAGACGTCGAGCGCGCTGACCGGCTCGTCGGCGATCAGGACGCTCGGGTGGGGCGCGAGCGCGCGGGCGATGGAGATGCGCTGCCGCTGGCCGCCGGAGAACTGGTGCGGGTAGCGCTGGGCGGCGTCGACGGGCAGGCCGACGGCGGCGAGCAGCTCGGCGACGCGGTCGGGTTCGCGGCGGCCCAGCGGTTCGGAAATGATGTCCCGCACGCGCATGCGGGGGTCGAGCGAACCCATCGGGTCCTGGAAGACGATCTGCAGTTCCGACCGCAGGAAGCCGAGTTGGCGTTCGGGCAGGTCGTCGATCCGGCGGCCTTGGAACGTGACGGTGCCGGCCGTCGGCTTGTCGAGCGCGGCCAGCAGCCGGACCAGCGTGGACTTGCCGGAGCCGGACTCCCCGACGATGCCGAAGCGCTGTCCGGCCTCGACGTCGAAGCTGACGCCGCGCAGCGCGTGGACGTCCCGCCGCGCGTACCGGCGTTCGAGGTCACGGACTTCGATGATGCTCATCGGCGGCCCTCCAGGTCCGAAGCATCCAGGAGCTTCCGCGTGTAGGCATGCGAAGGCGAGGTCAGCACTTCGCGCGTGGAGCCCGCTTCGACGATCTCGCCGTCCAGCATCACGAGCACGCGCTCGCACACCGACGCCACCACCGCGAGGTCGTGGCTGATGAAGAGGAGCGCACTTTCACGTGAAAGTGCGGCTTTGATGAGCGAGAGGATCTGGGCCTGCACGGTGACGTCGAGCGCGGTCGTCGGCTCGTCGCAGATCAGCAGCGACGGCTCGTTGGCCAGCGCCATCGCCAGCACGACCCGCTGCCGCTGCCCGCCGGACAGCTGGTGCGGGTACGCGCGAGCGGTGCCCGCCAGCCCGACCGCATCGAGGAGTTCGTCCGCGGACCGGCGGCGGCCGTGGATCCGCCCGGGCTCGGTGACCTGGCGGCCGACGCGCATGGCCGGGTTCAACGCCGTCATCGGCTCCTGGAACACCATGGCCAGCTCGTCGCCGCGCAGCCGGGAGAGGTCCTTTTCGGACATTCCGAGCAGCTCGCGATCGCCCAGCCGGACCGAGCCCGACGCGCGCAGCTCTTCGGGCAGCAGGCCCATGATCGACAACGCCGTCAACGACTTCCCCGAGCCGGACTCGCCGATCAGCCCGACGCGCTCACCCGCGCCGATCTCGAAGGAGACGTCGCGAACGAGGTCGCCGACGCCGAGGCCCCGCACCGAAAGCGTCATACCCGCGCCGCCAATCGGGGGTCCAGGCGGTCGCGCAGGCCGTCGCCGAGGAGGTTGAACCCGAGCACGGCGACGGCGATCGCGATGCCAGGGACCAGCGCCAGCCGCGGGTGCACGGTCAGCAGTTCCTGAGACTCCTGCAGCATCCGGCCCCACGACGGCGTCGGCGGCCGCGTGCCGAAGCCCAGGAACGACAACGCCGCTTCGGCGAGCACGGCGATCGCGAACGACACCGACGCCTGCACGATCAGCAGGCCGGAGATGTTCGGCAGCACGTGCCGCACGGCGATGGTGAGCCGCGACCGGCCGCCGGCCCGCGCGGCGAGCACGAACTCGGTGCTCATCACCTGCAGCGTTCCGGAGCGCGCGATCCGCGCGAACGACGGGATCGTGGCGATGCCGATCGCGACCATCGCGGTCAGCGTGTCCGCCCCGAACACCGCGCCGAACATGATCGCCAGCAGCAGCGCGGGGAACGCGAGCACGAGGTCGTTGACCCGCATGACGAACTCGCCGAGCCACCGCGGGGACATCCCGGCGAGGATGCCCAGCGGCGTGCCGATCACCGCGGCGATGCCGACGGCGACGACACCGACGTACAGCGTGGTGCGGGCGCCGACCATGAGCTGGCTCAGCAGGTCGCGCCCGAACTTGTCGGTGCCGAACCAGTGGGCCGCGCTCGCGTCGAGCAGCCGGCTCGCCGCGTCCACCTTCACCGGGTCGAACGGCGTCCACACGAACGACAGCAGCGCGGCCAGCACGACCAGGCCGACGAGCACCCCGCCGAGGACGAGATTGCGCATCACGAACCCCGCAATCGCGGATCGAGCACGGTGTAGAGGAGGTCGACGACGAAGTTGACCAGCAGCACGCCGACCACCAGCACGAGCACGATCCCCTGCACGGTCAGCAGATCGCGGGAGGCGACGGCGTCGAGCAGCATCGAACCCAGGCCGGGCAGGACGAACACGCGCTCGACGACGACCGCACCGATCAGCAGCGTCGCCAGCTGCAGGCCGAGCACGGTCACCACGGGCACGGAGGCGTTGCGCAAGCCGTGCCGCACCAGCGCTTGCCCCGGCCGCAAGCCCTTGGACCGCGCGGTGCGCAGGTAGTCCTGGCCGAGCGTGTCGAGCACGGCCGAGCGCACATAGCGCGTGAGCACCGCGCCCTGCACCAGACCGAGCGACAACGCGGGGAGGATCAGCCCGCGGACGAACTCGCCCGCGTTCTGGTTGGGCGGTGTCCAGCCGCCCGACGGCAGCCAGCGCAGCTGCACGGCGAAGATCTGCACGAGGATGATCCCGGCGAGGAACGCGGGGATCGCGACGCCGATCTGCGACAGCCCGGAAACGCCCGCACCGGACGCTTTCCGGTGCTTCACCGCGGCGAACGTGCCCGCGGGGACCGCGATCACCAGCGCCACCAGCATGCCCGCGCCGACCAGCCAGAGCGTGACGCCGAGGCGGTCGAGCAGCTGCGGGCCGATGGAGTCGCGCGTGACGTACGAGCGGCCGAAGTCGCCGCGCAGCACACGGGAGATCCAGTCGAAGTACTGCGTGACCAGCGGCCGGTCGATGCCGAACTCCGCGCGGGTCTTGGCGAGCAGCTCCGGCGTCGCGTTGACGCCGAGCGCGACCTGCGCCGGATCGCCCGGCAGCACGGCCATGAACAGGAACACCACGATCGACGCGACCAGCACGCTGACCACGAAGATCGCCACCCGGCGCAGCACCTTGGCGGTCATCGCGGGGCCAGTCCGGTGAGGTCGAACGACTCGCTCACCTGGTTCCGGACGAACCCGCCGACCTTGGCCTTCGCCACGATGACGTTGGGGAACAGGAACAGCCAGTCCGCGGCGGCGTCGGTGTTCAGCTGCCGCGCCACCTGCTTCATGTCCGCGACCTGCTGCTCCGGCGTCCCGCTGTCGGCCTCGGCGAGCAGCTGCCGGACGCGCTTGCTGTCGTAACCCCAGTAGTACTTCGGTTTCCCGAACGTCGTGATGTCGCGGGCTTCGACGTGCTGGATGATCGACAGGTCGTAGTCGTGGTCGGTGAACACCTGCTTCAGCCACACCGCCGGGAAGTCGAGCGGCTCGATCGTGGTCCGGACGCCGACGTCGGCGAGCTGCGACTGGACGACCTGCGCGGCCGACACCGCGTAGGGCAGGTTCGGGATCCGCAGGCGCAGGTTCAGGTTCGTCGCACCGGCTTCGGTCAGCATCGCCTTCGCGCGCCCGGGATCGAACGGGTAGACCTTCGACAGGTCCTCGTACCAGGGATCGGTCGGCGGGACCATGCTGCCGATCAGCGTGCCGCGCCCGGCCCACGCCGTGTCGAGCAGCGCCTTCCGGTCGATCGCGTACGTCAGGGCCTGGCGCACGCGGACGTCGTTCAGCGGCGGCCGCGCGCCGTTCATGGCCAGCGTGACCTCGGAGTTCGAGGTGCCCTGGACGACCTGGAACCGGTCGTCGGCCTGGAACTGCGGGATCGAATCGGGCGCGGTGATCGCCGAGATGACGTCGATGCCGTTGCTGGACAACGCGTTGTTCAGCGCGGTCGGGTCCTTGATGTACTTGAGGACGACGGTCGAGTACGCCGGTTTCCGGCCCCAGTACGCGGGGTTCGCCTTCAGCACCACGGAGTCGCCGCGCTTGCGCGCCGCCACGACGTACGGCCCGGTGCCGACCGGCTTGGTCGCCAGATCGGCGACGCCGGTCGGGCTGAACATCGCGCCGAGCCGGCTGGTGAGGCTGAACAGCCAGCCGTTGGACGGCTTCGAGAGCACGACCCGCGCGTGGTCCGGCGCCACGACGTCGACGTGGTCGACGACGTCCATCGTGGACTTGATCGAGATCGTCCAGTCGGTCTTCACGCGCAGCAGCGAGAACTTGACGTCTTCGGCGGTGAAGGGCGCGCCGTTGCTGAACTTGACGCCGGGCTGCAGCTGGAAGTCGTAGGTCTTGCGGTCCGGGCTGATCGTCCACGACTTCGCGAGCAACGGCACCACCCGGCCCTGTGAGTCGAGCTTCACCAGGCCTTCGTAGACGTTGTAGAGCAGCGCCTGCGGGATAGCGGCGCCGTCCGTGCGCGTGAAGTCGAAGTTCGCCGGCTCCGCCGTGAAGCCGACGGAAAGCGTGTCCGGACCGGCGGAAACGCTCGCCGACGAGCCGGCCGAGCAGCCGGACACCACGAGCAGCAGCGCCGCTGCCAGCACGTGAAGTCGGGCTTTCATTCGGCCTCCAGGTCAGTACACTGGTCTGACCAGTAGCCTGACATTGCGGGGACGACGAGGTCAAGGATGCGGTTCGAACCGGTGGCTCCGGTCCGCGCGTACGAGCGGGTCGTCGAGCAGATCGAGCAGGCCGTGATCAGCGGCGAGCTCAAACCGGGCGAACGGCTGCCGAGCGAGCGCGAGCTGATGACGCAGTTCGGCGTCGGCCGCTCGACGATCCGGGAGGCCCTGCGCGTGCTGCAGGCCGCCGAAATGATCCGCTCGCGGCCCGGTGACCCGCGCGGCCCGGAGGTGCTGGCCGCGTCCCCCGCCGCGTTGCACCGCTCGATGCACCGGCTCGCGCGGGCGAACCACGTCGGGCTCGCGGAACTCCTGCAGTTCCGGATGATCCTCGACGGCTCGGCCCACCTGCTCGCGGCCGAGCTGCGCACGGAAGACGACCTGGCCGGCCTCGACACGGCGCTGGAGTCCATGCGCGAAGGCGTCTCGCGCGGGTATGCGGAGTTCAGCCGCGCGGACGTCGCTTTCCACGAGGTCATCGCGCGGATCTCGCGCAACCCCCTGCTGGTGGTCAGCGAAGAAGTCGTCCGCGGGGTCGTGCTGGAACTGATCGAGGACAAGCTCGAGCACGCCAGCGACCGGACGTCGCTGATGCGCACCTGGCTCGCGCACCACGCCGAGGTGCTCGACGCGATCCGGTCCGCCGACGGCGCCGGTGCGGCGCACCTGGCCAAGCAGGCGTTGTACGACAACTACGCCGAATACGTGCCCGCTCCGCAACGCCCGCTGCTGGCGCCGTTGCTGCGGTCCTAGACTCGGCCGGGTGGACGCGGCGAAACGGGACGGTGTCGGGCTCGCGCTTTCCGGGGGTGGTTACCGGGCGATGCTCTTCCACGCCGGCGCGCTCTGGCGCCTCAACGAACTCGGCTGGCTGCCGAAGCTGACCACCGTTTCCAGCGTTTCCGGCGGGTCGATCGCGGCCGGGGTGCTGGCGCACGCGTGGCACAAGCTGTACTTCGGCGAAGACGGCGTCGCGGAGAACTTCGGCAAGGAAGTCGTGCAGCCGCTGCGGAAACTGGCCCGCACGAACCTCGACGTCCCCGTGACGCTGAAGGCCATGCTCATGCCGTGGCGCAGCGCGGGCGAAGAGCTCGCAAGCCGGTACGCGAAGCACCTCTTCGGCGACTGCCGCCTCGCGGACCTCGACCCGGCCGGCCCGAACTTCGTCTTCACCGCGACCAGCCTGCAGGACGGCTCGCTGTGGTGGTTCTTCCGCCAAGCCGGGCCGCACGGGCAGATCCCGCTCGCGACGGCGGTGGCCGCGTCGTCGGCGTTCCCGCCGCTGCTTTCGCCGGTCGTGATCCCGGACCCGCACCAGCCGGACCGCAAGATCGTGCTCAGCGACGCCGGGGTGTACGACAACCTCGGCCTCGACCCGATCGAGAACCAGCGCGAGACCGTGCTGGTCAGCGACGCGGGCAAGAAGATGAAGCACGAGGAAAAGCCGAGCCACAACTGGCCGATGCAGATGTTCCGCGTGCTGACCGTGATGGACAACCAGGTCCGCGAGCTGCGCACCGGCTCACTGCTGAAGTCCTACCAGGACAAGCGGTTCGCCGGGACGTACTGGGCGACCTACAGCGACATCTCGCACTTCGACCTGCCCGACGCGCTGCCGGCGCCGGTCGAGCAGACTCGCGCGCTGGCCGTGACGAAGACGCGGCTCACCAGGATGCCGGAGCAGACGCAGGACCACCTGATCAACTGGGGTTACGCGGTGTGCGACGCCGGCATGCGGCGCTGGGTCTGCCCGGGAACCACGCTGAAGCCGGAGTTCCCGTACCCGGGTTCAGGCGTCGGCTAGGTTCGCGTAGACGACGATGTTGTCCCGGTAGGAGTGTTCGGCGTGGTCGAACGCGCCACCGCACGTGATCAGCCGCAGCTCGGGCTTGTCGCTGTTGCCGTACACGGCTTCGCGGGGGAACGTGTCCTTCGGGACCTGCGTGACGCGGTCGACGACGAACTTCAGCTTCTTGCCGTCGCTGCGGTCGACGTCCACTTCGTCGCCCGGCACGAGGTCCTTGAGCTTGAAGAAGATTCCGGGCTTCTTGTCGCCGTCGACGTGGCCGAGCACGATCGCCGGGCCGACGTCCCCGGGCACCGGCGAGAGCTTGTACCAGGCCGCCTGCATCGGCGTGTGCACCGACGGGACGGAGATCGCGCCGTCGGGCTTGACCGCCACCGCGAGCAGGCTGGACTCCGCGCCGATCTTGGGGATCTTCACCGACGTCGGCCGGAGTCCCTTGAACGGCACCGTCACCGGCGCCGAAGGGGGCACCGGGGCGGCGGCTTTCGGCTGCTCCGGGGTGCTGCAGGCGGCGAGCGCCAGCACGAGGGCGAGTGCGGCACCCGCCCGCCGGGCGCTCACCAGGCCGTGCCGCCGAAGCCCGTCTCGACCCCGCCCTTGGGCGCGACCTTGACCTGGGCCTTCGGGGCGCTGTTGCCCGGCGCGGCCGACGTCGTCGTGGCGGACGTCGCCGTGGTGACCGGGGCGGTGCTGGACGGCACGGTGCTCGACGACGAAGTGCTGGTGCCCGGCGGCTGCTCCTGCTCGAACTCGACCACGCCGTTGCCCTCGACGCCGGCGCAGGTCCAGCTGAACTTCGCGGTCGTGGTGCCGGCCGGGGCGTCGACCACGCGCACGGAGTAGTTCCAGTAGCGGCCGTCGGCCTCGTCCTGGTCCGGGCCGCCGGTGACGCTCAGGTACTGGGTCGCGACGTCGCCCGGGCGCCCGGCCGCGCAGGCGATGACCAGGACGCCTTCGCCGCCGAGGCCGACGAACCCGTGCCCGACGTTGTCCTGGTAGTCGTCCTTGGGCGGCTCGCTCGTCGCCGTCGTGGTGGTCGTGTCGGGGGCGTCGGTCTTCACCGGGCCGGTCACCGACGGCGTCGTGGTGGTCCCGGTCGTCTCCGACGTGGACGGTGCCGTCGTCGTGGTGGTCTCGGTCGTGCTCGGCGCGGTGGTGGTCGTCGTTTCGGACGACGTCGTCGTGGTCGTTTCCGGTGCCGTGGTGTCCGTCTGGGCCAGTGCGGCCGGTGCGGTGGCGGCGGTGATCAGCGCACCCGCGGACACGATGCCCGCGACCCGGCTCAGCGTTCTACCCACGACGGACTCCCAACGGCGAGGACTGCGATGCCGGACTATCGAGGCATCACCCGTCCGCGTTACTCCGGGAGGGCGAACCGCAGATCCCGCCAAAGGTCCTCGGGGTCCTCCAAACCGACGCTGAACCTGATGAGCCCGGGCGGCACGCGTTCCTCGCCGGCGAGCCAGGCCCGCCGTTCGACCAGGCTTTCGACGCCGCCGAGGCTGGTCGCCGACCGGATCAGCCGGACGCCCGCGCAGAAGGCGTCGGCCGTCTCGGCGTCGGCCAGGTCGAACGCGACCATCATCCCGAAGCCCGGGTACCGCACGCGCCGGACGGCGGGGTGCCCGGCGAGGCGCCCGGCCAGCAGCGCGGCGGTGCGGGACTGCTCCGCCAGCCGGACCGGCATGGTCCGCAGGCCGCGCAGGGCGAGCCACGCCTCCAGCGCGCCCGGCGTCGACCCGACGCGGGTCCGCGCGCCCTTCAGCTCCTCGGCGACCGCCGGGTCCTTGGCCACGGTGATGCCGAGCAGCAGGTCGCTGTGCCCGCCGATGGCCTTGGTCGCGCTGTGCACGACGACGTCGGCGCCGAGTTCGAGCGGCCGCTGCAGCAACGGCGTCGCGAAGGTGTTGTCGACGACGACCCGCCCGCGCGCGGCGGCGGCGATGGTCTCGATCGCCATCACGTCGAGGGTGGGGTTGGTCGGCGACTCGAGCCAGACCAGGTCGGCGGTCGCGGCCTCGGCGACCCAGGCGTCGGTGTCGGTCGGCTCGAGCTCGGTGACGGCGAGCTTGCCGAGCTTCTGCGCGTGGGTCAGCACCCCGCGCGTCACGGCGTAGCTGAACGTCGGCACGACGACCCGCGACCCGACCGGCAGCAGGTCCAGTACGGCGGAGAGGGTGGCGACGCCGGACGCGAACGCCGTCGCGTACCCGCCTTCCAGCGCCCCGACGGCTTCTTCGAGGGCCAGCCAGGTCGGCGTGCCGTCCCCGCGCGCGTACACGAAATCGCCACCGGCCTGGTACGTGCTGGTGGCGACGAGCGGGGTGTTCAGCGGTTCGCCGGGGCCGTGCGGGCGGCCGGCCGCGATGGCCTTGGTGCGGGGCGTCCAGTCGTCCATGCGATCACGGTAACCCGGCGCCCGGGTGGGGAGGCCGGGCCGCCCGCGCGTCCGCGAGCGGCCCGGCCTGGTCTCAGTGGGCGTACACCTCGAACTCGTAGAGCGAGTAGCCGTACTTCGTGCCGCGCTGGACGCCCTGCAGCTTGACGAACCGGGCCTGGGTCGCGGCGAACGAGACGTTGTCCTGCCCGCCGTCGCCGTCGGTCACCGAAGCCGCGTCCGTCCAGTTCACCGCGTCCGGGGAGAGCTGGATCCGGTAGCTCTTCCCGTACGCCTTCTCCCAGCTCAGCAGCACCCGGCTGACCGGCTGGACCGACCCGAGGTCGACGGTGATCGCCTGGTCGTCGCTCCAGTCGCTGGCCCAGCGGGTCGAGGCGTTGCCGTCGATCGCGTTCGACGCCGGCGAGTTGTAGAGGCCGGTCTCGGCGCTGGTGGCGCTGACCGTCTTCCCCGGCGCGAGGTTGGCGATGTTGTCGCCGCGGTGCGCGGTGTACTCGACGACCTGCTGGAACGTCGGGCGGTTCTGCCAGCTGATCTTGTCCTGCGTGATGCCGCCCAGCGGGTTGTGGACGATCGTGTCGGCGCACCACTGGTCACCGGCCGAGCAGGACGCGTCACCGGGGTAGACGGTGTTCGCGGCCTGGCCGGCGGCGGTGGTCAGCGAGTCGACCAGCGCCTGGCGGCACGTCGTGACGTTGCCGCCGCCGCAGAACGTCTGGCCGAGCGGGCCGGCCACCGGCTGGCCGAGCATCTGCCGGATGTCCTTGCTGACGTAGCCCCACCAGCCGACCTGGAACGACGAGCCCTTGTGCGGCTGGCCGGTGTGCTGCCCGTTGCCGTTCTGCCAGCCGGACGGGCTTTCGTTGATGCCGATCACGCCGGTCATCGCGTTGTAGGCGTCGTCGCCCATGCCCGGCTTGAACTCGGCCTGGACGAGCAGCGGCCACCAGGCGTCGAAGATGCGGATCGCGTCGGCGTCCGCGTACGCCTTGCTGCCCGGCGAAGTCTCCGTGCGCTTGTGGCCGTTGACCAGCCACGCTTTGAGCTTCGCCTCGGCGTCCGCGGCCGCCCCGGTGGTCGGCGTCTTGTCGAGCACCTGCAGCAGCAGCGGCAGGACGCGCTCGGCGCGCAGGTCGGCCAGCGCGGCGTCCTCCATCGCCTGGGTCAGGTTGACCCGGGTGACCTTGGTGCCGGTGAGGATCATCGTCTTCACGCGCGTGTCGAGCAGGTCGACGCGGTGCACGGCGGACTTGTCCGCGCCGGCGGCCGCGTAGCCGTTGGCCTGCGCGTTGTTCCAGCTGACGTAGTAGTCCTGGTTGACCGACTGCGGGTGCTGCGACGCCGGCGTGTAGGTCGCGACGTTGCCCGCCGGGTTCCAGCCGTTCCAGTCGTGGCCCTGGTCGCCCCACACCGGCATGTTCGGGTCCACATTGGACTGCCGCGACGGGTTGCTCCCCGAGTTGAAGTACGCGATGTCCTTCGAGTCGGCGTAGAACCAGTTGAACGTGTAGTTGATGTCGGCCGCGGCCTTCTGGAAGTCCGCCGCGGACTTGACGAAGCCCGGGTCGTTCAGCTCCTGGAAGCCGATCAGCGAGTCGACCTCGTGGAAGTACGACGAGCGCAGCGCCGCGTAGGCCACCGGCTTGCCGCCGACGGTCGCCCGGCTCTGCACCGGCCCGTACTTCGTCCGGTAGCTGCGCAAGGTGTACGAACCCGCCGCGGTCCCGTCGGCCACCGTCGGCTTCCAGGCGTTCTTGACCTCGACGGTCTCCATCGGGATGCACTGGCCTTGCCAGGTGTAGTAGTTCGAGTCCTTCGTCGGCGCCTTGCCGCTCGGGTCGCACAGCGTCAGCGCGTAGGTGTCGATGATGTCCTGCGCCGACGTCGTCGCGCTCCACGAGTAGTCCTGCCCGCGCCCGAGGAGCGTGTACATGCTCAGGCCGGCGAAGGCCGCGCCGCGCGAGCTGATGCCCGGGCCCTGCAGTTCCTGCAACAGCAGCAGCTGCGGGGCGAAGTAGCCGGTCTGCGGGCCGAACACGGCGACCGGGTGACCGCTGGCGGTCTTCGCGCCGGAGACGAGCAGCGCGTTGGACATGCCGTGCTTCTCGCTGAGCATGTTGCCCGGCAGCACGCCGCCTTCGAACATGCCGCGGGCGGGCTCCTGGTCGGCGGGCGCGGCGACGTCCACAGTGGACGGTGTCGCGGTCGAGGCCGAGCCGGTCTTGTCGAACACGAGCTGCTGCCCGGTCACCGAACCCTTGTCCGGCATCGCCCGGCCGGCCGCGTTGGCCGGCGTCTTGCCGTACGGGAAGGTCTGGCCGTCGTGCAGTGTCTTGACGGCTTCGGGGTCGTCCTCTGAACGGAGGCTCTGCCACACCTTCTCGCCCTGGACGACGCCGTACTTCTCCTGCATCGCGAGCTTCGCGATGGCGTTCTGCACCTCGCCGCCGCCGCCCGCGCCGAACTCGGCGCCGACCAGCGAGGCGAGCGCGACCAGGTCGGTCAGCTTGAACGGGTCGATCGACCCGGCGTTGGTGATCGCGTCGACGTGCCCGGTGAGCACGTACTCGCCCGGGAAGTACCGGCCGCTGTAGGAGTCGCTGATGTACTTGTTGATGCCGTCGACGTAAGCCTGCGCGTCGGCGAGGCCCTGCGCGCCGCGCGGGCCGTTGCTCGCCACGCGGTCGATCTGCTGCTGCAGCTCGGCTTCGGTGTACGGCGCGTTCGAGAAGAACTGCTGCTCCAGCTCGCGGTTGGCCTCCGCGCCGCCGGCGAACGGGGTGACCTGCCCGCGCGCGGCGTGGCGCAGGACGTCCATCAGCCACAGCCGGTCCTGCGCGGCGGCGTACCCGGCGCCGAACTCGGTGCCGGACCGGGTGGTGCCGGTGATGTGCGGGACGCCGAGGGCCTTGTCCCGCACGATCGTCACGTCGGAGCGCGGCTTGGTCGTGCTCGCGACCTGGTCGGCGGCGACGCCGAACGACGAGTCGTTGAAGTACTGGTTGATCGCGCCGGTGGTCAGCGTCTGGTAGCCGTTGGCCAGGGAGGAGTACTTCCCGAGCTGGTCGGCCGAGTGCGCCGGACGGGTACCGAGCACCTTGTGCGCCAGGATTTCCGCGAGGGTGGCGCTGCCCTGTTCGCCGGGCGGCAGGATGTCGCTGCACTGCCCGCCGCAGTAGTCGTCGGGCGACGCGGCCGCCTGCGCGGCCGGCGCGGTGACGGCGACTTGGGTCAGCCCGGCCACGAGGGCCCCCAGCGCCGTGAAGGTCAAGGCTCGGATGCCTCGTCGCATACCGGGCTCCCCTCAGCTCAGAAGAGTGACGAAGCGCACGCTACCGAGCAGTAGGACAAGTGTGAAGAGTTTTCGCGTTTTTCCCTCCTTGGGCGTAGGCCGATCGGCGCAGCCCCTCACGCGTGGGTACGGTGAGGCCCATGACCTTGGAAAAGCCCCAAATCGACCGCCCGGACGGCCCTGCGCCGGCCGACCTCGAGATCACCGACATCACCGTCGGTGACGGCGCCGAAGCCACGGCCGGCACCACCGTCACCGTGCACTACGTCGGTGTTTCGCACGCCACGGGCGCGCAGTTCGACGCCTCGTGGGACCGCGGCGAGCCGCTGCGCTTCGGCCTGGGCGCCGGCCAGGTCATCGCCGGCTGGGACCAGGGTGTCGCGGGCATGAAGATCGGCGGACGGCGCAAGCTCGTCATCCCGCCGCACCTGGCCTACGGCGACCGCGGCGCGGGCGGCGTCATCAAGCCCGGCGAGACCTTGATCTTCGTCGTCGACCTGGTCGGTGTGAACTAGGTTGTCCGGCGGTGGCGGGAAGAGCTCGCCACCGCCGACCCGCACAGGGGGATCCGATGCGCGCTCGCGCACTCCTTTCCGCAACCTTCTTCGCGCTCGCCGCGGCGGTCGTGACCGCGGCACCGGCTTCGGCCGTGGCCAACGGCGCCGACGTCCCGCAGGGGACGTTCAAGTTCGCCGCGAAGCTCACCATGACCGACATCCCGAAGCCCGACGGCAGCAAGTACAACAGCGCCTGCTCGGGTTCCCTGATCGCCAAGAAGTGGATCATCACCGCCGGCCACTGCTTCCACGACGCGGCCCGCAACCCGGTCTCCGGCCCGGTGCCGTACCCGACGTCCGTGCTGCTGGGTACCACCACCGTGGACAAGGCGGGCGTCACCCGCAACGTCGTGACGGTGTACCAGTCGCCGAGCAACGACATCGCGATCGCGGAGCTCGACAAGGCCGTGTCCGGCATCGAGCCGCTGACGATCAACCGCAGGACGCCGGTGGTGGACCAGAAGGTCGTGCTGGCGGGCTGGGGCAGCCTCACCGCCGTCGACCCGACGCCGGGCACGAAGCTCCAGCAGGGCCTGATGAAGGTGGCCACGGTCGACCCGCAGTACGTCGGCGTGAAGGGTTTCGCCCCGACGTCGACGACGAGCGCCTGCACCTACGACTCCGGTGCGCCGTACTTCGTCCCGGCGGGCAAGAACGGCGGCCGCCTGGTTTCCATCGAAAGCGACGGACCGGACTGCCCGCACGACCAGGCCGAAACCACCGCGCGCGTCGACGTCGTGGCGGACTGGATCGCTTCGCACTTGGGCTGAACGGCGTCTTTTCCCGCGCCTCGGCGTCACTACCCTCGAAAGTGATCACCGGCCTTCGACCGCCGGTGCGTGACAAGGGGGATCCACCGATGCGCGTACGCGCTGTGTTCTCTGCTGTCCTTTTGACGCTGGCCGCCGGCCTCGCCACGGCGGGGCCGGCTTCGGCCGTGGCGAACGGTTCCGACGTCCCCGCGGGGACGTTCAAGTTCGCCGCGAAGCTGACCATGACGAACATCCCGAAGCCCGACGGGACGAAGTACAACAGCGCGTGCTCCGGCGCGCTGATCGCGGCGAAGTGGATCATCACCGCCGGGCACTGCTTCCACGACGCCAACCGCAACCGCGTCTCCGGCCCGGTGCCGTACCCGACGTCGGTGCTGCTGGGCACGGTCAACCAGAGCACGCCGGGCGTGACCCGCAACGTCGTCACCGTGTACCAGGCGAGCGCCAACGACATCGCGATCGCGACCCTCGACGCGGACGTCACCGGCATCACGCCGCTGACGGTCAACCGCGTCACGCCGTCGGTCGGGCAGCTGCTCACGCTCGCCGGCTGGGGCAGCCTCACCGCCACCAACCCGGCGCCGTCGACGAAGCTGCAGCAGGGCACGGTGAAGGTCGGCCAGGTGGCCACCTCGACGCTCGGCGTGCAGGGCGTCGCCCCGACGACGACCACGAGCGCGTGCGTGTACGACTCGGGCGCGCCGTACTTCGTCGCGGGCGGCACCGGCGGGCAGCTGGTGTCCGTCGAGTCGACCGGCCCGGACTGCCCCCACAACCAGCTCGAGACGACCTCCCGGGTGGACGTCGTAGCGGACTGGATCGCTTCGCACCTCGGCTGACCACCGTCCGGGCGTCACCCGGGTACGACATCGGGTGACGCCCGGCCAGGGAATTCCCCGCGGGCCGCGGCGGCCCTAACGTCGAACGTCGATGTCGACTCGACGAAGGGGAAGAATGCGCCTGCGCGCCCTGCTCGCCGCTGCTGTCCTGACCATCACCACCGCACCGACGGCCTGGGCCGTCGCCCACGGCACCGACGTCCCACCGGGGCAGTTCGGGAACGTCGCGAAGCTTTCGATGACGAAGATCCCGCGCCCGGACGGCTCCACGTACAGCAGTTATTGCACCGGCGCGCTGATCGCACCGGCCTGGGTGCTGACGACCGGGCACTGCTTCCACGACGCCAACCGCAACCGCGTCGCGGGCAAGGTCCCGTACCCGACGACGGTGACGCTGGGCCTGGTCGACGAAGCGGTCGAATCGGGCGTGGCCCGCAAGGCGACCGAGGTCCTCCAGGCGAAGGAGAACGACGTCGCGCTGATCCGCCTGGACACCCCGGTGACGACGGTGCCCCCGCTGGCGGTGAGCCGCGCGGTCCCGAAGGTCGGCCAGCAGCTGACCCTGGCCGGCTGGGGCAGCCTGACGGGCACCGACCCCAAGCCGGCGATCCGCATGCAGCAGGGCACGGTGGCGGTGGCGAAGGTGGACCCGGCCACGCTGGGTGTCCGCGGCGCGGCCCCGGAGATCACGACGAGCGCGTGCACGTACGACTCGGGAGCCCCGTACTTCACGGGCGGCAAACTGGTCGCCTTGGAGGCAACGGGCCCGGGCTGCCCCCACGCGGGCATCGAAACGACGAGCCGAGCGGACGTGATAGCGGACTGGATAGCCACCCACACGGCGTAACTTCGCCCAGGGCGAACAAGCCACAAAACCCGTGACATTCCCCACCGACCACGCCGGAAGCCGCGCGTGCCGCACCGTGGGGGGTCCGGGGGGCTCGGCCCCCCGGGAGAGATCGGGCCAACGGGAAAGGGGCCGGTCGCGCAAGCGACCGGCCCCTTGAACAGCGTGGGCGAGGAGGGAGTTGAACCCTCACGTCCTTTCGGACACACGGACCTGAACCGTGCGCGTCTGCCATTCCGCCACTCGCCCGAGTGCTTCTCTGACAGCGAGGAGAAGACTAGCAGGTGGTTTGAACGGGTTTCACCGGGGGCCGTGTAGAGGCTCGCTCACCCGGATAGGATCGATGCGGAAGCACGAGCGTGAAGGAGGTTTTCCCCGGTGGGCCGCGCCGAGAGATTCGACAGGCGACTCGAGAACCTGGTGGGGAACACTTTCGCGCGCATGTTCGGTGGCAACGTCGTCACGCAGGAAGTGGCGATCGCCCTGGAGCGGGAGAGTGAGGAGAACGTTCGTGAGCTGGCAGGCGGTCGGCAGCTCGCCCCGAATCACTACATCGTGTCCTTGGGGACGGCTGACCACGAGCGCATGGCCGGTGACGAGCAGCGGGTCACCCAGGTGCTGGCCGAGGCGGTGGCGGAACACCTCGCCGCCGAGGGCCTGGACACCTATGGTGACGTCGTCGTATCACTCGAGCGCAACGAGGCGCTGCATACTGGACAGTTCAAGACCCGTTCGTCCGTCGATCCCGACGCCCGCCCCGCGGCCGCCGGTTCACCGCGGTCGGCACGACCCAGCAACGCAGGAGACCCAGCAATGAGCCAGCCCCCCGGCTACGGCCAATACGACCAGGGTGACCCGTACGGCCAGCAGGGCCAGTACGGCTACGGACAGCAGGGTGGCCAGCAGCCCGGGTACGACCAGGGTTATGGCCAGCAGCAGGGCGGCTACGACCAGTACGGCCAGCAGCAGCCGGGTGGTGGTTACGACCAGTACGGCCAGCAGCAGCAGGCCGGTTACGACCAGGGCGGCTACGCCCAGCCCCAGCAGGGTGGCTACGACCAGTACGGCGGCCAGCAGCAGCCGGGCTACGACCAGGGCGGCTACGCCCAGCCCCAGCAGGGCGGTTACGACCAGGGCGGCTACGCCCAGCCCCAGCAGGGTGGCTACGACCAGTACGGCGGCCAGCAGCAGGGCGGGTACGACCAGTACGGCGGCCAGCAGCAGGCCGGATACGACCAGTACGGCCAGCAGCAGGCGTACGGCCAGCCGGCCGCCGACCCGTACGCGCAGCAGCAGGGCGGCTACGCCCCGCCCGCGGCGGGCCGTCAGCTCGCGGCGAGCCTGCAGCTGGACGACGGCTCGAACCGCACGTACTCGCTGAAGCAGGGCGGGAACGTCGTGGGCCGCGGCCAGGACGCGGACTTCCGCCTCCCGGACACCGGTGTCTCCCGCCGGCACCTGGAGATCACCTGGGACGGCCAGAGCGCGACGCTCGCCGACATCGGTTCGACCAACGGCACGACCGTGAACGGGACTCCGGTCCAGACCTGGCAGCTCGCCGACGGCGACGTCATCCGGGTGGGCCATTCGTCCCTCGTGTTCCGTACACAGGGCTGACTCGGGGCACGGAATACTGTTCCCGCAGAATTGACGTGCGGGGGGACCGCGGCGTACCCGCGCCGCGGCTGCACGGACGAGTCGGGAGCGGACACACCAAGTGCCAGAGCTGGTCGTACAACTCACCAGGGTGGGCTTCCTCGTGCTGCTCTGGCTCTTCGTGTTCGCCGCGCTCAGAGTCGTCCGCTCGGACCTCTACGCGGCATCGGGCATGCGCGTCCAGGTTCCGACCTTCGGGCGCAAGAAGGAGAAGAAGCCGCGCAACAGCAAGTCCCCGCAGCAGCTGCTGGTCACCCACGGCGCACTGGCGGGGACGCGCATCGCGCTGGACGGCCGGCCGATCCTGATCGGCCGGGCCGACGACTCCACGTTGGTGCTCGACGACGACTACGCGTCGACCCGGCACGCGCGGATCGCCCAGCGCGGTGAGGACTGGTACGTGGAAGATCTGGGCTCGACGAACGGGACGTATCTCGACCGGGCTAAGGTCACTGCACCCCTCCGGGTCCCGCTCGGAGTCCCCATCCGGATCGGCAAGACGGTGATCGAGCTTCGCCCATGACTCTCGTCCTCCGCTACGCAGCCCGCAGCGACCGGGGCCTGGTGCGTTCGAGCAACCAGGACTCCGTGTACGCCGGCCCTCGCCTGCTCGCGCTCGCCGACGGGATGGGTGGCCACGCGGCGGGTGAAGTGGCCAGCAAGGTCGTCATCGCCTCCCTCGCTCCCCTCGACGACGACGAACCGCGCGACGACCTCCTCGCCCAGCTCCGGGAGGCGGTGGCCAACGGCAACGCCGCCATCGCCGAACTCGTCTCGCAGGACCCCGATCTCGACGGCATGGGCACGACGCTCACCGCGGTGCTCTTCGCGGGCACGCGCCTGGGCCTGGTGCACGTCGGCGACTCGCGGGCGTACCTGCTCCGTGGCGGTCAGTTCGCGCAGATCACGCGCGACGACAGCTTCGTCAACGAACTCCTCGAACAGGGCCGCATCACGCCGGAAGAGGCGGCGGTGCACCCGCAGCGGTCGCTGCTGCTCAAGGCGCTCACCGGGCACGAGGTGGAACCGAGCCTGACCGTGCGCGAAGCCCGCGCCGGCGACCGGTACCTGATCTGCTCGGACGGCCTGTCCGGCATGGTCAGCGACGAGACGCTCACCGAAGCCGTGCAGATCCCGGACCCGCAGCAGTGCGCGGACCGGATGATCGAGCTGGCGCTCAAGGGCGGCGGCACGGACAACGTGACCGTGATCATCGCCGACGTGGTCGACGTCGACTTCGGCGAGGACGCGCCCATCGTGGGCGGCGCCGCCGGGGACGGCAGCGACGAGCTGCACCAGGGCGATTCGCCCGCGGCGCGGGCCAGGGCGCTGACCCAGCCGCCGCCGCAGCAGCGCCCGGAGCTCCCGCAGCCGACCGAAGACCCGAAAGCCAAGCGCCGGAAGCGGTTCCGCTGGCTCGCCGGCGCACTGGTGGTCCTGGTGGTGCTCGCCGCGGCCGCCATCGCCACCCGGTACTTCGTGCTGAGTCAGTACTATGTCGGCGAAGGTGCGGACGAGGAAGTCGTGATCTACCGCGGCGTCCCCGGCAGCATCCTCGGCATCGACCTGCACACCTACGAGCAGGGCTCCTGCCCGCCCAACCAGGTGTGCACGGACAAGCTGCGCGTCGACCAGCTCCAGGAGGACGCGCGGTTGGCGGTGCAGAACGGCGTCAAGAAGGACAGCCTCGACGACGCCCGGAAGTACATCGACGACTTCCTGCAGCTGCACAAGCGCCTGAACAACTGCGCGCCGACGGGCGGTCAGACCTCGCCGACGCCGACCAACCCGGTCTCGCCGACGACGACTCCGACGGCACCGGCCGGTTCCACCGCTCCATCGTCGGCGAACCAGCCAGCGGGGAGGGACTGCTCGACGCCGAGTTCGACGGCACCGACGACGGGAGGCGGTAACTGATGGGCCAGCCCGTCGCGCGTTCCGCCGAACCGCTCGCCGCGCAGTTCCAGACGAACCCGCCGCGCGAGGTCCCGACCCGGCGCAACACCGAGCTCGTCCTGCTGGGCTTCGCGGCGTTCATCGTCACGATCGCGCTGGTGCTCGTCGAGGCGAACCAGGAGCAGGAGCTCACCGCCTCGATCCTCTGGCTCGGGCTGGCCTACCTCGGCATCTTCGCCGCCGCGCACCTCGCCGTCCGCAAGTGGGCGCCGTACGCGGATCCGGTGCTGCTCCCCTGCGTCGCGCTGCTCAACGGCATCGGCCTGGTGATGATCCACCGGATCGACCTGGCGCTGGCCGAGCGGGCCCTGCAGAACGGCAAGGACTACACGCCCGCCGTCACCGCGCAGGTCCTGTTCACGGTGATCTCGCTGGTGTTCTTCGTCGCCGTGCTGGTCGTGGTCAACGACCACCGCACCCTGACCCGCTACGGCTACACCGCGGGCCTGGTCGGGATCGTCGCGCTGGCGCTGCCCGCGCTGCTGCCGTCGAGCCTCTCCGAGGTCAACGGCGCCAAGGTGTGGCTGAAGCTGCCGTTCTTCTCGATCCAGCCGGGCGAGTTCGCGAAGATCCTGCTGATGGTCTTCTTCGCTTCGTTCCTGGTGTCGAAGCGGGACCTGTTCATGGTGGCGGGAAAGCGGCTCGTCGGCGTCGAGCTGCCGCGTGCCCGCGACCTCGGCCCGATCCTCATCGCCGCGTTCGTCTGCATCGGCATCCTGGTGTTCGAGAAGGACCTCGGCACCTCGCTGCTGTTCTTCAGCGTCATCCTGGTGATGCTGTACGTCGCGACCGAGCGGGCCATCTGGGTCGTCCTCGGCCTGAGCTTCTTCGCGGTCGGCTGCGTCATCGCCTACAACCTCTTCGGGCACGTGCAGCAGCGCGTCGCGAACTGGCTGGACCCGCTGGCCACCTA
The DNA here is from genome assembly GCF_040648295.1 of Amycolatopsis sp. NPDC049159. Lineage (NCBI taxonomy): Bacteria > Bacillati > Actinomycetota > Actinomycetes > Pseudonocardiales > Pseudonocardiaceae > Amycolatopsis > Amycolatopsis sp. NPDC049159. The sequence goes on from NZ_JBEZDL010000012.1 coordinate 225,746, forward strand.
CGACGAGGCGGGCGGCGGTTACCAGCTCGCCCAAGGCCTGTTCGGGCTCGGCACCGGCGGCGTCGGCGGCACCGGGCTCGGCGCCGGCCGGCCGGACATGGTGCCCGAGGCCAACACCGACTTCATCACCGCGTCGATCGGCGAAGAGCTCGGCTTCATCGGGCTGGCCGCCGTCCTGATGCTGTACTTGCTGGTCGCGATGCGCGGCATGCGCAGCGCGCTCGCGGTGCGCGACACGTTCGGCAAGCTGCTCGGCGGCGGGCTCGCGTTCACCATGGTCATGCAGATCTTCGTCGTCGTCGGCGGGGTCACGAAACTCATCCCGGAGACCGGTATCACCGCGCCCTTCCTGTCCAAGGGCGGCTCGTCGCTGCTCGCGAACTACATCCTGGTCGCGCTGCTGCTCCGGATCTCCGACGCCGCCCGCAAGCCGGCCGCCCGCCCGAAGCCGCAGCAGCAGCCCCAGGCGCCGATCGCGGAAGCGCACACCGTGCTCGTGCAGCGCCCGCCGGCGGACGGGGGCGCGCAGGCATGAACACCCCGCTCCGCAAGGTCGGCATGGCGATGCTCGTCATGGTCGTCCTGCTGCTGGCCAACGCCACCTACATCCAGGTGGTGAAGGCCGACGACTACCGCACCGACTCGCGCAACGCGCGCGTGCTCTACGACGAGTTCGCCCGCCAGCGCGGCAAGATCGTGTCGCAGGCCAACGGCGAGGTGCTGGCCAGCGTCGACCCGTCCAACGACAAGTACAAGTACATCCGGACCTACGCCGACGGCCCGATGTACGCGCCGGTCACCGGCTACTACTCGATCAACTACGGCGCCGGCGGCCTCGAGCGCTCCGAGGACGACGTCCTGAACGGCTCCGACCCGCGGCTGTTCGTGCGGCGGCTCTCGGACATGGTCACCGGCCGCGACCCCAGCGGCGGCAACGTCCGGCTGACCATCGACCCGGCCGTGCAGAAGGCCGCGTACGACCTGATGACGCAGAAGGGCTACACCGGTTCCGTCGTCGCGCTGGAGCCCAAGACCGGCCGGATCCTGGCGATGGTCTCGACGCCGTCGTACGACCCGAACAAGCTGGCTTCGCACACGTCGAAGGCGCAGACCGACGCCTGGAACGCGAACAACAAGGACCCGAAGAAGCCCATGCTGAACCGGGCGATCTCCGAGACCTACCCGCCGGGTTCGACGTTCAAGCTGGTCACCGCGGCGGCCGTGCTCGAAGACGGCAAGGGCCCGGACACCCCGGTCGACCCGGCGCCGAACACGAAGCTCCCGGGCACCAGCGTGACGCTGGAGAACTACGCCGGCGCCGCGTGCCCGGGCACCACGTTCAAGGACGCGCTCGCGCACTCCTGCAACGTGCCGTTCGCGCAGTTCGCCGGCCAGCTCGGCGCGGACAAGATGAAGAAGACGGCGGCGAACTTCGGCATCGGGCAGACCGACCTGACCGTGCCGATGAAGGTCGCGCCGTCGACGGTCGGCCCGCTCGACTCGCAGGGCGCGCTCTACCAGAGCGGCATCGGCCAGCGCGACGTCCGGCTCACGCCACTGCAGGACTGCCTGCTCGCGGCCACCGTGGCCAACGGCGGGATGGCGATGAAGCCGCAGCTCGTGCAGTCGGTGCTGGCGCCGGACCTGTCGACCATCGAGGACTACAGCCCCACCGAGCTCACCGGCACGGCGGCACTTTCGTCGTCGAACGCCGCGATCCTCAAGGACATGATGATCGCTTCCGAGGGCTTCACCAAGGGCGGCGGCAAGCGCCCGGACATCCAGATCGCGTCGAAGACCGGCACCGCCGAACACGGCACGGACTCCAAGAACACCGCACCGCACGCCTGGTACACCGGTTTCGCCCCGGCGAACGACCCGCAGATCGCGGTCGCCGTCATCGTCGAAGACGGCGGCAACCGCGGGCTCGCGGCCACCGGCGGTACCGTCGCGGCGGAAATCGGCCGCGCGGCGATCAACGCCAAGCTCGGGGGTGGATAGCGGATGCTGTCCTCGGGCCAGCTGCTGGCCGAGAGGTACAAGCTGACGAGCCGGATCGCCGTCGGCGGGATGGGCGAGGTCTGGCAGGCCAGCGACACCCGCCTGGACCGGACCGTGGCTGTCAAGATCCTCAAGGCCGAACTCTCCGGTGACGCCGAGTTCCTCCACCGCTTCCGGACCGAAGCGCGGATGACGGCGTCGCTCAACCACCCCGGCATCGCCGCGGTGCACGACTACGGCGAGACCCTGTTCGACGGCGACCTGTCGATCGCGTACCTGGTGATGGAGCTCGTCGACGGCGACCCGCTGGCCGGCCTGCTGGCCAAGCACGGGCGGCTGTCGGCGGAGTTCACGCTCGACATGCTCGAGCAGGCGGGCAACGCGCTGCAGGCCGCGCACGAACAGGGCCTGGTCCACCGCGACGTCAAGCCGGGCAACATCCTGGTGACGTCGGCGGGCCAGGTGAAGATCACCGACTTCGGGGTGGCGAAGGCCGCGGACGCGGCTCCGGTCACCCGGTCCGGCATGGTCATGGGCACCGCGCACTACATCGCGCCGGAGCAGGCGCTCGGATCCCCGGCCGAGCCGGCGTCCGACGTCTACTCGCTCGCGGTGTGCGGGTACGAATGCCTCGCCGGGCACCGGCCGTTCCTTTCCGAGAACGCCGTCACGGTCGCGATGATGCACATCCGCGACATCGCGCCGCCACTGCCACCCGACGTGCCGCCCGCGGCGCGCGCGGTGATCGAGGCGACGCTGGTCAAGGACCCGCGGCAGCGCTACAACAACGGCGGCGAGTTCGCGGCCGCCGTCGCCGCGGTCCGCGCGGGGCTGCCGCTGCCGGCCCCGTCCGGTCTGGTCAACGCCGCCTACGCGACCGGGCAGCAGCCGCAGCAGCAACCGCCGCCGCCGCAGCAGGTTCCGCAGCAGCCGGTCCCGCCGCAGCAGCAGCACATGCCGGTCGGTCCGCCGTCGCCCGCGGTGAACCCGATGGTCGTCATCGGCCCGCCGTCCCGCCCCGCGGTGCGGCCGGTCATGATGCCGGTCCCGAAGAAGAAGTCCCAATGGGGCTGGTGGGCGCTCCTCGCGGCGATCCTGCTCGTTGTCCTGGTGGCGGGGATCGTGCTGATCGCGAAGATGATCGGCAGCTCCGGCTCGCCGCCGCACACCGGCCAGACGACGAGCCAGGTGGTCCCGGGCAGACAGCCGCCCACGGAAGAGCCGCCCGCTACGAGTGTCCTACCGGCGGAGTCTCCCGGCACGACCGACGATGGCCAGCAAGGCATCATGACCACACCTTGGACGGAATGGAACGGCACCCAGAGATGAGCACACCCAGACTGCTCTCCAACCGGTACGAGCTGGGCGAAACGCTCGGCTACGGAGGCATGTCCGAGGTCCATCACGGCCACGACGTGCGCCTGGGCCGGGAAGTCGCGATCAAGATCCTCCGTGCCGATCTCGCCAGGGACCCGCAGTTCCTGGAGCGCTTCCGCCGTGAAGCGCAGAACGCCGCCGCGCTGAACCACCCGGCGATCGTCGCGGTCTACGACACGGGTGAGGCCAACGCCGAGTTCGGGCCGCTGCCGTACATCGTCATGGAGTACGTCGAAGGCCGGACGCTGCGCGACATCGTCAAGACCGAAGGCCCGATGTCGCAGAAGCGGGCCATGGAGGTCATGGCCGACGTCTGCGCGGCGCTGGACTTCTCCCACCGGCACGGCATCGTGCACCGCGACGTCAAGCCGGCCAACGTGATGATCACGAAGAACGGCGCGGTCAAGGTGATGGACTTCGGCATCGCGCGCGCGATGCACGACGGCCAGTCCGCCATGACCCAGACCGCCGCGGTGATCGGCACGGCGCAGTACCTGTCACCGGAGCAGGCGCGCGGCGAGTCCGTCGACGCCCGGTCCGACGTCTACGCCGCCGGTTGCGTGCTCTACGAACTCATCACCGGCGAGCCGCCGTTCACCGGTGATTCCCCGGTCGCGGTCGCCTACCAGCACGTCCGTGAAGACCCGAGCCCGCCGTCGTCGGTGAACCCGGCGGTGGCGCCCGAGCTCGACGCCGTCGTGCTTAAGGCACTGGCCAAGGGCCCGGCGAACCGCTACCAGTCGGCGGCGGAGATGCGCTCGGACCTGGTGCGCACGCTCTCGGGCCAGCGCCCGGCGGCGCCGATGGTGATGTCCGAGGACGAGCGCACCCAGGTGATGAACTCCGACCGGCGCCAGCCGCAGCGCTACGAGGAGTACAGCGAACCGGACGACGAGGACCCGAAGGCCAAGCGCCGCCGCCGGACGATCCTGGCCGCGCTCGCCGCGGTGTTCGTGCTCGGCGCGGTGCTGCTGATCATGTGGCTGTCGGGTTCGTTCAAGAGCAACGAATCCACGACGGTGGCGATCCCGGACGTGCTGCACCAGCGGGTGCCGCAGGCCAAGGAAACGTTGATCGGCAAGGGCTTCAAGACGTTCGACACGAAGAACGTCACCTGCGGCGTGCAGCCGACCGACGGCAGCCCGACGTGCACGCAGGACGACATCAACAACGTCGTCAAGATCGACCCGAACGTCGGGACCCCGGTCAGCACGGACGCGAAGATCACCCTCTACGTCGGGGTCGCCCCGGGCAAGGCCAGCGTGCCGGACCTCAAGGGCAAGACGCGCGACCAGGCCGAAAAGGCGCTGACGGACGCGAAGCTGACGCTGAACCCGGACGTCCAGGAAGTCGAGGTCGACGACCCGAACCAGGCCGGCCTGGTGCAGAACCAGACACCGACGGCGTCGTCTGAGGTCGACGAGGGCACCAGCGTGCAGATCACGGTCGCGAAGTCCAAGGAACTCAAGTCGGTCCAGGACTTCACCGGCAAGCCGTACTCGCAGGCCGACTCGGCGCTGCGCGCGCTCGGCTTCAAGACCAAGAAGCTCGAGCAGGCTTCGGACACGGTCCCGAAGGACAGCGTCATCACGCAGAACCCGAACGGCGGTTCGCTGGCCGTGGGGGCGACGATCACGCTGACTGTGTCGACCGGCCCGGAGAACACCGACCAGATCCAGATGCCGACGCTGGTCGGGATGACCACCGACCAGGCGGAGGAAAAGCTGCGGAGCATGGGCTGGACCGGGAAGCTGAACGAGAAGGCCGACCGGAACAGCAACGCGCCGGAAGGCACGATCACCGGCCAGAGCCAGCAGCCGGGCACGCAGATCAGCAAGGACGCGAACATCACGGTGAACGTGTCGGAAGGCAGCGGGATCCCGAGCTTCACGTTCACCCCGCCGACCAGCTCGCGTTAGCGGAGGACAGCGAAAAGGCCCGCACGGTTCGCCGTGCGGGCCTTTTCGTTCGTCAGGCTTTGTCGAGGAATCCCCGGACGGCGCCGAGCACCTGTTCGGCGTCGCTCGAAGGGCCGCAGTCGAGTTCGAGTTCCTCGGCCGCGCCGGAGCGCTTCACCTTCAGGGAGACGCGGGATTCGCGGCAGCGGTGCAGCCACGCGAAGAGCGAGCTGCAGAAGACGCCGGCGGAGTTGCTCGTCACGCCGACCACGACGGCGTCGAAGAGCTGGACGCGGCCCCGGAGTTCGTCTTCCCCGCGCAGCCAGGCGGCGAGCTCCGGGAGCTCGCCGCCGGAATCCGGCACGGTGATCGCGACGATCCCAGCCGTCACCCGTGCTCCCTTCACCCAGAACCGGAGAGGCCCCGAACCTTAGTCGGCCGCGGGCTCCCACAGGAAGCCCGGTGCGGAAATTGAATTCTGCAAGTTGCCATCACGAGCGGCGGCGAACGAGAGCCGAGACGCCGGAGAAGCTGGCGGCCAGCAGGACCACCGACGTCCCGAGCGCGAGCGCCAGCGGGCCGGCCACCGGTTCTTCGTCGGTCAGGGCGTGCAGCAGCGGGTGGACCAGCGGGATCTTCGCCAGCAGCACGACGACCAGCGTGATGACGGCGGCGAGCACCGTCCAGCCGATCCGGTCCACGAGCAACCGCGAGCACGGGAGGGCGATCGCGATGCCCAGCAGCGCGCACGCGAGGTGGGCGAGCAGCCCGATGCCCAGCGCGGACGGCTGGACCTTGAACGACTTGAGCGCCGACCACACCTCGGTGATCACCGTGAGGACGAGCGAACACGCCAGCACCGCGAGCACCGCGCCGGTGATCATCCGCCGCCACTGGCGGGCGTGGCTGAGGGTCACCAGGCGCTGGACCGGGTCTTCGATGTCGAGCAGGGCGATCGTCAGCCAGCACGAGACGACCAGCAAGCCGCCGGCGCTCACGCCGAACAGCGGCAGCGGCGGCGAATTCGGGTCGGCGTAGAGGATCACGCAGAGCGCGAGGTAGGCCAGGAGCGCGGGCAGGTACCGCTGAGAATGGCCGAGCAGCACGAAGTAGTAGCGGGTCATGGCGAGCACGGCGCCACCTCCCGCACCGACCAGCCGTCCTTCAACGCCCGCAGCAGCACCGCGTCCACCGCGGCGACCTCGACGGTGAGCACCACCTGCGCGCCTTCGACGACGGCGTGCCGGACGCCGGGCTCGCCAGCCCAGCCGGTACCGCCGCCGCGCAGGACGATCCGGGTGGTCGGCTCGGTGCTTTCCGCCGTGAGCCTGCCTTCGTCGATGAGGTGGACGACGTCGGCGTGGTCGTGCACGACCTGCGGGCGGTGGTCGGTGAACACGACGCTCGCCCCGCGCGCCCGCGTCTCGGCGACGAGCTCGCCGAGGATCGCGTGCGTGCCGACGTCGAGCCCGGACCACGGCTCGTCGAGGACCAGCAGGTCGGGGCGCACCATGACGGCCTGGGCGAGCCCGACCTTCTGCGCGTTGCCCTTGGACAGCGTGCGCAGCGGCGCGGCCGGGCCGCCGACCAGCGCGAGCCGCTCGAGCAGCGGGTCGATCATCGAGAGGTCGGTGAGCCCGTGGATGCGGGCCATATGCCGCAGGTACGCCCGCGCGCCCATCCGCTGACCGGCCGGGAAGCGGTCCGGCAGGTAGCCGATCCGCGGGGTGCCGGTGAGGGAGCCGGTGGTCGGGTGCGAGACACCGGCCATGATCCGCAGCAGCGTCGACTTCCCGGAGCCGTTGCTGCCGAGGACGCCGACGACGTGCCCGGGCTCGACGCTCAGGTCGACGTCGCGGAGAACGAAGTCACCTCGCCCGTACCGCTTGCCGACCCCCTCGAGCCGGATCACGCAACAGCGGCCTTCTGGAGCGCCTGGGTCGCGCGCTCGAGTTCGTCCACCCGGACCGGGTCGACGGGGTGCCCGGCCGTGGCCAGCCAGTTCGCCAGCATCCGGTGGCCGCCCTCGGTGAGCACGGACTCCGGGTGGAACTGCACGCCTTCCAGCGGCAGCTCGCGGTGGCGCATGCCCATCACGATGCCGGACTCGGTGCGCCCGGTGACCTCGAAGACGTCTTCCGCGATCGTCTCGGGCAGCACGGTCAGCGAGTGGTACCGGGTGGCCGTGAACTCCGCCGGCAGGTCCTTGAGGATGCCGGCGCCGGTGTGGCGCACCTGGCTCGTCTTGCCGTGGAGCAGCTCGGGCGCGCGGTCGACGGTGGCGCCGTAGACGACGCCGAGCGCCTGGTGCCCGAGGCAGACACCGAGCATCGGCGTGCGCGTCTCGGCGCACTTGCGGACGACGTCCATGCTCTGACCAGCGCGTTCGGGCGTCCCGGGGCCGGGCGAGACCAGCACGGCGTCGAACTCGGGCACGCGGTCGAGGTCCACGACGTCGTTGCGCCAGACCGTGCAGTCGGCGCCGAGCTGGGCCAGGTACTGGACCAGGTTGTAGACGAAGCTGTCGTAGTTGTCGACGACGAGGACGCGCATGGCGCCGAGCTTACCGGCTCCCCACGGCCGGTGATCCCGGTGCAATTTCCGTTCGACCAAAAGCGGGCCGGGTCGTCGCTGCCGTTCCCGGCGGACTCGCCGACGCCCGCACCCTTTTCCGCGAAGGACAGGCAGTCGCCGGAGGCGATCGGCGTCCAGGCGTCGGCCCCGCGGGTGAGGGTGATGCCGTGGTACCAGCGAACGATGTTCGAACCGCGCCGGGTCGTGGGTCGGCGCCCGGAATCATCACTGCGACGCCACGAACAACCCACGCCGGAAACGTCGGACAACAGCATGCCAAGCCATTTCGACCCGGTGAGGCATGACTTGCCCACGACACTGCGCAACCCGGCCCCTCCCACCAGGTGGACCGTACGCGAGATCACATTCCAAGTTAGGTGACCCTAACTTACGGTGGAACGTGTGAGCCGAACTCTTCGCGTAGCCGTGGTGGGCGCCGGTCCCGCCGGGATCTACGCCGCCGACATCCTCGACAAGTCCGACGCCGATGTGCAGATCGACCTGTTCGAGCGCATGCCGGCGCCGTTCGGGCTGATCCGCTACGGCGTCGCCCCCGACCACCCGCGCATCAAGGGCATCGTGACCGCGCTGGAGAAGGTGCTGTCGAAGCCGAACGTCCGGCTGCTGGGCAACATCGACTACGGCACCGACATCAAGCTCGACGAGCTGCGCGAGTTCTACGACGCGGTGATCTTCTCGACCGGTGCGTCGGCCGACCGCGCGCTCGACATCCCGGGCGCCGACCTCGACGGCAGCTACGGCGCCGCCGACTTCGTGTCCTGGTACGACGGGCACCCGGACGTGCCGCGGACCTGGCCGCTGACGGCGTCTTCGGTCGCGGTCCTCGGCGTCGGCAACGTCGCTCTCGACGTCGCGCGCGTCCTGGCGAAGACGGCGGACGAGCTGCTGACCACGGACATCCCGGAGAACGTCTACCAGGGCCTCAAGGCCAGCCCGGTGACCGACGTGCACGTGTTCGGCCGCCGCGGGCCGGCGCAGGCGAAGTTCACGCCGCTGGAGCTGCGCGAGCTCGACCACTCGCCGAACGTCGAGGTCATCGTGTACCCCGAGGACATCGAGTTCGACGAGGGCAGCATCGCGGCGCTGCGGGCGTCGAAGCAGATCGACATGGTCGTGAAGACGTTGCAGGAGTGGGCGATCCGCGAGCCCGGTACCCGGCCGCGGCGGCTGCACCTGCACTTCTTCCACTCCCCCGCGGAGATCGTCGGCACCGCCGGCCGCGTCACCGGGCTGCGCACCGAACGCACCGAGCTCACCGGCGACGGGAACGTCCGCGGCACCGGCGAATTCCACGACTGGGACGTCCAGGCGGTCTACCGCGCGGTCGGCTACCTGTCCTCGCACCTGCCGGAGATCCCGTTCGACCACTCGGCGGGTGTCGTCCCGAACCAGGCCGGCCGTGTGCTGGACCTGGACGAAAACCAGCTCCCCGGCGTGTACGTGACGGGCTGGATCAAGCGCGGCCCGGTCGGCCTGATCGGCCACACGAAGGGCGACGCGGCGGAGACCGTCGCGAGCCTGCTGGCGGACGCGGACACGTTGACGGCGCCGAAGTTCTCCTCGCCCGACGCGATCCTGGACTTCCTGGCCGCGCGCGGGATCCCGTTCACGACGTGGGACGGCTGGGGCCGCTTGGACGCGCACGAGAAGTCGCTCGGTTCGGCGGCGGGCCGGGAGCGGATCAAGGTCGTCGAGCGCGAGGAGATGACGCGGGTTTCGCGCGGCTAGGCGTCCGCGCCGAGGTAGGCGAGAACGGCCAGCACGCGGCGGTTCGTGTCGTCCGAAGCCGTGATCTCGAGCTTCGCGAAGATGTTCGCCGTGTGCTTGCCGACCGCCCCTTCGCTGAAGTGCAGCTTCGCCGCGATCGCCGCGTTCGAGCAGCCTTCGGCCATCAGGCCGAGCACCTCGCGTTCGCGGGCCGTCAACGCGGCCAGCGGGTCGGTGGCGTTGCCCGCCACCAGTTTCGCGATCACCTCGGGATCCATCACCGTGCCGCCGGCGGCGACCCGGCGGACCGCGTCGATGAACTGGTCAGCGTTGAACACTCGGTCCTTCAACAGGTAGCCGATCGCGCCCGTGCCGTCGGCCAGCAGTTCGCGTGCGTACAGCTGCTCGACGTGCTGGGACAGCACGAGGATCGGCAGTCCCGGGACCTCGCGGCGGGCGGCCAGCGCGACCTGGAGGCCTTCGTCGGTGTTCGTCGGCGGCATCCGGACGTCCACAATGGACACCTCGGGCCGGTGTTCCCGCAGCGCGTCCGCCAGTTCGGGACCGCTGCCGACCGCCGCGACGACGTCGAAGCCGTGCGCCGCCAGGAGGTGCGTCAGACCGTCTCGGAGGAGGTACTGGTCCTCGGCGACGACGGTTCTGGGTAGATCTGACACGGGAGCTCCACGGTCGCCCTGGTCGGCCCGCCGATCGGGCTGGTCAGCGTCAACCTACCGTCGAAGGCGCCCAGCCTGCGTTCGATTCCGCGGAGTCCCGACCCGCGGGCCGGGTTCGCGCCGCCCGGGCCTTCGTCGGTCACCACCAGCGTCAGCAGGTCCTCGTCGAAGGAAACCTCGATCGACGCCCGTTTCGCGCCGTGCTTCGCCGCGTTGCCGAGCAGCTCCGACACGGTGAAGTACGCGCACGCCTCCGCCGGCTCCTCGAGCCGGTCCGGCAGCGAGCCGGTGACCGGCACCTTCAGCGGGCTGTCCAGTGCCAGCGCGCGGATGGCGTCCAGCAGCCCGCGTTCGGAGAGCACCGGCGGGTGGATGCCGCGGATCAGCACCCGCAGCTCGGTGAGCGCCTCCGACGACGACGCGCGCAGCTCGGCCGCGAGCCGTTTCGCCGCGGCCGGGTCGGCGTCCACCAGCGCCTCGACCGCGCCGAGCTTCATGCCCATCGCGACCAGCCGGGACTGGATGCCGTCGTGCAGGTCGCGCTCGATCCGGCGCAGCTCCGCCGCCTGCGCGACCGTGACGTCGGTGCGCGTCTGCTTGAGCCGTTCGACGCGCCGGGCGAGCCGGGACGACTCGGTCGGCCCGAGCCACACCTTGACGAAGCGGGCCTGCTGGCGGGCGAGCCAGGTGGTCGGGACCAGGCCGGCGACGATCATCGCCAGCGCCAGCGGGGTCTGCGCGAGCGCACCCAGGTGCGTCGACACCTCGGGCAGGACCAGCCAGCGGACCGGGGAGCTCACGAACGGCCGCCACCCCCACAGCGTCACCAGGCCGACGAGCCCCCAGCCGAGCAACGCGACCGTCGGCAGGGTCAGCGCCAGCGAGACGAGCGGGATCAGGCCGCCGCCGGCGAGGTCGCGCCAGGTGGCCCGGTCGCGCAGGATCCACCGCCTGCGGGCGTGCTGCACCGGCCAGAACGGCTCGTCGTAGAGCTGCTTGCCGACCTGGTAGAGCCCGTCCGGTCGCGGCACCGGCAGGCCGGGCGGCGGCAGGTACGGGCGGGCGATCCGCACCCCGGTCCAGTTCCCGGTTTCGCGGCGCAGCGTGTCGGTGATGGTCCGGCTCCACAGCACGACGGGGGCCGCCACCGGCGTGGCAACGGCGATGACGACCAGCTGCCACGCCGAAAAGACGAACTGCACCAGGGAAAGCACGAGGATGCCGATCTGGTGCCCCAGCGATTCCAGGTGCCGCTGCAGCCGGTTCCCGCGGCGTTCGACCACCGGCCGCGGGCCGAGCCACCAGCGCGTCCACCGGCCGTAGCCGCGCAGCACCGACGGCCCGCCGACCAGCACGGCGACCGGGAGGAACAGCGTGACCAGCGGGTTCACCAGCTGCCACGCGAACTCGCGCTCGGCCGCCGGGTCCTCCAGCGCCCAGGTGAGCCGGTGCTGCCAGCGGATCCAGAACGCCCGCTTGTAGAGCGTGTTCCCGTCGCGGTACCAGCCGTCGCGCTCGCGCACGGGCTCCGGCGGCTCGGGCTGGTACGGCGCTTCGACCTCGACGCCGCACCAGCGCCCGGCCAGCGCCCGGGCCGTCGTCGAGCGGCCGCGGGCCCATTCGACCGCGGGGCCGAGGAAGAACACCAGCCCGGCGCAGAGCAGCGCGAACGCGATCAGCTCGACCAGCACGTCGAACCAGCTCAGCAGCGAACGCGCGGCCAGCGCCAGCGCCCGGCCGAGGGCACGCGGGTACGTCATCCCGGCACCTCCTTCCCCCGGAATCTTCGCCGGACCGCCATCGCGGCCGCGATCCGCGAAGCCCCACGAACGGGGTGGGCCCAGCCCCACCCCCGCTTCAGCAAAACGCTACCTGAGCTGGGGTTTCAGCGTCATTCCGCGCAGGCAGGCCGATTCGTAGCTTTGTCGGCATGCCCCTCATCGAAGTCACCGAACTCCGCAAGCGCTACGGCACCCGGGTCGCGGTCGACGGCGTTTCGTTCACCGTCGAGCGCGGCGAAATCTTCGGCATCCTCGGCACGAACGGCGCCGGGAAGACCACCACCGTCGAATGCCTCCAGGGCCTGCGTCGGGCCGACGGCGGCACGCTCTCCGTGCTCGGCCTCGACCCGGCGACCGACCGCGCGGCGCTGACCCGCCGCGTCGGCGTCCAGCTGCAGGAAAGCCAGCTGCCCGCGAAGCTGCGGGTGCGCGAGGCGCTGGAGCTGTTCGCCTCCTTCTACCCGGACCCGGCGGACATCGACGTCCTGCTCGACCAGCTCGACCTGCGCGACCACGCCCGCAGCGCGTTCGGAAAGCTCTCCGGCGGCCAGAAGCAGCGCGTGTCGATCGCGCTGGCCCTCGTCGGCCGCCCCGAGCTGGCGATCCTCGACGAGCTCACCACCGGGCTCGACCCGCACGCCCGCCGCGAAACCTGGCAGCTGGTCGAGGGCGTGCGCGACACCGGCGTCACGGTCCTGCTCGTCACCCACTTCATGGACGAAGCCGAGCGCCTCTGCGACCGCGTCGCGATCTTCGACGCCGGGCGCGTGGTCGCCACGGGCACCCCGGCCGAGCTCCGCCAATCCGTCAACGCGTCCACTTTGGACGACGCTTTCGTCTCGCTGACCAGGAGTGCGCTGTGAACACCTTCGCCAAGATCACCACCACCGAAACGAAGCTCTTCCTCCGCTCGCCGTTCATGGCGGTCGCGGGCGTCCTGCTGCCGTCGATCCTGCTGCTCGCGATCGGCGCCATCCCCGGCATGACCGAACCCAGCGAAAAGACCGGCGGGTTCCGGTTCATCGACGCGTGGGTGCCGTCACTGATCGTCGTGAGCCTCGCGATGCTCGCGCTGCAGTCGATCCCCGCCGCGGTCACCGCCTACCGCGAGCAAGGGGTGCTGCGCCGGCTGGCCACGACGCCGGTGCACCCGGCGAACCTGCTGGGCGCGCAGCTGCTCATCCACGTCGTGGTCGCGCTCGCGGGCATCGCGCTGGTGCTGGGGCTGGGCAACGCCGTCTACGACGTCCCGCTGCCGAAGCACCCGCTCTCGTTCGCGCTGACGCTGCTGCTCGGCGTCGTCTCGATGTTCGCGCTGGGCCTGGTCGCGGCCGCGGTCGCCCGCACTTCGAAGGCCGCGAACGGCGTCGCGATGGTCGCGTTCCTGCCGACGATGTTCTTCGGCGGCGTGTACCTGCCGCGGCCGCTGCTGCCGGAGGTCGTCCGCCGGATCGGCGACTACGTGCCGCCGGGTTCGCAGCCGCTGCAGGACGCCTGGGTCGGCACCGGGGTGCAGCCGCTGCAACTGGTCGTGCTCGCCGCCTTCGCGGTGGCCGGGACCGCGCTGGCGGCGAAGCTCTTCCGCTGGGAGTGACCAGGCCTTCCGCCATATTGGTGATGATCATCGTTTTCTCTTGTGGCCAGGCCACCCGGCCGGTAGCCAAGAGGGTGGCCCTGCTCAAACTGGAGGTTCGATGTCCCTGGACGTGTCACCCGCGCTGCTGGAGAAGGCCGAGCGCGGGGAGGTCACCGACGCCGAGTTCGTCACCTGCGTCAAGGAATCCCTGCCGTACGCCTGGGAAGTCATCACCGGCGTCATCGCCGACGCCGAGGGCGCCGCGGACGGCTTCGCCGACAACGAGACTCCCCCGCCGAGCGAGGTCGCCCGCGGGCAGCTGCTGCGGGCGCTGGCCTCGGACGCGATCCGCGGCGGCCTCGAGCGGCACTTCGGCGTCAAGCTCGCGTTCCAGAACTGCCACCGGGTCGCCGTGTTCAAGAAGACCGAAGTGGACGGTGACCGCTACCGCGCGTTCGTCTCGCCGCGCGGCCAGCTGCTCAACCAGAGCCCGGAACTGCGGGACTGCTAGCCCGCAGCGCGGGCAGCACCTCGGTGCCGATCCGCGTGATGTTCGCGTAGGTCCCCTCCGGCGTACCCGACGCTTCCACGAGCATCAGCACGTGGGAGACGCCGGTGCGCCGGAGGCTCGTTCCCAGGGTCCGCACGCAGTGGTCCGCGGTCCCCACGGGGTGGATCGCGCAGAGCCGTTCGGTGTACTCCCGCGGGTCCCGCGACGGCCCCGGCCGCCCGTCGACCGTGACGTGCGCCCCCAAACCGTCCTTCAGCCACGCGGGGAGCGCTTCGCGGACGACGGCTTCGTCGCCGACCTGGCAGAGCACGGTCGAGACGTGGTCCGCCGGCTTCCCGTAGGCCGCGACGGTGGCCGCCTTCTCCTCGTCGTCGGCGTGCAGCCCGAGCAGCAGCGGCAGGTTCCGGTCCGCGGCCTGGCGCACGGCGTCCGACTTCGGCCCGCCGCAGGCCACGACGACGTCCGGCCGCCGCTCCGGCGACGGCACGACGGGCACCTCCCGGAACGCGAAGTGCCGGCCCCCGGCGTGCGCCCGGCCGGTGGTGGCGCGGAGGAAGACGTCGAGGGTCTCCTCGAAGCCGGTCTCGTAGCGGTCCAGCCCGGTGCCGAAGACTTCGAGGTCCTGCCAGGGGCCACCGCGCCCCACGCCGAGCCGCAGCCGGCCGCCGGAGACGGCGTCGAGCAGGGCCCACTGCTCGGCCAGCGCCACCGGGTGCGTCGTCGACAGGACGCTCACCGCGGTCCCGACGCCGATCCGCGACGTCCGCCCGAGCACGTGCGCGGCCAGCGTGATGGCGGACGGGCAGACGCCGTAGGGAACGAAGTGGTGCTCGGCGAACCAGACGTCGTCGAAGCCGGCTTCTTCGGCCAGCTCGGCCGCGCGGACGGACCGGCGCAGGACGTCGGAGTCGCGTTGCCCGGGGAACCGGCCGCTGACCAGGAAGACCCCGAACCTCAAGGGCCGAGCCCGACCAGCAGGCGCGCGGTCGGCCGCCCGCTCTCGAGGTGCTGCACGAACAGCTCGTTGTGCAGCGCCTGCGCGACGACCAGTCCCGACCGGTTGAGCCCGGCGTGGCAGCGCGCGAACGTCGGCCGGCCCGCGCGCACGGCCTCGGCGGCCAGCACCGCGAACCGCTCGGCGCCGGCGATCTGCGCCTCGCTCAACGGCCCGTCCGGCATCTCGGCGAGGTGGTGTTCGACGCCGGGCGGCGGCCCGTGCCCTTCGCGCTGGTACAGGCTCAGCACGAGGTCGTCCCGGTCCTTCCGCCGCGTCTTCAGTTGACCGCGACCTCGTTGAACCACAGCCGCGGCTCCAGCCACGGGAAGATCACGAACATCAGCAGCGCGACCACGCCGAGCACGAGGACCACCGCGATCGTCAGCTTGACCGCGAAGGGGCCGGGGAACTTCCGCCAGAGCCAGGCGTACATCAGGCCTCCCCGATCTTCGAAAGCAGGTCGCCGTAGTCCTTGACCTGGTTCTTCGGCACCTGCTGGGTCAGCACCGACGTGATGATGAGCCGCTCGCGGGCGGAGAACTGCGGGTGGCACGTCGTGAGCGTGAGCAGCGCCGCCTGCTGGGCCTTCGGGAGCGTCTCGGCGTCCTTGTACGGGACCGGGTTCACCGCGGTGCCCTGGCTGGGCAGCACGACCTTGCGGCCGAACGTCTCGCTGTACGCCCCGCCGTCTTCGGCGTTGGGGTCGCGCAGCGTCGAGACGCCCTTGCACTTCGGGTCGGCGCCCTTGGTGCCCGCCCAGTTCTCGATCTCGTCGTCATAGGGCAGGACCTTGTAGATGTAGAAGTCGGTCGAGGTCTCGATCACGATCTGGTCACAAGACGAGAGGTTGTCCAGGTCGTTGAACGGGGCACCTTTGCCGACGCGGTGGCCGGCCACGGCGAAGTTGCCGGGCTCGCCGGGCAGCGACGTGCCCTTGTAGTGGCCCGGGCCGACCTCGAGCGCGGTCTCGTCGGTGCCTTCCTGGATGGTGAAGTTGTAGTCGACGCCGAACGTCGGGATGTGGATCCGGGCGAACGCCTTGCCGTCGATCAGCTCGGGGTGCAGCGTCCGGTCGTGCGCCCACTCGCCGTCGAGCTGGTCGCTCGCCTCGGACTGCTTGCCCGCCGAGAACAGGTCGGTCACGTACAGCTCGTAGACCATGAACAGCAGCACGACCAGGCCCAGCGTGATGAGGACTTCGCCGGCCGTCCGGATCGCGACGCCGCCCTTGCCCAGCGGGGCCGGGGCGGGCTTCTCCTTGGTCGCGGCGCCGCCCTTCCCGACCGGGGCGAAGACGATGGTCTCCTCGTTCGCACCCGCCGGCGGCGGGCTCGCGTACCGGCGGGGCGCCGGGGCGGACGAACGCCGGGGCGGCTGCTGCCCCTGCGGCCCGCGCTGGGGCGGCCGGGGCGGCACCTGGCCGCGAGGGGGCGTGGCCGGACGACGCGGCGGCACCGGCCGCTGTCCTGGGTGTCTGCGCCGGTCGTCATCCGGTCCTTCGCGCATCTCCACGCAAGCTCCTCTCAAGCCGCGCCGAACCCTGGGTGACGCCGTTGTCACGGTGCGGGAAAATCCGACCACTCCGGCCGCTGCTTTCCTGCGGTCGTTTACGTTAACGTGTGCACGTGGCGCTGGTTGCGCACCCTCAGCGGGACATCGCCACCAGACGAGCCCGAAGAGCACCGCGAGGAACACACGATGCCCAAGTCCAAGGTCCGCAAGAAGACCGCTTACACCCCGCCTGCCGACCGGCGCACGCCGGTGAAGGTGCGGGCCGTCGGCCCGACCGGCCTCGCCTGGAAGATCCCCATGTTCGGGCTGATGCTCGTGGGCCTGGTGTGGCTGCTGGTGAACTACATCGCCGGTGACAAGATTTCCTGGATGGCCGATCTGGGCAACTGGAACTTCGCCGGCGGTTTCGCGCTGATGATCGCGGGTCTGCTGATGACCATGCG
Source organism: Amycolatopsis sp. NPDC049159 (assembly GCF_040648295.1). Lineage (NCBI taxonomy): Bacteria > Bacillati > Actinomycetota > Actinomycetes > Pseudonocardiales > Pseudonocardiaceae > Amycolatopsis > Amycolatopsis sp. NPDC049159. Next base: position 242,821 of record NZ_JBEZDL010000012.1, read on the forward strand.
CTGGCGTTGATTATTACTCCGAACGGCGGCTTGACGCCGAATTACACCGGTGTGACTCATCCCCAGTGTGGATAACCCCTGTGGATAACTACCCCACCTCATGGGCGCCCCGGCAGGCCGTTGTGGTATCGGCTTGGGCGGTCACGGCACTGCTGCTGGCCGGCGTGGTTGTCGACGCGCTGTCGGGCGACCGCGGTGGGCTGGTGCTGTTCGTGCTGGCGGCCGTGGCCGTCGGCGCGTTCGCGACCCACGCCACGCTCGTCCGGCCGCGGCTGGCGGCCGATGCCGAGGGCTTGGTGGCCCGCACGCTGGGTGGCACGCACCGGCTGCCGTGGGCGCAGACCCGCACCCGGCTGCGCACCACGCGCCGGCTGGGCCGTGACGGCGTCACCCTTGAGCTCGAGCACGACGAGCAGCTCTACGTCTTCGGGTGGCTGGACCTCGGCGAGGACCCGCGGGACGTCCTGGACGTCCTCAGCACGCTGCGTGCGCGCGGCTAGGCCGCGCAGACGTAGGTCTGGACGCCGCGGTACGGGAGGAAACCGCAGGTCGCCGTCCCGAACCGGGTGGCTTGGTAGGCCAGCAGGCCGACGATGGCGACCACGATGATCGCGATGCCGATGGCCTGCCAGCGCGCCTGGCCCTCCTGCGGGGCGTAGAGCAGCGCGACGGTGACCACCGCCCCGGTCACCAGGCCGCCGACGTGGGCCCAGATCGAGATGCCCGGGATGCCGAACGTGATGAAGGCGTTCAGGGCGAGGGTGATGATCAGCCCGGTCGGGTTCAGCCGCAGCTTCAGCACGAGCACCGCGTAGGCGCCCATCAGGCCGAACAGCGCGCCGGACGCGCCGACCGTCGGCGGACCGTTCTGGTCGAAGATCAGGACGGCGGCGGACGCGCCGAGCATCGAGGTGAAGTAGAGGGCGAGGTAGCGGCCGCGGCCGCACACCTGCTCCAGGGCCCGGCCCATCATCCACAGCGAGAACGAGTTCACCGCGATGTGGATGAGCCCGTAGTGCAGGAACCCGTTGGTCAGGACCCGCCACCACTCGTCGTTGCCCAGGGTCGCGGCGACGTAGAGGCTGCCGCGCTGGAAGACGGCCGAGGTGTCGTTGTCGTTGAGGCTCTGCGCCTGGAACGCCGTGAAGAGGTAGACCAGGACGTTCACCGCGAGGATGACCTGGGTGACGAGCACGGACTTCGACAGGCGCGCACCGAAGACCGTCCGCTGGCCGAAGCCGGCTTCCTGGTGTTCGCGGTGCTGACGGCGCTGCTGCTGGCCCCCGGCGTGCACGCAGTCGGTGCACTGGAAGCCGACGGGCGCTTCGCGGAGACAATCCGGGCACGCCGGACGCCCGCACCGGGAACAGCTCAATCCGGTCGGGCGGTTCGGGTGCCACCAGCACCCGGGGAGCGCGGCTTGTTCGGCGGCGGGGTTCGGCGGTTGGTTCACGATGTGACCAACCTACCGAAACCTCGCCGAGTCAGCCGTCAGTGCTCGACGGTGACCTTCTCGATCACGACGTCGGTCAGCGGGCGGTCCGCCGGGCCGGTCGCGGTGCGCGCGATCGCGTCGACGACGTTGCGCGACTCCTGGTCGGCCACCTCGCCGAAGATCGTGTGGCGGAAGTTCAGGTGGGCGGTCGGCGCCACGGTGATGAAGAACTGCGAGCCGTTGGTGCCCGGCCCGGCGTTCGCCATGGCCAGCAGGTACGGCTTGCTGAACTGCAGCTCCGGGTGGAACTCGTCGCCGAACTTGTAGCCGGGGCCGCCGCGGCCGGTGCCGGTCGGGTCGCCGCCCTGCAGCATGAAGCCGTCGATGACCCGGTGGAAGATCGAACCGTCGTAGAAGGGCCCGGAGTTCGTGCCCGCCGCGTTGGGCTGGGTGTACTCCTTGGTGCCTTCCGCGAGCCCGACGAAGTTCGCGACCGTCTTCGGCGCGTGGTCGGGGAGCAGGTTCAGGTGGATGTCACCCTGGTTGGTGTGCAGCGTAGCTTTCACGAGACTCATCGTGCCATCTGCGGCGGGCGGCGCGGAAAAGGGGCACGATAGGTTACGGGTAACAGAGCAGTGTCAAAACGAATGATGAGGTGAAGCCCATGTCCCGGGCGACAGCCCAGGCCGTCGAGACCGCCGACAAACTCGTCACCGAGGGTGTCAAGCAGGGGCGGCGCGCGCAGAAGAAGCTCGCGAAGAAGACGGAACTGACCCGCAAGGAGCTCAAGAAGAGCTCGAAGGCCGCTCGCCAGGAGGCGCTCGCGCGCCTGTCCGAGCTGCGCAAGCCGGGTCGCAAGGCGAAGAAGGCCGCCATCAAGGCCGCGAAAGCGGCCGGCGACTCGAAGCGCCGCGGCAAGAAGGACTTCAAGGCGGCGAAGAAGGACTTCTACGCTGCCGTGACCGAGGCCAAGTCGGCCGCGAAGGGCACCCGCAGCCGTCGCAAGTGGCCGTGGCTGCTCGGCCTGGTCGTGGTCGGCGCCGGCGCCGCCTACGCCCTCCGTTCGAAGCAGGAGCCGCCGGTCGCGCCCGCGCCGCCGAAGGCCACCCCGCCCGCGCCGAAGCCCGCCGAAGCGGCGAAGCCGACCCCGCAGGCGAACGGCAAGGCGCCCTCCGCGGCGCCCGCCGAAAAGAAGAACTGATAGCGACGCGAAGAGGCCCCCGGGGGTGCACCGGGGGCCTCTTCAGTCGTGCTCCGAGCTAGCTCACGCGTTGGCGGCGTGCTTGTCGACCAGCGCGCCGAGCCGCGGCAGCGCCTCCTCGACGTTCTTCTTGCCGTTCGGGCGCAGCTTGCCGTAGACCTTCTTGATGCTGTCACGGCTGCTGCGCTCCGCGCGCGAGTCGGTGACGCTCAGCAGCGCGTCGGAAGCCTCGTCCGAGCGGCTGGTCAGGTAGGCGCCGAAGTCGTTGCCACCCTTGGCGCGGTAGTCGCCGTAGAACGGCTCGAGCGCGACCACGAAGTCGGGGAGCAGGGTGTCGACGGCCGAGGGGATGATGCCCGGCTTGATCTTCTTGACGGCCGCGAAGCCGGTCTTCACAACGGCACCCGAAACGCCGCCCTTGTCCGAGACCTCGGCGTCGACGAGGGTCTCGAAGTCGGTCACGACCGCCGGGCGACGGCTGGAGTCGAGCAGGATTTCCTTGAGGGTGTCAGCCACGAATCTTGTCCTTTGTCGTTGCAGAGTTGGTGCCCCGCCCCGGGGTGGGGATGCCCCGGTGGCTGCGGTGCGCGAGTCCACGAAGCCTGCGCGTGACGCACAGGGTAATACAAGATCAACATCACTCACCCGTGTGGAGCCCGCTACCTAGAGCTTCAGGGCAGCGATAGCCTTCTTGACCACTGTGCGTGCCTTCACGCTTTGCTTCTGGTTCGTGGTCGCGATGACCGCCGCGGAGCCCTTGGCGACAGCGTAGACAGCGCCGTCGTCGGTGGACAAATAGCCGCCCTTCCAGCCGGAAGGGTCGCTCGCCGGGTTCGACGAGTCCACCGGCGCCGCTTGGTTGACCAGCGCCGTCGCCGTTTTCGCGTCCCCGACGTACACCCGGACGGTGAGCTGGACCTTCCCGTCCGGGCGATAGAAGAAGCACGCCGGGTGGGGCTGGTCGGCGGACACGCGCACCTTCGACACGTGCTGGCCGTTCGAGTCGGCCACGAATTCGCTGCCGAGGTACGGGCAGTCCTCGGTCGCACCGGGTTGCGGCTCCGGCGGCAGCCCGGCGGCCGCGGCGGAGGAGGCGGACGGCGAACTGGGCGTCGCGGTGCCGGACACGATGGCGGGGCCGCAGCCGGCCAGGAGGACCGCGGCGGGCGCGAGAAGTACGAGTCGTCGCATAGCGCGCACAGTCAACCATGCGGCGTGTGTGAAAACCGCTGGCTGAAGACGCCGGGACGCCGAGGCGTGCGACGATGGCGGCGAGTGGTCCGGTTCACGACCCGAGGAGGTCCGGCGTGCTCACCCCCGAGCAGTACCTCGGCGCGGTGGCCGAGCGCATCCAGCGCTCGGGCGGCCGGCTGAACTCCGTGCAGATCGGGCCCGCGACGGCCGTCGTCGGCCTGTTCACCGAGTCGGTGATGCTCTCGACGATGAACTACTGCGTCATCGCCGCGGCCGTGCCCGAGGTCAGCGCCGCGGCGCTGTACGACTTCACCGGCCGCGCCACGCAGCACGCTCGCGCGAACCTCATCGGCACCATGGGCTGGACCGCGGCGTCGGTGGTCATCGCCGGGCTGGTCGGCCAGCGCGTGTACCCGGACGCCGCTCAGGCCGCGTCCGCGAAGTCGGGCAACCAGTTCGGCGGCGAGACGCGGATGGTCGCGGTGGACCTCTCGGCCGGGCAGATGTTCGCGTTCGTCGGCGGGAAGTTCTGGGGCGCCGCGGTGCAGGGTTCGGTCAACGCCAAGCTGACGTACTGCTTCCCGCAGCCCGCCGAGGTCTACCAGCAGGTGCAGTGGCAGCAGGCCCAGCACCAGCAGCAGCAACCACCGGTCCAGCAGCAACCGCCCGCGCAGCAGCCGCCGCCGGGCTGGCAGCAGCAGGCGCCGATGCCGCAGGTGCCGCCCCCGCCGGCCGTCGGCCCGGGCGGTCCCCAGCCGCCCGTCTACCCGCCGCCGGGGCACCAGCCGTACGGTCGTTGACATGGTGCAGCTGCGCGGGTGGCCGTCGTTCCCCGAAGAACTCCCTGTGTTCACGCCGGAAACGGCGCCGCCGGACCCGCGGGCGCTGTTCCTGGACTGGCTGACCGAAGCCGGCGAGCACGTGCTCGCGCCGCACGCCGTCACACTGTCCACAGTGGACGCCGATGGTGCGCCCGACGCCCGCGTCGTGATCCTCAAGGACGTCGGCCCGGCCGGCTGGGCGGTCGCGACCAGCTCCGAAAGCCCGAAGGGCCTGCAGCTGAGCAAGGACCCGCGGGCCGCGCTGACGTTCTTCTGGCCCGGCCGCGGCCGCCAGGTCCGGCTGCGCGGGCCGGTTTCCCCGGCCGCGCCCGAAGTTTCGGCGGAGGACTTCCTCGCCCGGCCGCCGGCGTCCCGCGTCGAGGCGTTCATCGGGCGCCAGTCCCAGGTGCTGGCCGACCCGGCGGACCTCGTCGCCGCGGCCGCGGAAGCGGAGCGCTGGGTCGAGGAAAACCCCGGCACCGCCCCGGAAACGTGGACGCGGTACTTCGTGGACCCGGACGTCGTCGAGTTCTGGCAGGCGAGCCACGACCGCCGGCACGTCCGGTTGCGGTACCGCAAGACCGGCGGCGGCTGGGTCCGCGAACGCCTCTGGCCCTGAGAAGCCCTGATCGGGGGTAGCCGCGGCCCGGGCGGCTGTGCGCATGATGCACCCATGCGTTCGAAGCTCCTGACCGCCGGGCTCGTCCTGGCGCTGACCGCCGCACTCGGGGGTGTGGCCTCGGCCGACGCGCGTCCTGGGGGACGACCGAAGCTGACGGATCCGCACCCGTGCCCGGGCCAACCGGGTTTCACCTGCTCGACGTTGACCGTGCCGCTCGACCACACCGGCCGCGTGCCGGGCACGCTCGACCTCGCCGTGGCGACCGCCGACAACGCCGACGCGCCCAAGGGCGTCCTGCTGTTCCTGACCGGCGGCCCCGGCCAGGGTGGCGTCGGCACCATCACGCGGATCGCGAAGCAGCGGCTGCCGGAAGTCGCGAAGGACTACCGGTTCGTCATGCTCGACCAGCGCGGCACCGGCCCGTCCGGCGCGCTGAAGTGCCCCGGGCTGCAGGCGCAGATGGGCAGCTCGGACATCGCGACGCCTTCCCGCGACGCGGTGCTCGAATGCGCACACATCCTCGGCGACACGGCACCGCTGTACTCGACCGACCAGACGGTCGCGGACTTCGACCAGCTCCGGCGCGCGCTCGACGTGCCGAAGATGGTGGTCGACGGCGTCTCGTACGGCTCCTTCACGGCGGCCCGGTACGCGCTCGCGCACCCGGGCAACGTCAGCAAGGTCGTCCTCGATTCGGTGCTGCCGCACCACGCTTCGGCATCGGCCTCGCTGTACCTGACGGGGCTGACGGCCGAAGCGCGGGTGCTGCGAGCGGCGTGCGCGGTAGCTCCCGCGTGCGGCTACGACCCGGCCGACGACCTGGCGTGGGTGGTCCGCCACCGCAGTCCGGCCGACGGCGTGCGGATCTTCGACCTGGTCGTCACGTACGAGTTCGTCGACCCGACGTACCGCAACGCGGCGGCGGGCGACCTCGTCGGCGCCGTCCACGAGGCCCGCGCGGGCGCCCCGGCTGACCTGGACGGCCTGCTGGAGGCGTACAAGTCCGGCGGCGACGACCCGGCATCGTTCAGCGCCGGCCTCCACGCGGCGACGCTGTGCGCGGACCAGCGCTTCCCGTGGGGCTCCGCGGCGACGCCGGTGTCACTGCGCCAACCACTGCTATCGCTGGCCGCCCGCACGCTGCCGGCTCGCGCGACCTGGCCGTACACGACGGAAGTGGCTACGCAGCAGGGCTTCATCCAGAGCTGCCTCCCGTGGCCGGCCGAGCGCCCCGCTTCGAACCCGGCCGGCCGGCTGCCGAACGTCCCGGTGCTGCTGGTGAACGGCGACCGCGACCTGTCGACGCCACTGGAGTGGGCTCGGGAGGAAGCGGCGCAGGCTCCGCGTGGTCAGCTGGTGATCGTCCCGGGCGAGTCCCACTCGATCCAGAACCGCGAGCGCGGCCACGCGGGCCGGGACGCGGTGATCAGCTTCCTGCGGTAGCCGTCCAGGTGACCGGCAGCTCGTGGACGCCGTAGATGTTCATGTCCGTCCTCAGCTTCACCTCCCCCGCGGGCACCGCGAGCGCCAGCGTCGGGAAGCGCCGCAGCAGGGCCTCGAAGCCGGCGCGCATCTCGATGCGGGCCAGCTGCTGGCCGAGGCACTGGTGGACGCCGTGGCCGAAGGAGAGGAGGCCGCGGGCGTTGCGGTGGACGTCGAGGGTGTCCGGGTTTTCGAAGCGGCGGGGGTCGTGGTTGGCGGCCAGCAGCGAAACCACGACCGTCGACCCCCGCGGGATCGTTTCGCCGCCCAGCTCCAGGTCTTCGGTGGCGTAGCGGAAGAAGATGTCGGCCACCGACAGGTAGCGCAGGAGTTCCTCGACCGCGCCCGGCAGCAGGTCCGGGTTCGCACGAACCTCGGCGGCCTGCTCCGGGTGCTCCAGGAGCGCAAAAGTGCCCAGCGACAGCATGTTCGCGGTCGTCTCGTGGCCGGCGAGCAGCAGCAGGAACGCGGCGCCGGTCAGCTCCTCGACGGTCAGGTCCTCGTGGCGGGCCAGGTCGGACAGGATGTCGTCGCCGGGCTCGGCGCGCTTGCTCGTGACCAGCTCGGTGAGGTACGTGTTCAGCGCGATGTACGCGCCCATCTTCGTCTCGAGCGGCTGGTCGCGGACCATGAACTGCGCCGAGTCGGCCTGGAAGCTTTCGCGGTCCTCGTACGGCACGCCGAGCAGTTCGCAGATCACCAGCGACGGCACCGGGAGCGCGAACTCCTTCACCAGGTCGATCGGCGGCGTCAGCTGTGCGAGGTGGTCCAGCTGCCGCTCGACGATGTCGACGATGTGGTCCTCCAGCGTCTTCATCCGCTTGACGGTGAAGGCGCCGGTGAGCTTGCGCCGCAGCCGGCCGTGGTCCGGCGGGTCCATTGCGATGAACATGCCCGGCAGCTGCGGGGACGGCTCCGTCGCGGCGGGCATGCCCGTCTCGTACGGCACGTGGATGACGTCGAGGTCCAGCCGCGAGCTGAACCGCGTGTCGGCCATCAGCTGCCGGACCTCTTCGTAGCCGGTGACGAGCCAGCCCTCGTGCCCGTCGGGGAACACGAGCGGGCTGACCGGGCGCGCGTCGCGCAGCCGGCTGATCCCGCTCGGCGGGTCGAAGGGGCCCGCGTCGCGCTCCATGGGCAGACCGTGCGGGACGTCGACCTTCTGGCTCATCGGATTTCCTTTCGTGGTGGTTGCCGCCACGATGGCCGGGCCGGCTGACACGGGCCTGACACCGCTCGGACACCGGCGTCCGTGGCAAGATCGGCCTGGTGCAGATCGGGATACTGGGCCCCTTCGAGGTCCGGACGGACGACGGCGCACTGGCCGACGTGCCGGGCGCCCGGTTGCGCGGCCTGCTGGCCGCCCTCGCGCTCGACCCGGGACACGTCGTCCCGAAGGCGACGCTGGTCGACTGGATCTGGGGTGAGCACCCGCCCGCCGATGCCGCGAACGCGTTGCAACGCCTGGTTTCCCGGCTGCGGAAAGCGCTGCCGGAAGGGTCCGTCGACGGGCAGCCGACCGGCTACCGGCTGCTGCTCGGCCCCGACGACGTCGACGCCGTGCGGTTCGAACGGCTCGCCGGCGAACCGGGCCGGCTCCGGGAAGCGCTCGAGCTGTGGCGCGGTCCGGCCATGCAGGACGTCGACCTGCCCGAAAGCGCGGCCCTCGAAGCCGCCGTCACCCGACTCGAAGCCCTGCGCCTGACGGCCGTGGAGGAGTACTTCGACGCCGAGCTGAACCTCGGTCACGGCGCGAAGGTCGTCACCGAGCTGACCGATCTGGTCGCCGCCAACCCGATGCGCGAACGGCTCGTCGCCGCGTTGATGCGCGCCCTCGTCGCCAGCGGCCGCGACTCCGAAGCGCTGCTCCTGTACCAGCGCACGAAGGACGCGCTCGCCGATTCGCTGGGCGTCGATCCTTCGCCGGAACTCTCGGCGCTGCACGTCGCGCTGCTGCGGGGCGAGCTGGCGCGGCCGGAAGCGGACCGGAAGACCAACCTACGGGCCGAGCTCACCAGCTACGTCGGCAAGGACGCCGACGTCACCGCGGTCAGCGAACTCAGCTCCGGCCACCGGCTCACCACCGTGATCGGCCCGGGCGGCTCGGGGAAGACCCGGCTGGCCACGGAAACCGCGCGGCACCTGCTCGGCGACCTGCCGGACGGCGCCTGGGTGGTCGAGCTCGCGGCCATCGGCGCCGACGGCGACGTCGCGCAAGCCACGCTCGGCGCGCTCAAGCTGCGGGACGCGCTCCTCGGCGAGGCACCGGACGCGGAGCCGACGGACCGGGTCATCGCGGCGCTGCGCGAGCGGTCGATGCTGCTGGTGCTGGACAACTGCGAGCACGTCATCGAGTCCGCGGCGGCGTTCGCCCACCGCGTCCTCGGCGAGTGCCGTCGGCTGCGGATCCTGGCGACGAGCCGGGAACCGCTCGGCATCACCGGCGAGGCGCTGTGGCAGCTCGCGCCGCTGGTCCTGCCCGCGCCGGACGCCGATCCCGCCGAAATCGAGGCCGCCCCGGCCGTCCGGCTGCTGCGCGACCGGGCCGGCGCGGTGCGCAAGGAGCTCGCGACCGACGACACCGCGCTGCCGACGTTGGCGCGCGTCTGCCGCGCGCTGGACGGGATGCCGCTGGCGATCGAACTCGCCGCCGCGCGGCTGCGCACCATGTCGCTCGACCAGCTCGCCCACCGGCTCGACGACCGCTTCCGCCTGCTGACCGGCGGCAGCCGCACCGCGCTGCCCCGGCACCGGACGCTGCGCGCGGTCATCGACTGGAGCTGGGAACTGCTCACCGACGCCGAACGCGTCGTGCTGCGCCGGCTGTCGGTCTTCGCCGGCGGCGCGAGCCTGGAAGCGGCCGAGCGGGTGTGCGGCGGCGACGTCGTCGAGGAGTGGGAAGTCCTCGAACTGCTGACGGCGCTGACCGAGAAGTCGCTGGTGGTGGTCAGCGAGCGCGACGGCGCGCAGCGGTACCGGATGCTCGGCACGATCAAGGAGTACGCCGAGCAGCGGCTCGCCGAGGCCGAGGAAACGACGTGGGCTCGGCACGCGCACCTCGCGTACTTCACCGAACTGGCCGAGACCGCGAAGCCGCACCTGCGCGGCGGCGAACAGCTGGACTGGCTGGCCAAGCTCGAAGCCGAGCACGAGAACATCGCGGCGGCGATGCGCGGTGCGCTCGCGGCCGCCGAAGCCGAGCCCGCGATGCGCCTGGCGGCCGGTGCCGCCTGGTACTGGTGGCTCGGCGGGCACCGGGCGGAGGGCAACGAGCTGGTCCTGGCGGCCACGGCCGTGCCCGGCGACGTGCCGGACGAGCTCCGCGGCGTCGTCTATTCGTTCGTCGTCCAGTTCGTGACGTCCGGGCAGCAGAGCGACGAGTCCCAGGCGGTGGACTGGATCCGGAAGGCCTACGAAATCAGCCTCCAGACCCCGGACGGCGACCTGGAGCTGCGGTTCGCCCCCGCGCTCGAACGCCTGCTGCACGGGCCGGACGCGGCACTGACCGCGTTCGAACCGCTGCTCGCCGACGAAGACCCGTGGGCTCGCGCGGTGGCCCGGCTGCAGCTCGGCAAGATGCGGATCCAGTTCGGCCACGGCGATCGCGAGGCGGACGCGCACCTCGAGACGGCGCTCGCCGAGTTCCGCGCGATCGGCGAACGGTGGGGTACGTCGTTCGCGCTGACCGAGCTGGCCGACCGCATCGCCGTGCGCGGCGAGTTCGCCGGCGCCTGCGCGTACTACGAAGAAGCCGTCGTGGTGGTCACCGAGGTCGGGGCCATCGAGGACGTCGTCCGGATGCGGATGCGGCAGGCCCAGCTGTACTGGCTGCTCGGCGACGAGGACGCGAGCGCGGTGGCGCTGGCCGAAGCGCAGCGAGCCGCGGAACGCGTCGCCTGGCCGAACGCGCTGGCCGAGCTGGCGCTGTCGAAGGCGGAACTCGCGCGCTGGCGCGGTGATTTCGAGCAGGCCCGCCGCCAGCTCGACGTCGCGACGACGATGCTGGGCGACGGCGCCGGGCTGCCGACCGTCCGCGCGGTGACCGGCGACCTGCTCGGCTACCTGGCCACGGACGTCGGCGAATCCCGTGAACACCGGGCCGCGGCGTTCGCCGCGGCGTCCGAGACGGGCCACCCGCTCGTGCTCGCGCAGGTCCTCGTGGGAATCGCGGATCTGGCGCTGCGCACCGAAGAACCCGCGCAGGCCGCCCGCCTGCTCGCGGCGAGCGCCGGCCTGCGCGGACTGGCGGACCGCTCCCACCCGGACTTCGCCCGGATCGAAGCGGACACCCGGAATCGCCTCGGTGACGAGGGGTTCACCGAGGCGACGCGGGAGGGAACGGCGGCGAGCTGGGACGAGCTGGCGGGCGTCACGCTCGCTTCGTGAACTTCGCCCGCGCCCACACGTAACCGACCACGGCGATCCCGACGCACCAGGCGACCGCGGCGATCGCGTAGCCGGTGGACGGAGTGCCGGTGAGCAGTCCGCGCACGGTTTCGATGATCGGCGTGAACGGCTGGTACTCGGCGAATTCCCGGAGGCCGGGTCCCATCTTTTCGGCGGGCACGATGGCGCTGCTGAAGAACGGCAGCATCACCAGCGGCACGGCGGCCATCCCCGCCGTTTCCGGCGTTTTCGCGGCCAGTCCCAGCGCGACGGTGAACCAGCCGGCCGCGAAACCGAGCAGCACGATCATGCCGACCACGCCGAGCCAGTCGAGGAAACCCGCGGACGGGCTGAAGCCGAGCAGGAAAGCGACGCCGACGAGCGCGGCGATGGCGATCAGGTTGGTCAGCACGCTCGCGACGACGTGCCCGGTCAGCACCGCGCCGCGCGAGACGTCCATGACCTTGAAGCGGTTGATGATCCCCTTCGTCATGTCGGAGTTCACCGACGTCGCCGTGGCGCCGAGGCCGTAGCAAATCGCGAGGAGCATCAGGCCCGGCGTGGCGTAGTCGACGTAATCGACGCCGACGTCGAACGCGTCTCCGAGCATGTAGACGAACATCAGCATGATCACGATCGGCATCAGGACGGCGTTGAAGACCGACGTCGGGTTCCGGGCGATGTGCTTGAAATTGCGGCGAAGCATGACCGTGGCGTGGGTGCTCATCGGGAAACAACCTCCGTGGCGTGGCCGGTGAGGGCGAGGAAGACGTCGTCGAGATCGGGGGTGTGCACGGAAAACTCTTCGGCGGTGAGCGCGTATTCGTCGAGCCGGTCGAGCAAGGTGCGCAACGACTTCGAGCTGCCGTCGCCGGGAACGCGCAGAGCGAGTGCTTCGTCGTCGCGGGTGCCGTCGACGAGGACGCGCGCGGCGGCGTCGAGCTCGGCGGCGGTGGCGAACCGGAGCCGGACGTGGGTGCCGGGCAGCCGGCGCTTGAGCTCGTCGGCGGTGCCTTCCGCGACGAGCCGGCCCTGGTCGAGCACGGCGATCCGGTCGGCCAGCTGATCGGCTTCCTCGAGGTACTGCGTGGTGAGGAAGATGGTGACGCCGTCGGCGACGAGGTCGCGGATGATCGCCCACATCGTCCGGCGGCTGCGCGGGTCCAGGCCGGTCGTCGGCTCGTCGAGGAAGATGATCCGCGGGTGGCCGACGAGCGTCATCGCCAGGTCGAGCTTCCGGCGCATGCCCCCGGAGTAGGTCGACGCCGGCTTGTGCGCCGACTCCGTGAGTTCGAAGCGCTCGAGCAGGTCGGCCACGACCCGCTTACCGTCCTTGGCCCCGCTGAGGTCCACCATCAGCTGGAGGTTCTCTTCGCCGGTGAGGAGCTCGTCGACGGCCGCGAACTGCCCGGTGACCCCGATCGCGGACCGGACCTTCTTGGTCTCGGCCGCGATGTCGTGACCGGCGACGCTGATCGCGCCGCCGTCCGCCTTGAGCAGCGTGGTCAGGACGTTCACCATCGTCGTCTTCCCGGCGCCGTTCGGGCCGAGGAGGGCGAAGATCGTCCCCGCGGGTACCTGCAAGTCGATGCCGTCGAGCACGACTTTGTCCTGGTAGGCCTTCCGAAGCCCGGAAGCCGTGATCGCCATTTCTGTCATGGGAGCACTGTGTTCGGCCGGCCTGACACCGACCTGACCTCACCCTGACACGGGCGCTGTCACGTCAGTCCTGTGGCGTGAGCAGCACGATCGGGATCACGCGCTCGGTCTTCCGCGCGTATTCGTCGTACAGCGGGAAGATGCCGGCCATCATCGGCCAGAGCGTTTCGCGCTCGGCCGCGGACGCCACCCGCGCACGGGCGGTGAACCGGCGCGTCCCGGCCTGGACGCCGACGCTCGGGTTCGCCTCGAGGTTTTTGAACCACGCCGGATCCTCGTCGGCCCCGGCCTTCGAGGCGACGACGACGAAGTCGTCCCCCGAGGTCCCGTAGATCAGGCAACAACGTCGCGGGGTCCCGGTCCGGCGGCCGGTGGTGGCGAGGATCAGCGTGTGCAGACCGTTCGACTCGTGCCCTTCGGTTCCCCCGGAGTCCAGGTAGGTGCGGGTTTGCTCGGCGACCCAGTCCCAAGCCGAGTCGGTGGCGCGGTCGAGGTCATCGGCGACGGCCATGGCAGTTCCCTTCAGCTGAGTTCTTCGACGAGCCCGACGATGACGCCGGCGGGCCCGCGGACGTAGGCGTACCGGCAGTAGTCCTGGTACCGCGCGATTTCGCCGACGAGCTCGCCGCCGTGCTCGCGCAGGCGCTTGACGAGGTCGTCGACGTCATCGATGACGAAGGTGATCCGCGGAATGCCCGGCGTGTTGACGGGCGCCCACGGCGCGGCCCCGGTGGCCGTGGGCTTCTCGAAGGTCGACAACTCGACCCGGCCGTGGCCGTCGGGCGTCTTCAGGAACGCGATGTCCGCGCGGACGTCGTCGAGCCCGATGAGCTTGTCGGCCCAGTCCCCCTCGACGGTGGCTTCGCCTTCGAGCTCCATCCCGAGCTCGACGAAGAACGCGACAGCGGCCGCGAGGTCCTCGACCACGTAACCGGTGTGGTCCAGCCGGTGGATCGCCATGATTGCCTCCCGAGTCAGGCGGCCTCCGCAGCCGCTCACACCCCTGGGACGGAGCCGGCTCCGGGATTTCGACAACCTCCCGGGACGACGAAGGCCAGGTCTCGCGGACCTGGCCTTCGTCGGACGTGATGTGGAGCTGAGGGGAATCGAACCCCTGACCCCCGCCTTGCAAAGGCGGTGCTCTACCAATTGAGCTACAGCCCCCGGACGCGAGCGGCGCACGGCCGCCCGCGCACAGCGTCAGTTGTGGGACGCGCCCGCCGGCTTGGCCGGCGTGGTGCCGTTGCTCGAGGGGACCGGCGCGGTCGCCTCGCGCCAGAGGTCGGCTTCCGCCTTGGCCGCCTTGTTGCGCTTCACGACGAACAGGACGCCGCCCGCGATGACCGCGAGTGCCAGCAGCTTCTTCACCGAAGCCCCCTTCTCAGCTTGCTTCCCTTACCCCGCGATGTTACTGCACCGGCTCGGCGTGGTTGCCGGGTGCCGGTGGTTCCACGTGGAACCACGGGTAATCGACGTCACACGCCCACGGAAATACCGCGGCCGGGCGTCCTGTTGTACCCATTGGTCGGTTCGCCCACCGTGTCCCCCGGGCCTCAACCACTGCCTTCGCGGAGTTCCGTCCGGCTGGAGCCGCGAAGCGCCACCTCGCCGAGAGGCGACCGTGGTGCGTGCCGACCGTGACTGCTCAGCCCTGCCGGCCTTCTCTTCCCGGCAGGGCTGACCTGTATCCGGGACAGCGCGAGTTCGGGCAGCTCCTCGACGCCGCCCGCGCACTCGGTCGAGGTCGACGTCGCCCAGCAGACGGGCGCGGTCCTTTCGATGGAGCGGGACTGAGGCGCTACCAGCTGCCCAGGTAGTTGCCCTGGTCGCCGACCTGCGGGTTCGGCACGATGTCGTCCTGCCGCGCTTGCCGCAGCCCGCCGGCGATCCGCTTCCCCTGGCGCCCCCGGTCCCGCAGGTCGACGACCACAGCTATCGCCTGCAGTACGACGAGCACGATTCCCGCGATGATCCACCCCATGTCCGGCCCCCTTCGTCTGCTTCGACGGTAAACCCGTTGGCTGCGAAGAGAACCCGCGCTTGATCGAGAATTAAGGAGCGGAAACGACGAAACCCGGCTCGCACAGTGGCGAACCGGGTTCTGTTCGAGTGGGCCTACCAGGACTTGAACCTGGGACCTCTTCGTTATCAGGGCAAGATCGGCCGTTTTGACCTTGGGTTCAATGCGCCTGCCTGCGGTGAAGCAGTCCACGAACGTCCGTGGAAGTCCTCAGTCTGACGCCTCGATTGTCACTCACAATGCCACTCACCGGGCCTGGAGCAGGACCGCCGGCATACTCGCCCAGCTGCGACATCACCGCCAGCAACGTCGACGCGGCAGCGCCTCGCTGTTGGTCCGAGCGCGGCCGGGGTCGCCGTGCCGCGATCGAGGACACGTCGGAGTCTGGGCAGGCGCGGTGACCGGAGCCCCGACTACCATTCGGCTCCTCACACGATGAGGAGGCCGGGAATGCCGGAATACCAGGGGATTGAGATCTACGCAGTCGGGAAGATCGAACATAACGGCTGGCGTACGCAGCTGCTGCCGGTCTGTAAGGACTACGACTACAGCAACGATCAGACCGGGATTCAACCGCCGTGGCCGGTGAACCCGATCGTCGACCTTCCGGGTGCGCTCTATGTGGGACCGCACTTTCTGGGCGACGATCACGGCTGCTTTCACGGCCAGAACACCCACGGCGTGGCTGCCGGCGACGCGGCCTGTGGTGGTGCGTACGTTGGGCTTTCCCGCCCTGACGTCGCCAAGCGGTGCCTGACAGCGATCGAGCAAGCCACGCACGTGTTCGCATGGATCGACAAGGGTGACGCCTTCGGCAGTCTCGTCGAGCTCGGCTTCGCTCGCGGCCTGGGCAAGCAGATCTACCTCTACCTCGCTGAGGACCTGGCCGAAGAGAAAGACATGTGGTTTGCCGGGCAGATCAGCAGCTTCACCGGCCGCGCAAAAACCGCCCGCGCGGCGTGGGAGGACTTCACGCTGCGGCTGCCGGGAAACCCACTTTGAGCGAGATCTCGCATATGACTCTGCCCGACCCTATCTGAGAACGGTCGACACGGACCGCGCGAACGGCGGGACCCCGAAGCGGGGGCTTGATCTCACCATGCGGCCCCCTCTTCAGCATGCGCACCATCGCAGGAATCGATCAGGATCCTTCACCCGGACAAAGCTCAGCATGCCCGGATCTCGGCACGTGTTAGATGTCGCTTCGATGACGACTGCCGCAGTCGTCCCACAAAGACAGCACGGATGCGGTGATCCTTTCACTCCTTTGGGTCATCGCACCTTAGCTGCGAGCACCCGAAGAGATGGGACCCGTTGCTTACGCAGCTCACGGTCAGTATTCTTCAGCCATCACTGTCAAGGCGTTGAGAGGAATGAGGGTTTCTGAATTGATCAGATGTCTATTGGTGGGTTGACCACCTTGCGACGAATCTCTCGATACCGTTAGCCTTGGTCGGATTTGGGATAACCATATGGCAACTACGAAAGACGAAAAGTGTCGCCGAGGCAGCGACTAGCGCAACAATTGAAATCAAGAATCAAGTTCGATCTATAAATTTGACTGCACTTCTACCGCAACTGAACTAGATCGAAGCCGAAGTAGATCGCGCAGTAGACACCAAGTCGGTCGAATCACTTCGACATTGGATCGGACTATGGCGTTTGCACGCCGTGGAGGTAAGGGTCTCCTTGGAAATATCCAGCCCCGACGAGAAGCGAACTTTGCGCACGATCCAGTCTTCAGTAACGATAGCAGCAGACACCAAGTTAAGCCTTCACGGCCTGGATGAGGTCGCTTCTCTCCGACAACGGACTCACAATCGAGGAGATCTCACGGCTCGTGGGGCACTCCGATACGAAGGTGACCGAGCTGGTCTACCGGCACCAGCTGCGGCCGGTGATCCAAGGCGGGGCGAAAACCATGGACGCGATCTTCCCGAACTCGGTTGCATAGTCACGTAGGTCACGAAAGGGCCGGTTCGCAATCCGCGGACTGGCCCTCGGCCAGATTGACCTAGCACCGGTTCCGCGTCGATGCCGGGAAGTCTTCAGCCAGCCCCCGACGCCCTACGCCAGCCCGCGAGGTTGGCGCGAATGTTACGGATGTCCGGGTGGTCGGGTCCGAGGATCCGAACGGCGTCGGTAAGCACCTTCTGTTGGTCGTCGGCGGCTCCTGCCGCGTCCCCAGCCATTCCGCGACATTGGGCGAGGTTGCTGCGGCACGTAAGGATATCGGGGTGGTCGGGTCCCAGGACCTGCAAGGCCTCGGTGAGCAGCTGCTGTTGGTCGGCGACGGCTCCTGCCACATCCCCCGCCATCCCGCGCCACCTGGCGAGGTTGCTGCGAATGGTGAAAATATCGGGATGGTCGAGCCCCGGGACCCGCACGATGTCGGTGAGCAGCTGCTGGTAGTCAGCGATGGCTCCCGCCACGTCGCCGGCTATCCCGCGCCATTGGGCGAGGTTGCTGCGAATGGTGAAAGTGTAGGGATGGTCGGGTCCCAGGACCTGCAAGGCCTCGGTGAGCAGCTGCTGGTAGTCGTCGGCGGCTCCTGCCACGTCCCCGACTTCACCACGCCGGTGCGCCAGGTTGGAGCGGATGTTGAAGATTTCGGGGTGGTCGGGTCCCAAGACCCGCAAGGCCTCGGTTAGCAGCTGCTGTTGGTCGGTATCGGCCCCTGCCGCGTCCCCGGCCATCCCGCGGCACCTGGCGAGGTTGCCGCGAATGGCGAGGGTACCGGGGTGGTCGGGTCCCCAGACCCGCAAGGCGTCGGTGAGCAGCTGCTGGTAGTCGGCGACAGCTCCCGCCGCGTCCCCGGCCGTCCCGCGCCATTGGGCGAGGTTGCTGCGAATGGCGAGAGTGTCGGGGTGGTCGGGTTCAAGGACTCTCAAGGCGTCGGTGAGCAACTGCTGGTAGTCGGCGACAGCTCCCGCCGCGTCCCCGGTCATCCCGCGCCATTGGGCGAGGTCGTTGCGGGTGGCGCGGGTCGCGGCGTGGTCAGGTCCGAGTCGGGCGGATGCCTGGTGGTGTAAACGTCTCGTAGCCGCCAGAGCCCCGTCCAGCAGCCCAGCTTCCCCTAGGCTAGACCCGAGACGAAACAGGACACGGTGCCCGCCGTCGGTCTGCCAGAGGTAATCCTCGGTGATGTCCTGCAGTGTGACGACGTTCGACCGCAGCGCTTGGGTCAGTTCCTGACTGTGCTCGACCTGCGGCCACGCCCCCAGAAGCGCATCCGCGGCGGCCCAGGCAAGATCGCTCAGAGCATCGGCAGAGAGAGTATCGCGGACGACGCGTTGGACCACGGTGTGCACGCGGACCGCGCGAGCGGGCTGGGCCGGGGCGAGCGTGAGCAGACTGAACCTGTGCAGGGCCTCCAGCCCGCCTAAGACCTCGTCGGTGGTGATCTCACGGTCTAGCCGAGCCATGAGGTAGTTTGCGGTGGCGTCGTCGGAGAACAGCGCGGCTGGGATGCCAGCCGAGTCGAGCAGCGATGCCAACTCGAACACCGGCCGGGCTAGGCCGGCGGGATCGAGCTGGTCGGCGGCCTCGATCGACAATGACCAGGTCGCGGCCACCGTCTGCTCGTGCTCATCAGGCAATTCCTGGTGCTTCGGCAGCAGGTCCCGCAGCTTGACGCGTCGGTTGGCCAGCCGCGCGCGGTAGTCCGCGACCGTGAGCAACGGTTTGTTGATCAGGTAGGCGGCGGCCTGGGCCAACGCCAGCGGTAACCACCCCAAATCTTCGGCGAGCCCCGCGAGATCGTCAGCGCCAGTGTCAGCGCGGTCGAGGAGTTTCTCCTCGAGGTAGGCAAACGCTTCGGCGGGCGTGAATAAATCGACCTCGATGATCCGCCGTCGATCGCCACGCAACCCGGCGTCGCGGCAGCGGGTGGTCACTACCACCTGGCCGCTTGCCGAGTGCGGCGGCCACAAGCCGGCCAGATCGGAGGGGCGCTGCACGTCATCGAGGACGACCAACCACCGGTCGGGCGTTTCGGCCAGCCATTCCAGCAGCCGCCGCCACGCCCGCTCCGGTGTGGCCGGGTCCTCCCCGAGCAGCTCGACGGCGACTTCGGCGTAGCGAGCGGTAATGGCGTCCCGAGTTCGGGCGGAAATCCACACCAGCAGCTCGACCTGCCGCTCGTCCCACACGGTGTGGGCGTGGTCGGCGGCCAGCTGGGTTTTGCCGACCCCGCCCAACCCCGTGAGCACACTCGTCGGCGTCGCGGTTGCAGCGCCGGTGAGCACGGCGGTACCGCCGCCTTCGACCGAGCGGGCTAACGTCGCTGCAATGGTGCGGTGCTGGAACCCGCCAACCCGTGACGGCACCGACCCGAAACGACGCTGCTGTCGCCGCGTCGCGGTGCCGAACTTGCTATCGGCGGGCGGGCGTGAGTCACAGGGCCTGCCCTGCTCGAGGGTGAGGGTGAGGGCTTCGTACCGGTGTCGCCATTGGTCGAGTAGCACGTCCCCGGGCGGCATGGTCAGCTTCTTGTCGTTGCCGATCTGCACGCAAGCAGCCACGAACGCCGCGATCCGCTCCCAGGGTGGAACCAGGATGAATCCTCCGGCGAGCAACCTAGACACAGTCTGCTGCACAAGCCAGGTGGGGTCCTGCTTCTGCAGCGCGTCCAGCGTCGGTTGGCCAGCTTGCGCGCGTAACTGCTTGAGCTCATCGACGAACCGAGCTCGCGGATCCGGCTCCACCTAAGCTGTCCCTCCCCTTGCCACCGGTCCAAGATTCACCCGTTCACGACTCGTTAAAACTACCCTGAACAGGGAAAACAGCGCGGGATATCCCACCTTCACCCGCAACGCCCACCCGATCGGCCCAGAAGCTCATCGTGGTCACCAGCAGGCCTGCTCCGCACGACCTCCCGTAACCACGAAGGAGCACACACCATGCCCCGCACCCGCCACTACCGACCCCGCCCGCTGATTCACACCATCCTCCGCGGAGTTCTCTCCGGGATCACCCGCACCTTGCTCGACTGGCTCCTGCACACGTTCATCCTTTGACCGCGAGAAGACGCGGCCGGCCGATCTTCCGTTACGGAGACGGCCGGCCGTCGATCACCCGTCGGTACCACGCCAAGCGATGGCCAGCCAGAAGGCAGCTCGACCGACTCGGCAGGCCAGCAGTTCCTTCAGCACTGACCAAATTGCGGCTAGAGGGCTTGGGCAACTGGATCACGACCTCGTTAGACGCGCCCTAGCCCCACGTCCCGCCACCAGAGTGGGTGATACGCCTGGATATTCAGTCGACGTGACTTGCGTCACGACCGAAACTGGCCGGGTGACAATCTCTGAGCGAGCGGCGGTGAAAGCCCTGAAGAGGGTGCAGAACGTCGCCCGCACACGCCAGGCCGGAGAGCCACACGGCATGACGCGAGTCGTGCCTGGCCAACGCGGTGCGTACGTCAGCTACGGGCAGAGTGTCGTGCAGGCCGTTGAGGCCGCTGCTGCGCTGCTCGCTGCTGATCTACGTTTCGAGCACCTCGACCAGCCGCAGGATGAGCTTTGGGCACTTGTTGATCAATGTCAGGTCAACCGCCAAGCCGACCACGTGCACGACTTTCTTGAGGTGCACTCTCGCACTCCCTTCACCACCATGTGTCGGGTCGAGGTCGACTACTTGAAGGTTGAGCAGCCGGTCGATATTTTCGGAATCCGGCTCACGCCCGTAGACATGGTCCCGATCATCCGACGCCAGGCGCCCAACCTAGGCACTCATTCAGGCTGTTTGGCTGAGGTCGAGGTCACCGGCACCAACCTGGAGCTGATGCGGGAACGAGCGCGCTCCCAGGTCGAGCGTGCTCTACGGGTTCTGCGCGTGGCCTTCCTCGACAACTACAGCGTGCGCGCCGTGCAGCTGCGGTTCCGAGTCGGTGCCGTCGCCGAGTTGGAAAACGGCGCTGGCGAGTGGCGCGCTATGGCCAACGGTGCGAGTGAGCTAACCGTCAACAGACCCACGGTCGAGGCTCTCGCTGATCGGCCAACGGCCAGACTGGCTGGTGATACGACCAGCCCTATCGATGTGAAGGCCATCGTCGCCTTGCGCTGGATCGAACGTGCGATGTTCGCGGACGATCCCTTGGTAGCGATGCTCTACCAGTTCTTCGCGCTCGAAGCGATCCTCGGTGACAAGTCCAGCGGCTTGAAGGGCGAGCAACTCGCCTTCCGTCGTGCGACGCTGAGCCACGCAGTAACCGGAGGATTCCGTCATCCGGCAGCTGCCCTGTGGCTGTACGAAGACGTCCGAAACAACGCAGTTCACGGTTCGAGCATGCCGGATGTGAGCTGGGCGGACGTTCAGCAGTTCGCCTCAGACGTTCGAGCCGCTCTCAACGAGTACCTGACCTTCGCGGACTCCAAGGGCTTGACGAGCCGTGGCAAGTTGATGGATGCGCTCGAAGAGCATCCAGATCGTCAGCAACTCGTGGACTGGCTCCGCGAATACGGTGGGCCGCATTGGGAGCGGTTCGTAGCCGAGCAGACGACTGGTGACGCCGAGGCTCCGCCGGGCTGACAGAAACTCCGCATGTCACTCAGTTTGTCACTCAGGTCATGCAAAAGCCCGGCTCGCGCGATGCGAACCGGGCTTTGACCTGCGTGGGCCTACCAGGACTTGAACCTGGGACCTCTTCGTTATCAGCGAAGCGCTCTAACCACCTGAGCTATAGGCCCTTGAACGAGGAGAACTTTACAGGACCCCCGGAGGGGTCCTGTAACCGGGTCACTCTCGTTCCGACAGGGTGACTTCGAGGCCGCCGGCCAGGTCGGCGGACACGTTGTAGATGAACGCGCTCACCGTGGCCAGCGCCGACACCAGGACGATGTTGATCGCGCCGAGGATGGCGGCGATGCCGAAGACGCGGCCCGCGCTGATCAGCGGCTCCGACGACGCGTTCGCGCCTTCGCCGCCGACCAGGGACGAGTACGTGCCGTTCAGCTTGTCCCACACGCCCATGCCGTCGAGGACCGTGTACAGGACGCCGACCGCGACCAGCCAGACGAAGAACATCGCCACGCCGAGGACCAGGCTCAGCTTGAGGACCGACCACGGGTCGAACCGCTTCACCTGCAGCGAGGCGCGACGCGGGCCGCGACCCGGGCGACGCAGCGCGCTCGGGCGGGCTCGCTGGCTCGAGGCCGACGGGATCGCCTGCTCGCCGCCCGGTGGGGTGTCGCCGCTGCCGCCGAAGAGGCGGGGGGCGGCGCTTCCGGTCACCACCGGGCGCTGCTCCGGGGAGACCGGCTGGGTCTCCCCGGCCGGTGCCTCCGGCTTGTACAGCGCGGCGTCCTCCGTGGCCAGCTTGACCGTCGCTTCGGAGTCGCCTTCCTTGTCGACCCGCTGCCAGGGCGGGCTCGCCGGAGTCCCGTTCGAACCCGCTGCGTCGGGATTCTCGGATG
The DNA here is from genome assembly GCF_040648295.1 of Amycolatopsis sp. NPDC049159. Lineage (NCBI taxonomy): Bacteria > Bacillati > Actinomycetota > Actinomycetes > Pseudonocardiales > Pseudonocardiaceae > Amycolatopsis > Amycolatopsis sp. NPDC049159. The sequence continues at coordinate 265,053 of NZ_JBEZDL010000012.1, forward strand.
GTGTCACGAAGAGTCAGTCCTTACCCGTGCCGTGGGGCCGCCGTCGAGAGCAAACTTACTGCTCCGGCGTGGCCGTCGTTTCCTCACCCGCGTCAGGTGCTTCCGAAGCCGGCGCGTCCGCTTCCGGCGCCGGTGCGTCCTCGGGGGTGTCACCATTGGCGACGTCCGAGGGCTCGTCCGCGTTGCGTGCGACGGCGAGAAGAGTCGTCCCTTCGCCGAGATTCATCAGCCGGACCCCCTTCGTCTGCCGTCCTGCCTTGCGCACGTCGCCCGCCGGCGTCCGGATCACGCCGCCGCTCGAGGTGATCGCGTAGAGCTCGTCCTCGGCGTCGACGATGAGCGCACCCACCAGCCTGCCACGTTTGCGGTCGTGCTGGATGGTGAGCACGCCCTTGCCGCCGCGGCCCTGGACCGGGTAGTCCTCGATCGGCGTGCGCTTGGAGTAGCCGCCGTCCGTCGCGACCAGCAGGAACTTGCCTTCCTTGACGACGCTGATGCCGAGCAGCTCGTCGCCGTCGTTGAAGCGCATCCCCATCACGCCGGACGTCGGGCGGCCCATCGGCCGCAGCGCCTCGTCGGTCGCGTGGAAGCGGATCGACTGCCCCTCGGCCGACACCAGCAGCAGGTCGTCCTCGGCCGCGGCCAGCACCGCGCCGACCAGCTCGTCGCCCTCGCGCAGGTTGATGGCGATCAGGCCGCCCGAGCGGTTCGAGTCGAAGTCGGTGAGCTTGGTCTTCTTCACGAGGCCACGCTGGGTGGCGAGCACCAGGTACGGCGCCACCTCGTAGTTCTTGATCTGGATGACCTGGGCGATCTGCTCGTCCGGCTGGAACGCCATCAGGTTCGCCACGTGCTGGCCGCGCGCGTTGCGGTTGGCCTCGGGCAGGTCGTAGGTCTTGGTCCGGTAGACGCGGCCCTTGTTCGTGAAGAACAGGATCCAGTCGTGCGTCGAGCAGACGAAGAAGTGCTGGACGATGTCGTCCTGCTTCAGCGTCGCGCCCTGCACGCCCTTGCCGCCGCGCTTCTGCGAGCGGTACAGATCCGTTTTCGTTCGCTTGGCGTACCCCGTGCGGGTGATGGTGACGACGACGTCCTCGACCGCGATGAGCTCTTCGTCGGTGACGTCGCCGCCGAAGCCGACGATCTGCGTGCGCCGGTCGTCGCCGTACTTCTCGACGATCGCCATCAGCTCGTCGCGGATGATCCCGCGCTGGCGCTCCGGCTTCTCGAGGATGTCCTTGAGGTCCGCGATCTCCAGCTCGATCTCGGCCAGCTGGTCGATGATCCGCTGGCGCTCCAGTGCGGCGAGGCGCCGCAGCTGCATGTCGAGGATCGCGGTGGCCTGGATTTCGTCGACGTCCAGCAGCTCCATCAGGGCCGGCCGGGCTTCGTCCGCCGAGGGCGACCGCCGGATGAGGGCGATGACCTCGTCGAGCATGTCCAGCGCCTTGACGTACCCGCGCAGGATGTGGGCCCGCTCTTCGGCCTTCTTCAGGCGGAAGCGGGTCCGCCGGACGATGACCTCGACCTGGTGCTTCACGTAGTGGCGGATGATCTGGTCGATCCGCAGCGTGCGCGGCACGCCGTCGACCAGGGCCAGCATGTTGACGCCGAAGTTCTGCTGCAGCTGGGTGTGCTTGAACAGGTTGTTCAGCACGACCTTCGCGACCGCGTCCCGCTTGATCGTGACGACGATCCGCATGCCGGAGCGGCTGTTGGACTCGTCGGCGATGTCGGAGATGCCGGTGAGCTTGCCGTCGCGGACCAGGTTCGCGATGTTCTCGACCAGGTTGTCCGGGTTGACCTGGTACGGCAGCTCCGACACGACCAGGATCGTGCGGCCCTTCGCGTCTTCCTCGACCTCGACGACCGCGCGCATCCGGATCGAGCCGCGGCCCGTGCGGTACGCGTCTTCGATGCCGGCCGTGCCGAGGATCATCGCCTTGGTCGGGAAGTCCGGCCCCTTGATGCGGACCAGCAGCGCGGCGAGCAGCTCGTCGTCGGTCGCCTCGGGGTTCTCCAGCGCCCAGACGACGCCTTCGGACACCTCGCGCAGGTTGTGCGGCGGGATGTTGGTCGCCATCCCGACCGCGATCCCGGAACCGCCGTTGACCAGCAGGTTCGGGAACCGCGACGGCAGGACGTCGGGCTCCTGCGTGCGGCCGTCGTAGTTGTCGGAGAAGTCGACGGTGTCTTCTTCGATGTCGGCCAGCATCTGCATGGCCAGCGGCGCGAGCCGCGACTCCGTGTACCGCATGGCGGCGGCGGGGTCGTTGCCCGACGAGCCGAAGTTGCCCTGGCCGTCGATCAGCGGGTAGCGCAGCGACCACGGCTGGGCGAGCCGCACCAGCGCGTCGTAGATCGCCGAGTCACCGTGCGGGTGGTAGTTGCCCATGACGTCGCCGACGACGCGGGAGCACTTGTTGTACCCGCGGTCCGGCCGGAAGCCGGAGTCGAACATCGAGTACAGGATCCGGCGGGCGACCGGCTTGAGGCCGTCGCGGACGTCGGGCAGCGCGCGCGACACGATCACGCTCATCGCGTAGTCGATGTAGGAGCGCTGCATCTCCTGCTGGATGTCGACCGGCTCGATCCGGTCGTTCTCCGGAGCCGGCGGGAGGGTTTCCGTCATGGGGTCCTTCTCGGGTGCGGGTGGTCCTGGCGGCGGACGAGAGCGGGAGGACGCCTACACGTCCAGGAAGCGCACGTCCTTCGCGTTGCGCGTGATGAACGAGCGGCGAGCCTCGACGTCCTCGCCCATCAGGACCGAGAAGAGGTCGTCGGCCTGCGCGGCGTCGTCCATGGTGACCCGGCCCAGCAGGCGGTTCGCCGGGTCCATCGTGGTCTCCCACAGCTCTTCGGCGTTCATCTCGCCGAGACCCTTGTAGCGCTGGATCGCGTCGTCCTTCGGCAGCCTCTTGCCGGCCTCGACACCCGCCTTGATGACGGCGTCGCGCTCGCGGTCGGAGTACGCGTACTCCGGCTCCGTCCGCGGCCACTTGATCTTGTACAGCGGCGGCCGCGACAGGAAGACGTGGCCGTGCTCGATCAGCGGCGTCATGAACCGGAACAGCAGGGTGAGCAGCAGCGTGGTGATGTGCTGGCCGTCGACGTCGGCGTCGGCCATCAGCACGATCTTGTGGTAGCGCAGCTTCGAGAGGTCGAACTCGTCGTGGATGCCGGTGCCCAGCGCGGTGATCAGCGACTGGACCTCGGTGTTCTTGAGGACGCGGTCGATGCGGGCCTTCTCGACGTTGATGATCTTGCCGCGGATCGGCAGGATCGCCTGGTACATCGAGTCCCGGCCCTCCTTGGCCGAGCCGCCGGCCGAGTCACCCTCGACGATGTAGAGCTCGCACTCCTCCGGCTTGGTGGAGCGGCAGTCCTTCAGCTTGCCGGGCAGGCCGCCGATGTCGAGCGCGCCCTTGCGGCGGACCAGGTCGCGCGCCTTGCGGGCGGCCATCCGGGCCTGCGCCGAGGAGATCGACTTGTTGATGATCGTCTTCGCCTCGGTGGGGTTGCGCTCGAACCAGTCGGCCAGCCACTCGTTCGACTGCTGCTGCACGAACGTCTTGGCCTCGCTGTTGCCCAGCTTGGTCTTGGTCTGGCCCTCGAACTGCGGCTCGCCCAGCTTGATGGACACGATCGCGGCGAGACCCTCGCGCACGTCGTCGCCGGTCAGGTTGGCGTCCTTCTCCTTGAGCAGCTTCTTGTCGCGCGCGTAGGAGTTGACGACGCGGGTCAGCGCGGCGCGGAAGCCCTCTTCGTGGGTGCCGCCCTCGTGCGTGTTGATCGTGTTGGCGAACGTGTAGACCGACGGCGTGAACCCGGTGTTCCACTGCATCGCGACCTCGACCTCGAGGCCGGTGCCCTTCGCGTCGAAGGAGATCACGCTGGGGTGGATCGGGTCCTTGCTGCCGTTGATGTGCTTGACGAAGTCCTCGAGCCCGCCCGGGTAGCAGTAGACCTTCTCCTTGACGCGGGCGACCTTGCCCTCCGCGTCGGCCTCGGTCTCCTCGTCGGCGACGCGCTCGTCGCGCAGGGACAGCGTCAGCCCCTTGTTGAGGAACGCCATCTCCTGGAGCCGGCGCGAGATCGTCTCGAAGTTGTACGTCGTGGTCTCGAAGATGTCGCCGTCGGCCCAGAACGTCATCGTGGTGCCGGTCTCGGTCGCCGGGCCGAGGTCTTCGAGGGGACCCGGGACCTGGTCGGTGTAGAGCTGGCGCCAGCTGCGGCCGCCGTACTTGACCTCGGCGAGCAGCCTCGTCGACAGCGCGTTCACCACGGAGATGCCGACGCCGTGCAGACCGCCGGACACCGCGTAGGAGTCGCTGTCGAACTTGCCGCCCGCGTGCAGCTGGGTGAGCACGACCTCGATGGTCGGCTTGTTCTCCTTGGGGTGCATGTCGACCGGGATGCCGCGGCCGTCGTCGACGACGCGCACCCCGCCGTCGGCGAGGAGGGTAACCTCGACCTTGGTGGCGTGCCCGGCCATCGCCTCGTCGACGGAGTTGTCGACGACCTCCTGGACGAGGTGGTGCAGCCCGCGTTCACCGGTGGAGCCGATGTACATGCCGGGGCGCTTGCGGACCGCTTCGAGGCCTTCGAGCACCGTGATCGACGACGCGTTGTACTCGTGCTGGTTCTCGGTCACAGGCCTTGTTTCTCCTCGTCTCGCCCGAGCGGACGTTCGCTCACCTCCAGTGTACTTGGCCGCGTCCGCTGACATGCGGCAAGGACACCCCTGAACGCGTCACAGACGGACGAAATCGGTTCGAGCCGAGTCTTGACGTAACTCGGGAGGTCTGGATGCGTTCTCGGGGCATTCAACCGAGCAACGCGCAACCCGGGTCAGCCGTACGTGTCACGAGGGCCGCGCCCCGGCACGTGCCGGGGCCCTTTCCGCCAGCTCGGGGCAGTCGGACCCTGGATCCGCATCCGTTTGACGACGCCGTTCCCGACGCCCGCGGCGATCTTGTGCAGCAGTTTTCCCTGCAGCAGCCGGAGCTGGGTGGCCCACGCCGTGGAGCTCGCGCGCACGGTGAGTTCGCCGTCTTTCAGCGCGACCGGTTGGGCGTGTTCCGCGACGTCTTCGCCGACCAGCCGCGCCCACTGGGCGAAGACGCGGGCGCTCGTGACGCTCTCGTTCCAGCCCCGGTCGGCGACCAGCCGGGAGACGAGCCGGCCGAGCGGCTGCGGGTCGCGCGCGTCCGCGCCCGGTCCTGACCAGCGGCGCCGCCGGGGGTTCTGGCCACCGCCACCGCCGACGGTGCGGCGCCGGTACCCGGGGGAAGTCCCCCGCTCCTTGGCCTTCGCCTTGGCCGCTTCGAGCGCGGCGTGGGCGAGGTCGCGCCCGGTCGGGGGTGCCTCGTTCGGCCCAGCGGCACCCTCGCGCTCAGTACTGACAGTGGGCTTGGAGTCGCCGCGGGGCGTTTTATGCCACCCATCTGGCCGCACGGTCACGCGGGGCGATAACTCATTCACCGTGTTATCCACACTGTCCACAGGTTTGTCCCCAGATCGGGTGCGGTTTGTGCCGCCCGTCACACGGGGTACTCGTCCGTCCCGCTCAGCCACGCGTGATCTCACCATCCGCCACCACGAACCGGCCGCCGGCCAGCTCGCTGGGCACGTCTTCGTCGACCGCCGCGGTCACCAGCACCTGTTCGGCGCTCGCGGCCACCTCGGCCAGCCGGGCGCGGCGCTTGCGGTCCAGCTCGGCGAACACGTCGTCGAGCAGCAGCACCGGTTCGCCGGCCTCCCCGCGCAGCAGCTCGTAGCTGCCGAGCCGGAGCGCCAGCGCGAAGGACCACGACTCGCCGTGGCTCGCGTAGCCCTTGGCCGGCGCCTCGCCCAGGATCAGCTCCAGTTCGTCCCGGTGCGGGCCGACCAGGCTGATCCCGCGCTCGAGTTCGGCCTTCCGGGCCTCACCGAGCGCCTTGAGTAGGACGTCCTTGAGGACAGCGGGTTGCGCGCGTTCGCCATCCGGTACGCCGTATGTCTCCGGCAGGCCCGCACCCAGCGACGACCGGTACACGATCTTCGCCGGCCGGGAGTCCGGCGCCACCCCCATGTACGCCGCGGCCGCGTACGGCCCCAGGTCCGCGACGAGGTTCAGGCGCGCGGCCAGCAGCTCCGCGCCCGCCACCGAGAGGTGGTCGTCCCAGACTTCCAGGGTCGACAGCGCGTACGGGTCTTCGCGGCCCGTGCGCCGCTTCCCGGCTGTCTTGAGCAGGGCGTTGCGCTGCTTCAGCACCTTCTCGTAGTCCGCGCGGACCCCGGCGTACCGCGGCGCGCGCAGCACGAGCAGCTCGTCGAGGAACCGGCGTCGCTCGCCCGGGTCACCTCGCACGAGCGCCAGGTCCTCCGGGGAGAACAGCACCGTGCGCAGGATCCCGAGCACGTCACGCGGCCGGCCGACCGCGCCGCGGTTGACCCGGGCGCGGTTCGCGCGGCCCGCCGTGATCTCGAGCTCGACGGTCAGCTCGCGGTCGTCGTTGACCACCGCGACCCGCACCAGCGCGCGCTCGCAGCCGTGCCGGATGAGCGGCGCGTCCGTCGCGACGCGGTGCGAACCCAGCGTCGCGACGTACCCGATCGCTTCCAGCAGGTTGGTCTTGCCGCGACCGTTCTGGCCGACCAGCACGGTCGGCCCCGGTTCGAGCGCGAGATCGGCCTGCGGCCAGGAGCGGAAGTCGGTGACCTGCAGGTGTCGCAGATGCACCAGAACTCCTTTACCCGCCGACCTTCTTGACCGCGTGCCCGCCGAACTGGTTGCGCAGCGCCGCGACCGCGCGCATCGCGGCCGAGTGCTCCTGGCGCGAAGCGAACCGCGCGAAGAGCGCCGCCGAGATGACCGGCGCCGGCACCGCGTTGTTGATCGCCTCTTCCAGCGTCCAGCGGCCTTCGCCGGAATCCTCGACGTAGCCCTCGAGGTCGTCCAGCTCCGGGTCCTCGTCGAGCGCGCGCACGAGCAGGTCGAGCAGCCAGGACCGGACGACCGTGCCGCGCTGCCAGCCCTTGATCACGGCGGGCACGTCGTTGACGACCTTCGCGGCTTCGAGCAGTTCGAAGCCTTCGGCGAAGGCCTGCATCATGCCGTACTCGATGCCGTTGTGGATCATCTTCGCGTAGTGGCCCGCGCCGACGTCGCCGGCGTGCGAGAAGCCTTCTTCGCGCGGGCCTTCCGGGCGCAGCGCGTCGAAGATCGGCATCGCCCGCTCGACGTCGGCGGCCGTGCCGCCGACCATCAGGCCGTAGCCGTTGTCCTTGCCCCACACGCCACCGGACACACCGCAGTCGACGTAGCCGATTTCCTTCGCCGCCAGCAGATCGGCGTTCAGCTTGTCGTCGGTGTACTTCGAGTTGCCGCCGTCGATCACCATGTCGCCGGCGGACAGCAGGTTGCCGAGCTCGGTGACGGTCTGCCGGGTCGGCTCGCCGGCCGGCACCATGATCCACACGATCCGCGGGCCGTCCAGTTTGGACACCAGGTCCTCGAGCGACGTCGTGTCGGTGACGTCCGGGTTGCGGTCGTACCCGACCACCTCGTGACCGGCCGCGCGCAGCCGCTCACGCATGTTGAAGCCCATCTTGCCCAGGCCGACCAGACCGAGCTGAACCATGAGATCCCCTTACGTGCTAAGAAAGTCGCGGGTCAGCCGGGAAGGCGGACCGGCATCAGGAGGTAGAGGTAACCGGGGACGAGGTTGCCCTCGGCGTCGGCGGGCTTGATCAGCGCGGGGCGGTTCGGCGTGGTGAACGTCAGCTCCGCCCGGTCGCTGTGGAGGGCGCCGAGACCGTCGACGAGGTAACCCGGGTTGAACGCGATCGTCACCGGCTCACCTTCGTAGTCGACCTGAAGCTCCTCTTCGGCGCTTCCCTCGTCGTCGCCACCCGCGGACAACCGCAGCGTGTTGTCCCCGAACTCCAGTCGTACCTGAGTCCCCCGCTCCGCCACCAGTGAAACGCGCTTGATGGACTCGGTGAGAGCGGACACGTCGATGACCGCGCGTGAAGTGTGCGACGCGGGCAGCAGCTGGCGGTACGGCGGGAATTCCGCGTCGAGCAGGCGGGTCGTCGTGTAGCGCCCGGCCCCGGAGAGGCCGAGCAGGCCCTCACCGCTGGCGAGGGCGAGGCGGATCGTGGCGCCGCTCGCGCCGAGCGTCTTGGCCGCTTCGGCGAGGGTGCGTGCCGGGACGAGCACCGCGGCGTCGGCCAGGCCCTCGGCCGGCTGCCAGGTGAACTCGCGCATGGCGAGCCGGAAGCGGTCGGTCGCGACGAGGGTCAGCGAGCTGCCGGAGATCTCGAGCCGCATGCCGGTCAGCATCGGCAGGGTGTCGTCCTTGCCCGCGGCGACGACGACCTGGGTGACGGCCTGGCCGAACGCGTCGCCGGCGAGCTCGCCCGCGAAGGCGGGCTGGGACGGCAGCTGCGGGTAGTCCTCGACCGGCATGGTCGGCAGGGAGAAGCGCGCGCTGCCGCACGTGATGGTGGCGCGGGCGCCGTCGACGGAGATCTCGACCGGCTGGTTCGGCAGGGACTTGGTGATGTCGGCCAGGAGCCGGCCGGATACCAGCAGGCGGCCGCCGTCGGCGATGGTCGCCGGGACGCCGACCGTGGCCGAAACTTCGTAGTCGAAGCCCGAGACCGTCAGCGCGTCGGTGTCGCCGTCCGGACCGGCGTCGAGGAGGACACCGCCGAGTACCGGCACGGGAGGCCGGGAGGGGAGGCTTCTGGCCACCCACGCGACGGCGTCGGCGAGCCCGTCACGCTCGACGCGGATCTTCATGCGCGCATCCTTTCGACGACCGAGCCGCGGTGGCTCGGGCCAGGCCTCTTCTCGCAGGACAGTGACCGGCTGCCCCCTCCGGCCGGTCCGCCCTCCGCGCTAGCGGCCAGAACGCGGACCAGGTGCAGGCGTCCACGTTAGGCCGTCGCGGGGGCCGCCGTCACCTCGGCCTCCCCTTGAGTTTGTCGACTTGACGACACGTTCTCGCGGCTGTCCCCAACTTCGTCCATCGCCTGTTTTTGTTTTGTTCTCTCTTAGAAAAGATCTAAGAGCAGTAGCAGTAGTAGGCGTTGTGGATTGTGTGGATTGAGCTCGTTCGCGCAGGTCGGAGTGCTCGCGGGCATGTGGAGAACCATGGTGGTGGACCTGTGGGTAGATCGGGGCATCGGTGGATGGTTTCGGGCGATCCCCGATTCGTCCACAGCCAGGCCCAGTTGTCCCCACGGTTGTCCCCAGGTGTGGGGTGATCGATCCCCAGGTTCTGGGGTGCCTGCCGGGGTCCGGTTCGCCCTACCGGGTGATCGGGACGTCCTGTGCACAGAATGTGGGCAACCTGTGGAATCAGCGTGGACAAGGGTGTGGATGCGCTGTGGATCACCTGTGGGCGGGATGTGGACGGAATCCGCGTCGTCGCTGATCAGAGATCTGGTGGCACTGTGGGCAATCCGCCAACACCATGGGGAAACTTGGCTGTGTACAAAGAAGTTTCACGAATTTCGGGCGGGCACCCCGAACACGACTTCGGGGCGTCCACTGTGTGCGGACGCCCCGAAGTCGTTGCTGGGTAAGGGAGAGCTGCTACTGGCGGGCGCGCTGCTTGATGCGCGACGTCAGCTCCTGCACCTGGTCGTAGATGCGCCGGCGCTCGGCCATCTCCTTGCGGATCTTCTTGTCCGCGTGCATGACGGTCGTGTGGTCGCGGCCGCCGAACGTCTGCCCGATCTTCGGGAGCGACATGTCGGTCAGCTCGCGGCAGAGGTACATCGCGATCTGGCGGGACGTGGCGAGCGCCTTCGTCTTGCCGGGGCCGCACAGGTCGTCGAGCGTGACGTCGAAGAACTCGGAGATGACGCCCATGATCGTGGGCGCGGTGATCTCCGGGGCGTGCGAGTCGGGGATGAGGTCCCGCAGCACGATCTCCGCGAGCGCGGCGTCCACCGGCTGCTGGTTCAGCGACGCGAAGGCGGTGACGCGGATGAGCGCGCCTTCCAGCTCCCGGATGTTCGCCTCGACGCGCGAGGCGATGAACTCCAGGACGTCGCCCGGCACCGCGAGCCGGTCCTGAGCCGCCTTCTTGCGGAGGATCGCGATACGGGTCTCGAGCTCGGGCGGCTGGATGTCGGTGATCAGGCCCCACTCGAACCGCGTCCGCAGCCGGTCCTCCAGCGTCTCGAGGCGCTTGGGCGGGCGGTCGGAGCTGACGACGATCTGCTTGTTCGCGTTGTGGAGGGTGTTGAAGGTGTGGAAGAACTCTTCCTGCGTACCTTCTTTGCCTTCCAGGAACTGGATGTCGTCGACGAGCAGGATGTCTATGTCGCGGTAGCGCCGCTGGAACGCGACTTTGCGGTCGTCGCGCAGCGAGTTGATGAAGTCGTTCGTGAACTCTTCGGTCGAGACGTACCGGACGCGCATGCCGGGGAAGAGCCGTTGCGCGTAGTGGCCGACCGCGTGCAGCAGGTGCGTCTTGCCGAGCCCGGACTCACCCCAGATGAAGAGGGGGTTGTACGCGCGGGCCGGCGCTTCGGCGACGGCGACCGCGGCCGCGTGCGCGAAGCGGTTGGAGGCGCCGATGACGAACGTGTCGAAGGTGTACTTCTCGTTCAGCTTCGTCTTCGACGTCTGCGGCTGCGCCGGCGCGGTGTAGGGCTGGCCGGCGATGGGCTGGCCGGAGAACGTCGGCCAGATCTCGTGGACGGCGGCGAGCGCTTCGCCCTCTTCGTCGACTTCTTCGTCCGTGTCGTCACCGTCGTCGGGCTTCGGCGCGACGGACTGGTGCGGGGGCAGCGGCGGCGTGGGCTCGGGGCGCGGCGGCGGCAGCATCGGGCCGGGACCCGGCCGCGGCACGGGCGCCGGCTCGGGCCCGGCGCCGTTTTCCACCCGGCCGGGTGACGGGACGTAGTGGGGGCCGGGAATCGGGGCGACGGCTTCGGTGCTGTCGACCTTCACCGCGAGCGAGATGGCGCGGCCGAGCCGCCGGGAAAGCGCGTCCGTGATCGCGCCGCGCAGGCCGCGTTCGATCGCTTCCTTCGCGAAGTCGCTGGGGGCCGCCAGCAGAGCGGTGCCGTCGAGCAGGCCGATCGGGCGGGTGACGCGCATCCACGCGCGCTGCTGGGGGGACAGGGTCCCGTCCGACAGTTCGCGTACCACCTGTTCCCAGATGACACCCAGATTGTGCTGGTGCTCCGACACCTGACTGGCTCCCCTCCCCTCGTCGGCGTGGACGGCCGAACGCCCCTGGTCACACGGCCCGTGCTCATCAGCGGACCCGCGTGTGCACCGGCACAGCGAATATCCACATAGTTGTCCACAGCTGTGCACTAATGTACGGCGACCCGCGGCGACGCCACCTGCGGGCTCGTCGTACGCCGGTGGGCACTCCACCACCCGGATACTCGTGCACCTCGACCGGTGACCCGAGAGAGGCACGCTAACAAGCCCCGCCCGCTGCCACAAGGCATCCTCGGCGGCCAGCATTTCACGGTGCACGGCGTGTTGCCATTCGGTGCCGTGGCGTCGATGATCTCGGCTCCGCGAGCGGTCGCGTACCGTGGCCGAGGGGGTGCTTACCGCCCGCCCGACCGGGGTGCGTACCCTCGTAAGGTCTCCCGTATGCGACGGGTGCTATTCGCGTGCCCACGTTGTCGTCGCTCGTCGTGACGAGGCCACACGTTGGTAGGAGACACCAGAGACTGCCGTGCGCCCGCACGACACGCCAGGTGGGGGGAAGAGATTCTTCCCGCCCGACGCGACACACAGGAGAAGCAGTGAGCAAGGGTAAGCGCACCTTCCAGCCGAACAACCGCCGTCGCGCGAAGACGCACGGCTTCCGCCTGCGCATGCGTACGCGTGCCGGCCGGGCCATCCTGGCGGGCCGCCGTCGCAAGGGCCGCGCCGCGCTGTCCGCCTGATCCGGCACGTCGGGGCGCGCCGTGCTGCCGGCTGCCGCACGTCTGCGGCGGAGCGAGGATTTCCGCGTGGTTCTCCGTCGCGGGTCCCGGGCAGGCAGGCGTCGCCTCGTCGTCCACGCACTGACCACGGACCCGTCCGAGGCCGCCGACGTACCGTCGGCGGCCAGGGCGGGTTTTGTGGTGAGCAAGGCCGTCGGCAACTCGGTGGTCCGCCACCGCGTCTCCCGCCGGTTGCGTCATCTCGTTTCCGCCAAGCTCGGAACACTGCCCGCCGGCACTTCGTTGGTCGTACGGGCATTGCCGCCGTCGTCGACCGCGTCCAGCGCCGAGCTCGGGTCCGACCTCGACGCCGCGTTGCGTCGGCTGGGGCTTCTGTCGTCGCGCCGTCCGGCCGGGGATGTCCCCAGCCCGACGCGTCCCGCGGACGCGACCCCCGACCACGGATCAGCGGTGTGACCGGCATGCGAGCCACTCCCGAGCACGACCACACGCACGACGTCGAACCCGAGCCGCTGAAGCCCGGTCCCGTCGCCTGGGTCCTGCTCCTCCCCGTCAAGCTCTACCGCAAGGCGATCTCGCCCTTCCTCCCGCCGGCTTGCCGGTTCTACCCGAGCTGCAGCGCGTACGCAGTCGAAGCCCTCACCCGGCACGGTGCCGGCCGCGGCTCCTACCTCGCGCTGCGCCGGCTGCTGCGCTGCGGCCCTTGGACGCCACCCGGCCGCGACCCCGTGCCCGAGGAGTTCTCGTGGCGCCACCGACGACCTGAAACACCGATCGAGGAGTAGCAGCAGTGCTCGATTTCATCTACTACCCCGTGTCCTTCATCCTCTGGTGTTGGCACAAGGTCTTCGGGTTCGTCTTCGGCGAATCGACCGCGGTGGCCTGGATCCTCGGCATCATCTTCCTGACGTTCACGGTCCGCGGCATCATGTTCAAGCCGTTCGTGAACCAGGTCCGGTCGATGAAGAAGATGCAGGACTTCGCGCCGGAGATGAAGAAGCTCCAGAAGAAGTACGCGAACGACCGGCAGCGTCAGGCGCAGGAGATGCAGAAGCTCCAGCGCGAGCACGGCGTCAACCCGCTCGGCAGCTGCTTGCCGATGCTGCTCCAGATCCCGGTGTTCATCGGCCTGAACCACGTCCTGCGCGCGTTCACCATGCCGCCGCCCGGTGGCGGGGTGAAGACCGAGAACTACTTCTTCAGCCAGCACGACGTCGAGTCCTACGTCAACGCGAAGCTCTTCGGCGTCAACCTCGGTGAAGCCGTCTACAACGGTGTCGGTGTCGTCAGCGGCGGCGCCACGAACGTCGGCTTCCACTGGAGCGTGCTCCCGGTCGCGCTCCCCCTGATGATCGTCGCGTCGATCGCCACGCACCTCACCGCGCGCCACTCGGTCGCCCGCCAGAACGCCGCGTCGGCCACCTCGCAGACCGCGATCATGAACAAGCTGACGATGTACATCTTCCCGCTCGGTGTGCTCGTCTTCGGTGCGCTGTTCCCGCTCGGCCTCCTCTTCTACTGGCTGGCGAACAACGGCTGGACCCTGATGCAGCAGCGGCTCGTCTACACGAAGATCGACAAGGAAGAGGCGGCCCGCAAGGCGGAGGCCGCGGAGAAGCGCGCGACGCTCGGCCCGAAGCCGGGTCAGAAGCCGGCCGCGCCGAAGGTCGGTCAGAAGCCGGTCCAGCAGAAGAAGAACCAGCCCGCTCAGGGCGGCGCCCAGAAGAAGGTCGCGAAGGCGGGCTCGGCCCACGGCTTCGCCCAGACGGCTCCTGCGAGCGATTCCGCGGAGCCGGCCACGACGCCCACGGAGACCAACGGCCAGAACGGCTCGAAGGACAACGGCACCGGCGTGCCGGGCCTTCTCAAAGACTCGACCAGGAAGTCGGGCCGGAAGCGCCGCTGAGGCGCGACCGGTTCGGAGAGGAGACGAATGATGTCGGAGACGATCGAGACGATCGACGCCGATCAGGAAGACGCGACCCCGGAGCCGGCCGCCGACGAGGCGGGCGAGCAGAAGGCGGGCGGCGGTGACGACGTCCTCGTGCAAGAGGGCGACATCGCCGGCGACTACCTCGAGCGCCTGCTCGATCTGCTCGACTACGACGGCGACATCGACTTGGACGTCGAAGCGGGCCGCGCGATCGTCAGCATCGACGGCGGCGAAGACCTCGAGAAGCTCGTCGGCCCCCGCGGCACGGTGCTCGAGGCACTGCAGGAACTGACCCGCCTGGCGGTCCAGCAGGAGACGGGCTCCCGCAGCCGCCTGATGCTGGACATCGCGGGCTGGCGCGCGGACCGCCGCGAGGAGCTCCGCGAGCTCGGCCGCTCGACGGCGGAATCGGTCCTCCAGAGCGGCGAGCGGGTACGGCTCCAGCCGATGAGCCCCTTCGAGCGCAAGGTGGTCCACGACGCGGTCGCGACGGTCGCCGGCGTCACCAGCGAGAGCGAGGGCGAAGACCCGAAGCGCCGCGTGGTGATCTTCCCGGAGTCCTGAGACCCGGTCTTTCCGAAGCGGCCCCACCTCCGGGTGGGGCCGCTTCTTTTTGTGCTAGACGAGTAATGCGTAAGTGTGGGTGGTGACCGGAGACGGACGAAGGGTGTCCAAGATCCGTTTGTGACGACAGACCTGAACACCCTTCTCACCGCACTCTACGTCAAGATCGCCGACCACCGCGGCGGCCGACGCCGGCCAGGCCGGCCACCGAAGCTGACCGACGCGGAGCTGGTCACCCTGGCCGTGGCCCAGGCCCTGCTGGGGTTCGCCTCCGAGGCCCGCTGGCTACGGTTCCTGCCCGCCCGGATGCCCGGCGCGTTCCGCTGCCTGCCCGGCCAGTCCGGCTACAACCGCCGCCTGCGTGCCGCATTGCCGCTGATCAAGCTCGTCATGCGCTGGCTGGCGGCCGATACCGACCTGTGGACCGACGCCACCTGGATCGTTGATTCCACCTCGGTGGAATGCGGCCGGTCCCGGCCCACGGTCATGCGTTCGGAGCTGGCCGGCTGGGCCAAGTACGGCTTGTGCCGCTCACACTCGCGCTGGTTCTGGGGACTGCGGCTGCACCTGGTCTGCACCCCGGCCGGACTGCCGATCGTCTGGGCGCCGGCTGATCCGAAGGTCGACGAACGGCAGGTGCTCATGGCCATCTGCGGCCACGAACCCCACCTGCTCACCGACCGCCCGGGGCTGTCGATCATCGCCGACGAAGGTTCCGTCTCCTGCGAACTGGACCACTACCTCACCGAGCGCGGGGTCCGGCTGATCCGGCCGTCCTACCGCGACCGCAGGCCCCATCCCGGTGAGCCGTTGCTCAAGTCCATCCGCCAGCTCATCGAGTCGGTCAACGACACCCTCAAAGGCCAGCTCAACCTCGAACAACACGGTGGGCGCACCATCGAAGGCGTCGGTGTCCGCGTCGCCCAACGCCTCCTGGCACTTACCGCCGCCATCTGGCACAACCGCGCCACCAGGCAGCCCATCACCCGATCCCTGACCGCTTACGACCACTGACCGAGTTACGCATTACTCGTCTAGGTGTGACTGGTGCGCCCGGCACCCGGCGAGGTACTCCACTTCTCCGAGGACCCGATGACCACCCGCTTCGACCACCACGTCGCCGCGACGGCCCAGCAGCCGGAGGCGTACGTGTGGGCGGTCGACGCGGCGCGGGCGCCGGACTACTGGTTCCCACGTCAGTGTCTCCCCGCGCTGGCGTGGACGCTCCGCCGGTTCGCGGCGACGTCGTTCCGGTCGTTCGGCGAGCACGCGCACGGGGATCGAGCTTCGGGTGCTGCCGGACCTGTGGAGCTTCGTCGACATGGCGGCGAAGAGCTCGCTCGGCTTCAGCGGCATCCGGCTGCGGAACGCGGCGCCGCGACCGAGCGAATTACAGCGGTGATGTTTCACGTGGAACCGGGGGTGCCGGAGTCGCGCCTCCGATGCCTGCGACACCGCACCGGCGACTCGAAGTCCCGCTAGCCGGCTCCTGGCTCCGACACAGGAGACAGCCTTGGCCGCTTCGACTTGGACAGCGACCGGCCCTCGCGGCGGTCCCCCGAGCGGATCCAGGAGCCGGTCTCGCTACTGGAGCTCGGCCGTGCCGCGACGAATGCCGAGCGGCAGCGCCGAGAGGACCGCGCCCCTGGAACCACCACCTGACGCCGGACGCCGTGTTTCACGTGGAACCGCCCACAGGGGGACGCCGGGTGAGTGGAGTTGTCCACATCTGCGGTCTGTCGGCTCGTTTTCGCTCCGACATCAGGGACAATCGAACGAGCGCCGTTTCACGTGAAACGCGCGGACGAGGAGTAGACGGAGTGAGCTTGGAGCAGGCCGCGGGGGCGGTGCGGGCCGCGGCGGAGCGGGTGTTCGGTGAGCACCTGGACCGAGCGGCCGGGTACGTCGAACTCCTGGAGCTTCATGGGGTAGAGCGTGGGCTGATCGGGCCGCGGGAGGTCGAGCGGCTTTGGGAGCGGCACGTTCTGAACTCGGCGGTCATCGGCGAGCAGATGGCGAACGGCGCCCGCGTTGTCGATGTGGGTTCGGGTGCGGGGCTTCCGGGTGTACCGCTCGCGATCGCGCGACCGGACCTCGATATCGTCTTGCTTGAACCGATGGCCCGCCGGGTGGACTGGCTGGCCGAGGTCGCCGAGAAGCTGGAACTCCCGATCACCATCGTCCGTGGACGCGCGGAGGAGCGGCCTGTGCGTGAGCAGCTCGGTGGCGCCGACATCGTCACCGCTCGCGCGGTCGCCCCGCTCGCCCGGCTCGCGGACTGGTGTCTCCCGCTGGTCCGTCCCGACGGCTTCCTGGTTGCCCTCAAGGGCGCCAGCGCGGCGGACGAGATCGATCGGGACGGCGCTGCCATCCGCAAGGCCGGCGGGGCCGATCCGCTGATCGTCGAGTGCGGTGCCGCAGTACTAGAGGTCCCCAGCACGGTTGTGAAGATCCGTCGTCTCCCAGCAACGAGCAAGCCGAAGGCGCGGAGCAGGAAGCGTTAACGGGCCGCGATGTTCCACGTGAAACGACGCGACTCGACCACCGACCAGACTTCTACATGGAGGAGGTGTCGAGACCGGTGAATCCCCCGCCGTCCGACTCCACGGAGACCACCCCTGACGTGGGCTGGACCCCGATCGCCGAAGAAGCCGCCCGCGCCGCGCGTCTGCTGCACCCGGAGGAAGGGACGCTCCCGCGTCCCGGCCGCCGTCGGGTGATGACCGTGGCCAACCAGAAGGGCGGTGTCGGTAAGACCACGAGCACCGTCAACCTCGCGGCCGCGCTGGCCGTGCACGGGCTCAAGACGCTCGTCGTCGACCTCGACCCGCAGGGCAACGCGAGCACCGCGCTCGACGTCGACCACCGGTCCGGGACGCCGTCCATCTACGAGGTGCTGATCGGTGAAGTGACGCTCGCGGAGGCCGCCCAGTCGACCGAGCAGTCGCCGAACCTCTTCTGCGTTCCCGCGACGATCGACCTCGCCGGTGCGGAGATCGAGCTCGTCTCGATGGCGTCCCGCGAGTCCCGGCTCAAGGAAGCGATCTCCGCGGAGGTCCTCAACGAGATCGGCGTCGACTACGTCTTGATCGATTGCCCGCCGTCGCTCGGTCTCCTCACGGTCAACGCGATGGTCGCCGCGCAGGAGGTGCTCATCCCGATCCAGTGCGAGTACTACGCGCTCGAAGGTCTCGGGCAGCTGCTGAGCAACATCGAGCTCGTGCAGCAGCACCTCAACCGCGAGCTCCGCGTCTCCACGATCCTCCTCACCATGTACGACGGCCGGACCAAGCTGGCCGACCAGGTGACGAACGAGGTCCGCAACCACTTCGGCGACACCGTGCTGAAGACCGTCATCCCCCGCAGCGTGAAGGTGTCGGAGGCGCCTGGCTACGGCCAGACCGTCCTCGCTTACGATCCCGGTTCGCGGGGTGCGATGAGCTACGTCGACGCGGCCAAGGAGATCGCCGAGCGCGGCGCACAGTTGGAGAGGGGTAGTTCGACATGACCGAGCGCCGAGGAGGGCTGGGGCGCGGCCTCGCCGCCCTGATCCCGACCGGACCCGCCACCGGCGGTCCCCTGCCCACCGCCGGGGACACGGCGGCGGACAAGAAGGCGGCCGAGGACAAGGGCTGGTTCGCGGCCAACGGTCAGGCGAAGCAGCACAGCGGCGAGGTGGCCGGCGCGGTATACCGCGAGATCCCGGTCGGTTCGGTCAAGCCGAACCCGAAGCAGCCGCGGCAGGTATTCGACGAGGACGCGCTCGCCGAACTCGAGCACTCGATCCGCGAATTCGGGCTCATGCAGCCCATCGTGGTCCGCGAGCTCGGGAACGACGAGTACGAGCTCGTCATGGGCGAGCGGCGGCTCCGCGCGTCGCAGCAGGCGGAGCTCGAAGCGATCCCGGCGATCGTCCGGCAGACCGCCGACGAGTCGATGCTGCGCGACGCGCTCCTGGAGAACATCCACCGCGTCCAGCTGAACCCGCTCGAAGAGGCGGCGGCGTACCAGCAGCTGCTCGACGAGTTCGCGGTCACGCACGAAGAGCTGGCGAGCCGGATCGGTCGCAGCCGCCCGGTCATCACCAACACGATCCGGCTCCTCAAGCTCCCCCTGCCGGTCCAGCGCCGGGTCGCCGCGGGCGTCCTGTCCGCCGGGCACGCCCGCGCGCTGCTGTCGCTGGAGGATCCCGAAAGTCAGGAAGAGCTCGCCGCGCGGATCATCGCGGAGGGCATGTCGGTCCGGGCGACCGAGGAAGCCGTCACGCTCAAGAAGAGCGAGAAGCCGGCCAAGCCGAAGCCCGCCGCGCGCAAGCCGATCCAGGCGCCGGGACTGCAGGAGCTCGCGAACCGCCTTTCGGATCGCTTCGACACCCGCGTGAAGGTCGACCTCGGCCGGCGCAAGGGACGGATCACGCTCGAATTCGGGTCGGTCGACGATCTCGAGCGGATCGTCGCGATCATCGATGCGAATGGGGCGAATCAGACACCGAAAACCGATTAGGGATCACCCCAGGGTGTTTCGTCACGGTGATGATTGCTCGACGCAGTCGCGACGACCACATCCAGTGATCATGAGATCGCGACACGAAAAAGGCCGCCACGGAAGCTCCGAGGCGGCCTTTCGCGTGCGAAGGGTCAGCGGGAAATCGCGCGTCCGATCAGTTCGGCGAACACCGTGCCGAGCGACTTGCCCGCGGCTTCGATCGCCATCGGCACCGTCGACGTCTCGGTCAGCCCCGGCGACGGGTTCACTTCCAGGAAGTGCACCGTCCCGTCCGCCGCGACGATCGCGTCGGTGCGCGAGATGTCCCGAAGCCCGAGGACGCGGTGCGCGGCGACGGCGAGTTCGGCCGCCGCCTTGGCCGCGGCGTCGTCGAGGCGGGCCGGGGTGAAGAAGTCGGTCAGGCCGGCCGTGTAGCGGGCCGTGTAGTCGTACACGCCGCTCTCCGGGACGATCTCGACCGCGGGGAGGGCCTCGGGGCCGTCCGCGCCTTCGATGACCGTCACGGCCACCTCGACGCCGTCCACGAACCGCTCGGCGAGCACGGTGTCGCCGTACGCGAAGCAGCCGACCATCGCCGCCGGCAGTTCGGCGGCCTCGCGGACCACCTGGGTGCCGAGTGCCGAGCCGCCCTGGTCGGGCTTGAGGATCAGCGGCAAGCCGAGGCGCTCCACCATCGCGTCGAGCACCGCCTGGGCGCCGAGCTCGCGGAACGTGCTGTGCGGCAGCACCACCCAGCCCGGCGTCACGAACCCGGCGTTCTCGATGAGCGCCTTCGCCGTCGGCTTGTCCCACGCGCGGCGGCAGCCCTGGGAGCCGGTGCCGACGAACGGCACGTCCAGCATCTCCAGCACCGTCTGCACCGAGCCGTTCTCGCCCTCACCGCCGTGCAGCGCGACGACGACCGCGTCCGGCCGCTGGGTGCGCAGGCGCTCCAGCAACCCGGCGTCGGTGTCCCACTCCTCGATGCCGAGGCCCTCGGACTTCAGCGCCGCGGAGAGCCGCCGGCCGGACCTCAGCGAGACGTCGCGTTCGTGCGAAAGCCCGCCGGCGAGCACGGCAACGGTACGGTCGACCACCGTGGAAACTCCTTAGCTAAAAGAACTAGACCGTGTCCGGGGACGGGTTCTGCGGCCCCTGGATCTGGCGCGAGCCCACGTTACCGAAGGTGCGGGCCAGGTCCATTTCGGACTCCAGCACCGCGGCCAGCCGCCGGACGCCCTCGCGGATCCGCTCCGGCGTCGGGTAGCAGTAGGACAGCCGCATCTGGCGGCTGCCGAAGCCGTCGGCGTAGAAGCCGGTCCCCGACGCGTACGCCACCCGGGCGGTCACCGCGCGCGGCAGCATCGCCTTCGTGTCGACGCCCTCCGGCACCGTCACCCAGACGTAGAAGCCGCCGTCCGGCTTGGTCCAGGAACAGCCCGGGGGCAGGTGCTGCTCCAGCGCGGACAACATCGCGTCGCGCCGGTCGCGGTAGTTCTCCTGGAACTTCTTGATCTGGCCCTTCCAGTCGTGCGTGGCCAGGTAGCGCGACACGATCATCTGGTTGAACGTCGGCGGGCACAGCGTCGCCGACTCGGCGGCCAGCACGAGCTTCTCGCGCACGGCGTGCGGCGCGAGCACCCAGCCGACGCGCAGGCCGGAGGCGAACGTCTTGGAGAACGAGCCGAGGTACACGACGTTTTCGGGGTCGGTCGAGCGCAGCGCCGGGTAGGTCTGGCCGTCGAAGCCGAGCAACCCGTACGGGTTGTCTTCGACGACCAGCACGTCGTGGTCGCGGCAGATCTCGAGGATCTCCGCGCGGCGCTCGACGGCCAGCGTGACGCCGGCGGGGTTGTGGAAGTTCGGGATCGTGTAGAGGAACTTGACCCGGCGGCCGGCCTTCTCCGTCCGGACGAGCGCTTCGCGCAGCAGCTCCGGCACCAGGCCGTTTTCGTCCATCGCCACGTGCACGACCTGCGCTTGGTACGCGGCGAAGGAGCCCAGCGCGCCGACGTAGGACGGGCCTTCGGCGATCACGACGTCACCGGGGTCGCAGAACAGCCGCGTGACCATGTCCAGGCCCATCTGGGAGCCGACGGTCACGACGACGTCGTCCGGGTGCGCCTTGATGCCCTCCAGGGCCATGATCTCGCAGATCTGCTCGCGCAGCGCCGGGACGCCGTGCGCGGAGCCGTACTGCAGCGCCACGAGGCCGTCTTCGGCGATGATCTCCGCCACCTGTGCCGAGAGCGTGTCGAGCGGGAGCGCGGCCAGGTTCGGCATGCCGCCGGCCAGCGAAACCACCTCGGGCCGGCTGGCGACCGCGAAGAGCGCTCGGATCTCCGAAGCGGTCATCCCGGCGGTCCGGGCGGCGTACCGCTCGAGGTGCGGGTCGAGGTTCTGGCGGCCGCTGTGCGGCTTGCTGGGGCGGTTCTCGGTCATCGACGATTCACCCGTGGCTCGGTTAACAGATCCTGTCGAGTGTAACCGTGCACCCATCCGGGACCCCTGGCCTTTCGGCGCTCGTCACATCGGCCTATCCTCGACCATGGCTCCCGTGTCCGTGCTGTGTTTTTCGCGCGGCTTGACGGCCGGGCAGCCCGTCGGGAGCGCAGGTCAGGGAGGTCGCGGGTGTCGCGTCGCGTCGTGGGCGTCACACTGGACAACCTCGAGCACTTGCCGAAAAGCTGTCGCCGGTGCGTCTACTGGGAGCTCGCTCCCCACCTGAAGAACCAGGCGGAGGAGTTCGGCGCCACCGAGGTCGAAAAGGAAGCCTGGGTCTCGAGCGTGCTGCTCGAGTGGGGTTCCTGCGGCCGCATCGTCTACAGCGACACGCTGCCGGTCGGGTTCGTGCTGTACGCCCCGCCGAACGCCGTCCCGCGCGCGTTGGCCTTCCCGACGTCCCCGCCGAGCGCGGACGCGGTCCTCCTGACGGCCTTCCAGGTCCTCCCCGAGTTCCGCGGTGGCGGCCTCGGCCGGATGCTGGTCCAGGCGGTCGCCAAGGACCTGACCAAGCGCGGTGTCCGCGCGATCGAGGCGTTCGGCGACGCCCGCCCCGACGAGACGGACCCGGACGGCGGCCACAGCTGCGTGCTGCCGGCGGCGTTCCTGCAGAGCGTCGGCTTCAAGACCGTCCGCCCGCACCCCAAGTGGCCGCGCCTGCGCCTGGAGCTGCGCTCGGCGATCACCTGGAAGGAAGACGTCGAGGCGGCGCTGGAGCGCCTGCTCGGCCAGGTGACGATCACCACGGCCGAGCCGAGCCTCGGCCGCGCCTGAGCCACCCCGCAAACGTTTGCGCCTGGGTTTCGTCACGTGCGAAACAGCGTTGTGCACGGCTGTGGAAGAAGTGCCGAGTTATCCACAGAGCGCAGATAGGAGCGGTGGAAAAGCTGTGGAGAACCGCACACAAACCTGGGGACGCAGCGGCTGCGTCCCCAGGTGTGGTGGGGCAGGTGAAGGTGAGCCGCTAGGGGTTGTGGTCGGCCCTACTCGGCCTTCGCGAGCTCGTGCGCCAGGACGTCGGCGAACGTGAACGTCCCCGTCGGCTGGTCGCCCTCGCCGAGCAAGTACAGACGTTTGACGGCGATCAGGATGCCCTCCGCGACGATGTCGCGGAACGCCGGATCGGCCAGCTTGCGGCTGTCGTCCGGGTTCGTCAGGTAGCCGATCTCCACGCGGACCGCCGGGCAGCGGGTGCGGGTGAAGATGTCCCACGACTTGTAGTGCGTGCGGTTGTCCTGCAGGCCCGTGCGGGCCGCGACCTCGCGCTGGATGAAGCCGGCGAGCAGCTCGCCCACCGTCGACGTCGTGCCGTTGCCGGTGCCGAAGTGGAAGCTCGCCACGCCCTGCGCGCGCGGCGACGGGTTCTTGTCGCTGTGCAGCGAGAGGAACAGGTCGGCGCCCGCGTCGTTGGCGAACTTGGCGCGCTCCAGCTCGGTCGGGCTGTGGTTCGGGCCGCGGGAGATCAGCGCCTCCATGCCGGTGGCCTTCATCCGGCCCTCCAGGCGGCGCGCGAGGTCCCACGCGATGTCGGCCTCGCGCAGGTCGCCGGCGACCACACCGAGGTCGTCACCGCCGTGGCCGGGGTCGATCACGATGCGCTTGCCGCGCAGCCGGGGACCGGCCTGGCGCACCAGCTCCTGCTCGCGCAGGAACACGGGGCGGCCGCCGCGGGCGCGCGGCGAGGACAGGCGGTGCAGCTCGCGGATGGTCGCCGGGCCGCACATGCCGTCCGGCGTCAGGCGCATGTCGCGTTGGAACGTCTTGAGCGCGCGCTCGGTCGCCGGGCCGAAGTAGCCGTCGGGACGGCCGGCGTCGAAGCCCAGCTCGGTGAGCCGCTCCTGGAGCGTGAAGACGTCGTCGCCGTGGACCGGCGACGCGATCATGTAGGACAGCGGACGGCTGCCCAGGTGGTAGCTGGCGCCCTTGAGCGCCTGGAACGTGGCTGCACCCACGACGCCGTCGATGATGAGCCCACGGCGCTGCTGGAAAGCACGGACGGCGTGCTCGACGGCGACGTCGAACGTGTCGTAGTCATCGGTACCGGTGACCGGCGGGAGCAGGTCCATCCCGGCCAGGATGGACCTGATCTCGGCGACGTCCGGACCGGCGTCACCGCGGCGGAGTACCCGCATGCACTCCTCGCTCTTCCTAAGGCACCGATTCGGGGGCTCGGTGCGTGGCAGAAAACCTTCGCTGGGACAAGCCCAGGTCCTCTATTGTGCCTTGCGAACTCTCGGTGACAGCGCAGGCCCGGTAGGTGCGTCAAGAACCCGTTCGTGGTGAACCTCTAGTGGCCCTCGTCACGCTCGATTCGCCCACGGCGGTGAGATTCCCCCGAACGACGGAGACCCGGGGCCCACAGGAGTATTCCCGCAGGCCCCGGGTCCGCCGGGAGCGTCTTCGCTCAGAGGACGTCGGCGAGGTCCGACAGCAGCGCGGCCTTCGGCTTGGCGCCGACGATCTGCTTCACCGGCTTGCCGCCCTGGAACAGGATCAGCGTCGGGATGGACATCACCTGGTAGTCACGCGGCGTGTTCGGGTTCTCGTCGATGTCGATCTTCGCGATGGTCAGCTTCTCGCCGTTTTCCGCCGCGATCTCCTCGAGCACCGGGGCGACCATCTTGCACGGGCCGCACCAGGTGGCCCAGAAGTCGACGAGAACCGGCTTTTCGCTGGTCAGGACCTCGTCGACGAACGTCGCGTCGGTCACCTTCACGGTGTTGGTCATGTTTGCTCCTTCAGGGATGGGTGAACGCCGGAAAGTCAGTTGGTGCCCGCGCCGTAGCCGCCGCCGACGAGCTCGGCCGCCTCGTGCGCGTCCGCTTCGCCGTGCTCCGCGAGCCATCGTTCCGCGTCGATCGCCGCGCTGCACCCGGAGCCCGAGGCGGTGATCGCCTGCCGGTAGGTGCGGTCCACCAGGTCGCCGGCCGCGAAGACGCCGTCGACGTTGGTGTAGGAGGAGCGGCCCTGGGTGATGACGTAGCCGTCCTCGTCCAGGTCGACCTGGCCCTTCACCAGCTGGCTGCGGGGGTCGTGGCCGATCGCGACGAAGAAGCCCGAGACGTCCAGCGTCGACTCGCTGCCGTCCTTGGTGTCCTTCAGCCGCAGGCCTTCGACCTTGCCGTCGCCGAGCACGCCGGTGATCTGCGAGTTCAGCTTCCACTTGATCTTCTCGTTCGCGCGGGCGCGCTCGAGCATGATCTTGGACGCGCGGAACTCTTCGCGCCGGTGGACGAGGGTGACGGACTTCGCGAACTTCGTCAGGAAGGTCGCCTCCTCCATCGCCGAGTCGCCACCGCCGGCGACCACGATGTCGTGGTCCCGGAAGAAGAAACCGTCACAGGTCGCACAGGCCGACACACCGCGGCCGAGCAGCTCCTGCTCGCCCGGCACGTTCAGGTACCGCGCCGCCGCGCCCATGGCGAGGATGACCGCGCGGGCGGCGTAGCGCTTGCCGTTCGCGTGGACGTACTTCACGTCCCCGGTCAGCTCCAGCGACTCGACGTCCTCCGCGCGCAACTCGGCGCCGAAGCGCTCCGCCTGCTTGCGCATCTCCTCCATCAGGTCCGGCCCCATGATGCCGTCGCGGAACCCGGGGAAGTTCTCGACCTCGGTCGTCGTCATCAGCGCGCCGCCGAACTGCGTGCCCTCGAACACCAGCGGTTCCAGCTGGGCCCGTGCCGCATAAACGGCAGCGGTGTATCCGGCAGGACCCGACCCGACGATGATCAGGTTCCTGATTTCCTCGGCAGCCACCCGTGACCTCCGCTCGTAGTGACCCGTGTACCAGGCTCAACACGATGGTAGGTGGCCATGTTCCCAGCCGTGACAGCCGCTACTTCTCCCCAACGACCTTGTCGAACAACACAGCCGGATCACCCGGCCCGCAGTCGGCGCCGAAGGCGACCAGGCGGAACTGGGCGAGCTTGCCGGTGGTCAGGATGATCATCACCCCGGCTTTGCCGCCGACGTTCACCGGGCGGATGCCTTCCGGGCGCACCTTGGGGTCGAGACCGGCGGCCGCGATGCAGGCGTCCAGCTTGTCCTCGTTCTGCAGCGGGCCGAAGTCGCGGACGCCGATCGCCTTGCCGACCAGGGCCTGCGCCCCGGCGCCGTCGCTGCCCACCGACGGACCCGAAGGCGCCGGCGCGGCGACGTTCGGGGTGCCGGTCTGCTGCGACGTGCCCGGGAGGGCGACCGTCACGGCGACGACCGCCGCCGCGGCCGCGGTCAGCACCCCCGCGGCCCAGCCGAGCCGCTTGTTCCGCCGCCGCCGGGCCGCCGCGAGGTCCACCACCTGGGCGTCCCGCGGTGCCGGAGCTGCCGGCGAGGTCTCACGAAAGTGGGCGGCTGCTTCGGCGGCCAGCGCCGCGTCCAGCCGCGCCGCGAACTCCGCGGGCATCGGCGGGGCCGGCGCGTCGGCGAGCGCCGCCAGGTCGGCCTGGGTGGCGTCGAGGGCCTCCAGGATCGCCCGGGCTTCCGGATCCGCGTCGACCAGCGGCCACAACTCGGCCGCCTGAGCTTCGTCCAGCACCCCGGCGTGGAGGTCGGCGAGCACGTCGACAGACCAGGGCGGACCGACGGTCCCCCCGATCCCCCGGCTTTCGTCCGTCATCGTCCCTCCCCGCTACCCGGCTGACGCCCGGCCCGTTTGCTTTCGTGAGTTGGGACGTTCGCAATCGCATCGGGGTTCCGCAGGTGCCCGAGAACCTTCGCGAGTTTTCCGCGGCCCCGCGCGCACCGGCTCTTCACGGTGCCTTCGGCGATGCCCAGCAGCTTCGCCGTCTCGGCGACGGAGTAGCCCTCGACGTCGACGAGCACGATCGGGGCGCGCTGGTCTTCGGGCAGCTGCTCGAGGGCCTCGCGCACGAGCAGGCTGGTCTCCCGCTCGGCCATCGAGTCCCGCGGCGACGCCGGCTCGTTGAACCCCGTCTCCGGCAGCGGCACGGTCGGACGCGCCTGGCGGCGGCGGATCCGGTCGAGGCAGGCGTTCACCACGATCCGGTGCAGCCACGTCGTGACCTGCGACTCCGCGCGGAACTTGTCGGCGGCCCGGAACGCCGAGATGAACGCGTCCTGCAACGCGTCGGCGGCTTCTTCGGGGTCGCGGACCGTGCGCAGGGCGACGGCCCACATGCGGTCCCGATGGCGCTGGACGAGTTCGCTGAACGCATGGGGGTCCCCCGCGGCGTGAGCCGCTATCAGATCCGCATCCGTGGGAGCTGCAGCTGTCACCCGGGAGAGCCTACTGACCCTGTCGGGTGGGTCACCCCGCAGGCAGAAAGGTCAGGTCCGCGATTTCGGTCTGGAACTCCTCGTCGGCGCCACCCAGCTGAGTGATCCAGACGATGAAGTACTCACCCTGGGTCGGCTGGGCCAGCGGAATCGTGGTGTCGCCGTCCTTCAGGTCGCCGTTGCCGACCACCTTCGTGTCGGCCAGATCGGGGTTCTTCTCGGTCGCCGAGCGGATCTCGACCTTGGTGCCCGCGGTGCCGCCGGACACCTGCACCTGGCTGAGGGTGATCGGGTCCTTGAAGGTGACGACCAGCCCGACACCCGGCTTCACAGCGGGGAACTGCTGCTTGTACTGCTCGGTCCGCCACTGCGTATCGGCCTTGCCGTCGATCGCGTACTTCGCCCGCGCGGTGTTGTCGCCCTTGCCCTCGGGGTTGTAGACGGCCACGGCCTGCGGCTTCACCGCGGCGCCGACGGTGGGTGACGGCGGCGGGGCCGGCTGGCTCGGCGCGGGCGGCTGCCCGGCGGGCTGGCTCGACGCCGGCGGCGCGGCGACGTTGATCGTCGGTCCGCTCGCCTTCGAGTCGCCCTGGAAGACGTTGATCAGCATCAGCCCGCCCCAGGCGAGGATGACGACGGTCGCGACCACCAGCACGGTGACGCCGAGCGCGAGCTTGCGCCGCCGGGCGACGTCCTTGACCGGCTTCTTCGTGGTCCAGACGGTGCCTTCGCCTTCGGCCGGGTCACCGCCGACGGCCTTGATCAGCTGGGTGCGCTCTTCCTCCTCGGCCACCTGGTCGAGCATCCGGAGGATGGCCGCGCTGGTGCGGATGCCGCCATTGCCGCCGTCCTCGATGGTGCGGACGGCCAGCGACGACAGGTCCGCCGGGACCGTCGGCACGAGCTGGCGGGGCGGGATGATCCGGTTTTGCGGCGAAAGCGGTGCCGGCGGGATCGCGGGCGGGCCGCCGGGCAGCGCCCAGCGCCCGGTCAGCAGCAGGTACAGGACCGCGCCGAGCGCCTTGACGTCGTCGCGCAACGTGGCTTCCGGCAGCGGGCCGGGGAACGCGAGCTTCAGCGCGCCGTTCGGCGTCAGGCGGAGGCGCTGCGGGTGGTCGAGCCCGAGGACGAGCCCGTTCTGGTGCGCCTGCTCGACGGCTTCGGCCAGCGCCTGCACCATGCGCGCGGCCGCGGCGGGCGCCACCGGCCGCTGCGCGACGAGGTCGACCAGGTCGCTGCCCTTGGTCCACTCCGCGACGACGACGCCGAGCAGGCCTTCGCTCGAGGTGATGCCGCTGCCGAGCGCGAGCACGTCCAGCACGCGGGCGACGCCGCCGTGGCCGAACTTGGACGCGTGGGTGGCGCGTTCGAGGGTGCGCCGGGCCAGCCGGGCGGCCTCGGGATCGGCCGGGTCACCGACCAGCAGGGTCAGCGCGACGTCCCGCTTCAGCTGCCCGTCGCGCGCACGCCAAAGGTGCGCGTCACCCCGCTCGTCCACGCCGAACTGCGCGAGGAGGCGGTAGCGGCCGTCGCCGACCACGCGCCCGGGGGCCAGCGATCCGACCTGGGCCTTGCCCACGTGGTTCGCACCCCCCGCCTGTTCGCTCCGCCTCGTGTCCACCCGCACTCTCTCCCGTTAGCTCCCCCGCCAAGGTTACCCAGAATACGACGCGGGAGTCGTCGCCATCCGTACCGGAATCGTTACCCGCGCTTGATCAACCGGGTGAACCTCGAAGTGGCCGGCCTCAGCTCCTCCACCTTCAGCGCCATGAGCACGCCGAACGAGACCACGATGCCCACCACGCTCTGGAGCAGGAGTTTCGCCCAGGCCCCGAAAGTAGGCCCGAAAGAGTCCGGTACCAGCTTGCCCGCGACCCACGCCGCGGCGACACCGAGCACGCTCGCCACCACCGTGAAGAGGATCACGCCGATCACCCGCTTGCTCCGCAAGTTGCCCAGCGTCACCCAGAGCCACACCTGACCGAGGATCGCACCGACCACGAACGTCAGCGCGTTGACCATCATCACGCCGAGCACGACGTTGTCCGGCGACAGCAGCACCGGGCACAGGTACAGCAGCGGCACCTTGACCAGCGTCATCACGATCATGATCAGCGTCGGCGTGCGGGCGTCCTTCATCGCGTAGAAGACGCGCATCTGCAGCATGACCAGCGCGTACGGCAAGAGGGCGAACGCCGAGATGGCCAGCGCGTCGCCGAGCCGCTCGGCGGTCTCCACCGTGCCCTTGCCGAAGGTGAACAGCGCGATGCCGATCGAGCCGCCGACCACGGTCATCACCGCGGAGATCGGGACGAGCATCACCGTCGAGATCCGCGACGCGTACGAGAGGTCGCCGATGAGCTTCTTGTGGTCGCCGTCCGCGGCCGCGCGGCTCATCCGCGGCATGATCGCCGTCAGCAGCGAGACGCCGATGACGCCGTACGGCAGCTGGAAGAGCAGCCAGGCGTTGCTGTAGGCCGTCACACCGCCGGGCGAGCCGCTGGTCAGCACGCGCGTGTTGATCGTGTAGCCGATCTGGCTGACCGCGACGTAGCCGAGGATCCAGAGGGCGAGGCCGCCGAACTCCTTCATCTGCTTGTCGATGCCCCAGCGCCACTTGAACCGGAAGCCGGACCGCAGCAGCGGCGGCACCAGCAGCAGCGCCTGCGCGACGATGCCGCCGGTCACGCCGATGCCGAGCGTCAGCACCTTGGGGTCGGTGATCGACGGGTTCGCGGTGTCGATGTCGCCCGGCATGATCCAGACGACCAGGATCGTGAAGATGACGACCAGGTTGTTGATCACCGGTGCCCACGCCGTCGGCCCGAAGACCTGCTTGGCGTTCAGCACCGCCGAGAGCAGCGCGAAGACGCCGTAGAAGAAGATCTCCGGCAGCAGCAGGTAGGCGAACGCCGTGGTCAGACCGGAGCTGGCCTTGCCGGAACCGTCGACGTACAGGCTCGTGAACGCCGGCGCCGCGAACACCGCGACCACCGTGCCGACCAGCAGCAGCGTGAACGCCACGGTGATCAGGCGCTGGGTGTAGGCGCGGCCGCCGTCGGGCTCGTCCTGCGCCCGCACCAGCAGCGGCACCACCACGCTGGCGAGGACGCCACCCATCAGCAGCTCGAAGATGATGTTCGGCATCGTGTTGGCGACGTTGAACGAGTCGTTCGCGATGCCCTGGCCGATCGCGCCGACCAGCAGCAGCTTCCACAGGAAGCCGGTGATCCGGCTGATCAGCGACGCGATCGCCATCCGGCCGGACGCCTTCGCCAGCGACGGCGCCTTGGCCGGTGCCTCCGGCGCGTCCTCGCCCGGCTTCGGCTTGACGAGCGGCGTCTTGAGCGCCGGCATGACCTGGGTGGCCAGCGCGTCGTACGGCCGCATGACGTCGGGGTCGGCGACCGGCCAGCGCGAGTTCATCGGGACGCCGGCGGTGCGCGGGATGAACCGCGTGGCCTCCGGGTCGGGCGGGCGCTGGGCCTCCTCCTGCCACGGCCGCACCGGCGCCGGACGACGGGTGCCGCGGCCGCGAGGCGGTACGGGCGTGCCGGGCGGCGGGGTGCCCGGAGCCGCCGGGATGCCGGGTGGCGGGGTCGACGGCGGGCTGGGCTGCGGGAGCCGTCCCTGCTGCGCGCCGGGGCCACCTTGCGGCGGCGCGGCCGGCGGGCCGCCTGCTTGGGAGGTGACCGGCTGGGCGCCGCTCAGGGGCTGGCCGGGCAGGGGGACGCCGCTCGGCTGGGGGCCGCCCTGCTGGGGGCTGCCCTGCTGGGGGCTGCCCTGCTGGGGGCTGCCTTGCGGTCCGCCTGGCTGAGCGCCGCCTGGGGGGCCGCCCGGCTGACCGACGCCTGGTTGGGGACCGCCTTGCTGGGGTGCCGCCGGTGGGGCGCCGCCGGGTTGCGGGCCACCCGGCGGCGGACCGCCTGGGTGGGGGCCGCCCGGTTGTGTGATGACGGGTTGGGCGCCGCTCAGGGGCTGGCCCGGCAGCGGTACGCCGCTCGGTTGCGGGCCCGGCTGGGCACCGCCCGGAGGCAGGCCACCCGGCTGAGCACCGCTCGGCGGCTGACCAGGAGGCGGTCCGCCGGGAAGCGGCGGAAGCGGCGGCACGGGCTGGACCCGCGTCGGCGCGGGTCCGCCCCGCGGCGGTTGTCCCCCGCGCGGCGGGGGCTGCTGGGGCGGCGGGACGCGGCGGGGCGGCCGGTCCTCGCGAAGGGCACGGTCCCCTTGTGGAGCCCGGTCGTCGCGAGGGCCGCGATCGGCCTGGGTTGCTCGGTCCTCGCGAAGGGGACGGTCCCCTTGTGGAGCCCGGTCGTCCCGGGGGCCGCGGTCGGCGTGGGGTGCCCGGTCGTCGCGAAGGGCGCGGTCGCCCTGGGGTGCTCGGTCCTCACGAAGGGCGCGGTCGCCCTGCGGAGCCCGGTCGTCCCGGCGGCCGCGGTCGGCCTGGGGTGCCCGGTCGTCGCGGGGGCCGCGGTCGCCGTGCGGACCTCGGTCTTCG
Organism: Amycolatopsis sp. NPDC049159; assembly: GCF_040648295.1. Classification (NCBI taxonomy): domain Bacteria; kingdom Bacillati; phylum Actinomycetota; class Actinomycetes; order Pseudonocardiales; family Pseudonocardiaceae; genus Amycolatopsis; species Amycolatopsis sp. NPDC049159. The sequence continues at coordinate 296,189 of NZ_JBEZDL010000012.1, forward strand.
CGGAAGGCGCGGTCGTCGTGCGGTGCCCGCTCGTCGCGCACAGTGCGGTCGTCGTGAGGGCCGCGTGGTGCTCGGTCGTCGCGGAAGGCGCGGTCGCCGTGGGGGCCGCGGTCGTCCGCGGGCCGGTCTTCGCGCGGACGGTCGCCCCGAGCGGGCCGGTCGGCGCGGGGGGCGCGTTCCTCCGCGGGCCAGTCCTCGCGGGGGCGGTCGTCGCGGTCGCGGCGGGGCGCGCGGGGCGGGGCCTCTTCGCGACCCGGCCGGGCGGCCCGCCGGGGACGGTCGTCGCCGGGCACCCGGTCGCCGCGGGGCTGCTCGCGGCGGGGCTGGCCGGCGCGGGGTGGGGCGTCGTCCGGGGGCGGCATCTGGCGGGTTTGGCCGTTGCGGGGCGGCTGCCTGCGGCCGCGCTCCGGGGGTGGTGGAGGCGGCTGCTGCCGGCGGGGCGGTTGCGACGCGCGCGGGGGTCCGTCGCCCCGTTGCGGGGGCGGAGCGGCTTCGCGCCGAGGACGACTCGCACGCTCGGGTGGTAAGCCCGGGTCTCTCTCCAACGCGTGCCCAATCCTCGGTGCTCTACTCCGGTGCCGCGGCCGGGTGCCGCGCACGTGCGGACCAAGGGTAATCGGGAACCGCGCGGAACACGCGAAGGCCGAGGGATCAGTCCACTACATCGCGTCCCGCGCGGGCGTCCTTCACCCGCCGGTAGATGCGCCGCGAGGCGAGCAGAAGCAGGGCCACACCTGCGGCGACGGTCGCGATGATGGTGATCGCGCCGTACTCCGTGGACGTCAGCTCGAAGCGCGCGGATGACCCGAGCGGGGTACCGGTCGGGGTGCTCAACGACACATCGACGCTGAACCGGCCGGCCCGCAGCGCCTCCACCGGGAGCAGGTACTGCCGTCCGCCGCCCGCCGGGAAGGACACCTCCTTGCGGTCGTCCGTGCGCAATCCGGTGTTGTTGCTCAAGGTGAACCGCGCGTTGATGCCCACCGGCAGGTCGTTCACCACGTACACCGGCAGCGGGGAGTTGCCCGACGCCAGCGCGATGGTCTGCCGCGGCTGCTGGACGCTCACCCGGTCGCTGATCGCCGCGATCTCCGCCTGGGCGTTCGCGGTCGCCGCGTCGGCGGGCAGGCCGCGCCACGCCGTCGAGGCGCCGCGGAGCTCGGCCAGCCGGACCGGGGCGACGACGTCGTCCGGCTTCACCCGTTTGGTCGGGTCGAGCTGCATCGAGGACGCCATGCCGGTGGCCTGGCCGTCGACGGCCGAGAGCGTCGCGGCGACCTGGGGGTCGACCGCCGCGTTCGGGTCCTGGCCGCCGTCGCCGACCGCGCCGGAGGCGGCCGGGTCGGCCGAGAGCAGCGACGGGAGGGCGATCGGGGTGACCACGCCGGCGGTGATGAAGCCGGCGACCTGCTCGAGGTACGCGGTGAGCTCGGCGACCGGGGCGTCCCACCGCCGCGGCGGGGCGACCAGCAGGTGGTCGGGCCGCTCCTGGCCGGCCGGCTGGCCGAGACCGGCCCGGAACGCGAGGGCGCCGAGGCCGTTCTGGCTCGAAATCGCCCGCTCGGTGTTCACCGGCGAGGTGACCGAGTCGGGCACGGTCGGCACGCCCGTCATGGCGGCCGAGACCAGCGAGTCGGTCGGCTGCGCGCGTACGGCGCTGCCCTGCACGGTGACACCGCCGCCGGCCGCGGTGGGGGCCAGCTTGGCGGCGTCGGTCAGCACCGTGCGGACGCCGGCCTGCGACAACGCCGTGAGCACCGCTTCGCTCGGCGTGCCGCCCGGCCAGAGCACCCCGGTCTGCGGCGTGACGCCGGCCAGCTGCTGGATCGCGGCCGCGCCCGACACCGCGCCGGTGACCAGCGTGGCGTCGCCCGGGCGGATCTTGGCGACGGTCTCGAGGTCGGCGTCGGCGAAGGGCAGTGTCACGACGCACCGGCCGGTCAGCAGCGTCTTGAGCGCGGCGAGCCACGCCTTCGCGGCCTCGGTGCCCTTGCCGTCGACGTTCCCGCCGTCGGTGTGCACCTGGTAGCCGCGGCTCATCGCGTCGATGGTGGTCAGCAGGTCCGGGTCGAGGGCGAAGCACATCGACTTCGCGAGGTTCGAGCTGCCGCGCACGGCCGTGGTCGCGGCGCCGACCAGCGCGTTCAGCCGGCCGTCGCCGCTGATCTCGGCGGCGAGGCGGTCGTCGCGCAGCACCAGCGGCTGGCCGTACGGGGCCGCGTACACCTGCGGGACGCTGCTGGTCAGCGGCCAGAGCATGGTCATGCTCGGCGCGCCGGCGCGACTGCTCGACTGCTTGCCGGGCCCGGTGAGCACCGGCATCAGCATGCTGACCGCGCCGAGCCGGGCGGGCCCGCCGAACTCCGGCGTGCCGTTCACGTTCACCAGCAGCGGGTAGACGCCGGGCCGGCTGAACCGCTCCGCGCGGGGGCCGGTCAGGTTCACCGTGATGTTCAGCGGCGCGCTCTGCCCCGGGTCCAGCGCGTCCGCGACGGGGGCGAAGTCGGTCAGCGGGCTGTCCTTGAGGACGGCGCCGGAGAGCACGTCGTTGACCCCGCGCGAGGTCGTGACCCGGTCACCGACCTGCAGGCGGACCTGCGGCCGGGTGACCTTCCGGTCGCCGGTGTTGGTCACCGTGCCCGCGACGGTCAGCGTCGTGGTCGACCCGGTGATCACGCGCGGGGCGAGCTCGTTCAGGTCGACGCGCAGGCGGGCACCTTCCTCCGCCTGGGCCACCGAGGCGCCGGCGAGGGCGGGGACGGCCAGGAAGAGGACGGAAAGGAAGGCTGCGGCGAACCGCTTCACTCGGGGGCTCCCTCAGGGGCGTGCTCGTCTCGTCCGTGGACGTCCGGGCGCGCGAAAAGTTCCTTGGCCTTCCGGACGAGCTTGCGCTCGTCGGAGTAGGCGAGTTTGGTCTCCAGCTCGGCCAGCGGGACCCAGGCCACCTCGGTGACCTCGACGTCCTCGTCGGACAGCTCACCGCCCAGCGCCTCGAGCAGGAAGTGGTGGACGGTCTTGTGGATGCGCCGCCGCTCGGCCACGAACCAGTAGTCGATGGTGCCCAGCGGACGCATGACGCGCGCGGAGATGCCGGTTTCCTCCTTCACCTCGCGCACGGCCGTCTGTTCCACCGTCTCACCGTCCTCGATGTGGCCCTTGGGCAGCGACCACAGCAGTCTGCCGTGCCGGTCGAGCCGGCCGATCAGCACCGCCTGTTCGCGCGCCGCGTCCACCACGAGGCCACCGGCCGACGTCTCGTCGACCGTGGTCAGGCGCCTGCCGCGCTGACGCCTGCGCCGCCTGCGCGGCTTCGAGGCGCCGGGTCGGCCGGCTGATCCAGACATGCTGCGATGCTAGAGCAAACGGTTGCCCCGGTAGGCTGGCTCTCCGTGTCCGTGTCCGGCGGTGCTCGGAGCAAGCGCACCTGGAACGTAGTGGGATTTTCGTGAACGACGTGGTCGTCAAGCAGAACGCGGTGGTGGAGCTGATGCGGGTCTCCCCCCTGGCCGAGGAACTGGCGGAGAGGTTCGCCAGTGCGGGCCACCGCCTCTACCTGGTCGGCGGCAGCGTGCGGGACGCGCTGCTGGACCGGCCGTCCGGCGATCTCGACTTCACCACCGACGCGCGCCCCGACCGGGTGCTGAAGATCGTCAGCGGCTGGGGCGACGCCGTCTGGGACGTCGGGATCGCGTTCGGCACGATCGGCGTGACCAAGAAGGGCATGCAGCTCGAGATCACGACGTTCCGCGCGGACAGCTACGACCGTGTCGGCCGCAACCCCGAGGTCACCTTCGGCGACAGCATCGAGGGCGACCTGCTCCGCCGCGACTTCACGGTCAACGCGATGGCCGTCGAGCTGGCGTCGGGCACGTTCATCGACCCGCACGACGGGCTGAGCGCGCTGCGGGAGCAGGTCCTCGACACGCCGGCGACGCCGCAGGAGTCGTTCGCCGACGACCCGCTGCGGATGCTGCGGGCCGCCCGGTTCGCCGCGCAGCTGGGCTTCACCGCCGCGCCGCGGGTGGTCGACGCGATGACGTCGATGGCGGGCGAGATCGACCGGATCACCGCCGAGCGCGTGCAGGCCGAGCTGTCGAAGCTGCTGCTGGCCGCCGACCCGCGGCCGGGCCTGGAGCTGCTGGTCGACACCGGGCTGGCCGACCGGGTGCTGCCCGAGGTGCCCGGGATGCGGCTGGCCATCGACGAGCACCACCAGCACAAGGACGTCTACCAGCACTCGCTGACCGTGCTCGCGCAGGCGATCGAGCTGGAGACTTCGCACGAGCCGGCGTCCGGACCCGATCTGATCCTGCGGCTGGCGGCGCTGCTGCACGACGCCGGGAAGCCGGCGACGCGGGAGTTCCAGCCGGGCGGCGGCGTGAGCTTCCACCACCACGAGGTGGTCGGCGCGCGGATGGCCCGCAAACGTTTGCGGGCGCTGAAGTTCTCCAAGGAGATCGTCGATGACGTCTCCCAGCTCGTGTTCCTCCACCTGCGGTTCCACGGCTACGGCAAGGGCGAGTGGACGGATTCGGCGGTCCGCCGGTACGTCACCGACGCCGGTCCGCTGCTGACCCGGCTGCACAAGCTGGTCCGCGCCGACTGCACCACGCGCAACCGCCGGAAGGCGGCCGCGCTGCAGGCGACCTACGACGACCTCGAGGCCCGCATCACGGCGTTGAAGGCCAAGGAGGACCTCGACCGGGTCCGCCCGGACCTCAACGGCGAGCAGATCATGGAACTGCTCGGCATCAAGCCGGGACCGGACGTCGGGAAGGCGTGGAAGTTCCTGAAGGACCTGCGCCTGGACCGCGGGCCGCTGGACCACGACGACGCCGTGGCCGAGCTGAAGCAGTGGGCCGCGGAAAACGGCATCGGGAACGGCTGAGCCGGTGACGGGCGGGGGCAGCTTCCTGGTGGCGCTGATGCGCCGCGGCGCCCCCGCGATCGCCACCGCCACGAGCGAGCTGCCCGACGAGATCGCCGACCCGGCCCCGATGCACGCGCTCCGGCGCATCTCGCGGATGAACGGCCCGATCGACCCGAGCGAGCGCGACGGCCTGCTGCTGCGCGCCACCCGGTACGTCGTGCTCATCCCGCTGGCCTACCGGCTGCTCGCGGTGCCCGGCCAGTTCGGCGTGTACACCGTCAAGCACGGCACGACCGGGCTGCTGCCGGTCGGCGTCTTCACGCTGCTCTCGGTCGCGCTGAACGTGATCGGCCTGCGCTGGATGTTCCGCTCGGCGCCGTTCCGCGGCCGGGACGCCGGGAAGCTGCTCGCCGTCGACCTGCTCTTTTCCGTGCTCTCGCCGCTCGTCCTCGCGCTGACCGTGCCGGCGGTGGCCTACTTCGACGCGCTGGCGGTCAGCAGCGTCCACCTCTTCGGCGAGGCCGGGCTGCTCACGCTCGCGCTGGGCGTCCCGAGCGGGCTGGTGTTCGGCCTGGCGAGCTTCCCGCTGCGGATGCTCGCGAACTGGCTCAACACCGGCCGGTTCCAGGTGGACGCCGCGTTCTCGACGTACTCCGTGCTGCTCGCGGAGCTGTTCCTGGCCACCGCCGCCCTGCTGCTGACCGGCCTCGGCACCCGGCTGGCGCTGGCCTACGGCACCCGCAACGGACGGCTCGCCGAGCGTGCCCAGCAGCACCGGATGCTGCACGACACCGTGCTGCAGACGCTCGAGGCGATGGCGCTGTCCGGCACCGCCAACCCCGAGGAACGGCTGGTCGAGATCCAGCGGCTGGCCCGGGCGCAGGCGATGGAGATCCGGCACACGATCGAGTCGGCGAAGTCCGAGCGGGCCGAGGCGGGCGCCCGGCCGCTGGGCGAGAAGCTCGCCGCGCTCGCCGCCGAGATGGCGCGCGACGGCCTGCGCGCCCAGCTCGTGGTGGCGGAGCTGGACGACGACACGCTGTCGGAGGTCCGGCAGATCGCCATCCGCGACGCCGTGCGCGAGGCCCTGCGGAACACGATGAAGCACTCCGGCACCGACCGGGTGGTGGTCCGGGTCGAGGAGCGCGACGGCGGGATCGCGGTGATCACCCGCGACCACGGCAGCGGCTTCAGCGCGGCCGACCACCCGGCCGGCTTCGGCATCAGCGAGTCCATCACCGCGCGGCTGGCCGAGGTCGGCGGGACGTCGCTGGTCGAATCCGGACTGCCCGGCGGGGGCACTCGGGTGACGCTTTGGGTCCCCTTCTGATATCTCCTGAACATGACCTCGATCGAGCTGCTCGCCGACGCTCTCATCGCCCACCGCGCCGGTGACCGCGACCAGGCCGTCGAACTCGCCGCCCGGGCCGGGCGCGCCGGCTCCACGCTGGCCGACGAACTGCGGATCTACCTGGGCGGAGACGGCTCGGCGCCGGTGTACGACCAGCCGAGCGCGTTCACGACCTTCATCCGCGGCGGCGGCAACATCGGCCTGTACCGGGCCCTGAGCACCGCGCTCGCCGAGCGCTACGACGCCGAAAAGCCCGAATCGCTGCTCGACCTGGGTTGCGGCGACGGCCTCGCCGTCGTGCCCGCGCTGGAGCAGGCCGCGCACACCCCGGCGCGGATCGACCTGGTCGAACCGTCGGCCGCACTGCTCGAAGGCGTCCACGAGCGGGTGCCGTCCGCGCAGTGCTGGCAGTCGAGCGCGCAGGAGTTCCTGGCCCGCGACGACCTCGGCTGGGACTTCGTCCAGTCGACGTTCGCGCTGCAGTCCATCGAGCCGGAACAGCGCGCGGAGGTGCTTCGCACGCTGCAGCTGCGCACCGGGAAGCTGGTCATCGCCGAGTTCGACGTCCCCGAGTTCGAGGAAGGCTCGCCGGAGCACCTGCGCTCGCTCGTCGAACGCTACGAGCGCGGGGTCGCCGAGTACGGCGAAGACGCCTCCCTGGTCGCGCAGGGTTTCCTGCTGCCGGTGTTGCTCGGGATCGTCTCCGGGCAGGAGCGGACGAACTGGGAGCACCCGGCCGCGGGCTGGACCGAGCAGCTGAAGACGGCGGGCTTCACCGACGTCGACGTCACCCCGCTCGCCGACTACTGGTGGTCGCCCGCCGTCCTGATCACTGCCTGCTGAGCGAGCCCGTTTCGAGGTGCTGGGCGAGCGGGCGCGGCAGCAGGTAGGCGACCGCGCCGCCCGGCATCCCGCTCCACGGCGCCGTCACGCCGGTCAGCACCCGCACCGCCCGCTGCACCCGGTACAGCCGCTTCTCCCGCTCGCGCTCGAAGGCCAGAGCGGCCTCGACGAACCGCGTACCCGCGGCGTGCACCAGGTTGCCGGTCTCGTTGCCGAACCGGACGACCGTCGTGCCCGGGGCGAGCGTGATCAGGCGCTTGCCGCGGTAGAAGTTCAACGGCGGTTCGCCGCGCATCGGCAGGATCGGCCAGTCGGCGGGCTGGTCGGACTCCTCCGCCGGGCGCGGCGGCAGCATCAGCAGCACGCCGAGCAGGAACCGGGCCGCGTCGCCGAGCGAGCCGAACGCCACCGGCTCGTCGGACGGCGGCCGTGAGACCTCCCAGCCGTTCTCCGCGCGGCGCAGCGTCCAGACGTCCTCGGCCGGGATCTCGTTCGCGCCGATCCGGTAGGCGGCCGGGGGCACGCCGTGCTCGGAGAGCCGCTGCTGGAGCAGCTCCAGCGTCTCCGCGCCGCGCAGGTTGCGCACCTGCTCGCCGCGGGCGACGCGGGTCAGCGCGCGCTCGTCCGGCAGGTCGGCGGCGGTCTGCGCCGGCCGCGGCGTGCCGCTGACCTCCGCCTCCGCCGTCGCGCGGACGAGCTCGCCGACGAACGGCGGCCGGAAAGCGGCCGCCCGGATGTGCTCGACCAGCTCCGGCTCCGGCGGCACCCCGTACTTGCGCAGGTAGTGCGGCACGGCGGCGGGCCAGATCCAGGTGCCGTCGGTGTGGAACGCGTTCGGCACGTCCGGCTTCGCGCCCGGCACGCCGAAGATGTCCGGCAGCGGCGTCGGCCGGTGCAGCGCGACCGGCGAGCGGAACAGGTAGTCGAGCACCCCGCGGACCTGGTCCGGCGGCACCGGCGGCCGGTTGACCACCGGACGCTCGCCCTCGGCGTGCGAGTCCGCGGCCCGCGCGAGGCGGAACGCGGTGTCCAGCGGGAGCCCGGCCTTCGCGGTCAGCCACGCCGGCGCGTGCTTCGGCGTGCGCGGGTAGGTCGCCAGCTCCAGCTCGTAGGCGGCGGTCGACGGGCGCCCGCCGTCGTTGGGCGGCACCCGCCAGTCCGGCTCGCGGTCGGCGTCGAAGTCGAAGTCGAACGACGACGCCGAGTCGAGCGTGAACGTGCCCTGGAACCAGGTGCCGGTCTCGGGCTGGAACATCGCCGCGCGCAGCCGCGCGAAGAGGCCGCCGAGCCGGGGCACCGCGGGCAGCGACACCGACACCGGGCCGTCCTCGTCGCCGACCGCGCGGACTTCGATCTCCGCGTAGTCGCCGACCTGCCGGAACTGCGCGCCGACCCGCGACCAGCCGCCGGGCACGGTGTGCAGCAGCGTCCGGCCGATCGCGCGCAGCAGCGCGTTCTGGTCGTCGCCGCCCGGCTGCGGCCGCGCGTCCGGCGCCTCGGTGAAGTCCAGCCGCGTCTGCCACAACGCCGTGACCTGCTTGGCCGGCACGGTGACCGAGAAGTCGGTCAGCCCCAGCTGCGCCGCGCGGACGCTGTCGTCGCGGACCCAGCGCAAGGTCAGCTCGGGCCGCTCGCCCGGAGCGACCTCGAACACCTCGCCGTCGTACTCGGCGAAGGTGCGCAGCGTGAACGTCGCCGGCACCTCGCTCGCCGGCACCACTCGCGCCGGCCGCCCGTCGTGCTCCTTGTCGAACCCGTCCGGCGCCTCTTCCTCCGGAAGCACGGACAGCAGCACGGTGCCGTCGGTGGTGGACCGCTGCGCGCGGAACGTCCCCTCGCCCCACGTCGCGTACAGGCCGTCCGGGCGTTCGGCCACCTCAACCCGGTAACGCACGTTTTGTCCTCCCCTGCCCCAGTGACCCCAGGAATCTAGTCGACCGGGTACCGAGCGAACCACCGGTCGTCACCCGGCGCACCCGGGCCGAATTCGGTGATCGCGTCGTCCGCCAGTCCGACGATGACGTCGCGGAGCTCCAGCCGCTCCAGCCAGCTCTGCCGCAGTGCTCCCTCGCCGTACATCGCGCCGACGAGGTTGCCGCAGACCGAGCCGGTCGAGTCGCTGTCCCCGCTGTGGTTGACCGACGCCAGCAACGCCGTGTCGGCGTCGGTCGTGGTGAGCGCGACGTACACCGACATCGACAACGCCGTCTCGCCGATGTTCCCCGCGCCGAGCGATTCGAGCTTCTCCGGCGTCGGCGGGCCCTGCTCCGCCAGCGCCAAGGCAGCGTCGAGTGCCGCACTCTGCTCTTCGTGCCCCGCGTGCTTCACGAGCTCCGCCCGCGCGGTCGCGACCGCGTCGAGCAGGGGTTTTCCGTGCAGCAGTTCGTGCACGACCACCGCGAAGCACCCGGACGACAAATACCCGCTCGGGTGACCGTGGGTCAGCGCCGCGCTCTCGGCGCCGAGCCGGAACACCTCGGCGAGGTCGTCCGACCACACCGCGATCGGCGCGGCCCGCATCACGCCGCCGCAGCCCTTCGAGTTGTTGACCGGCCGCTCCACGGTGCCGCGGACGCCCGAGCGGCCGTACGCCTCGAGCTCGCCGAAGCAGGTCAGGCCCGGGGCGCGGCGGCTGAAGAGCTCCTGGTGGGTGATCAGCCAGCCGTCCGGCGCCTCGAGGGCCGACTGCGGCCCGCGCGCCCGGTCCCACGCGACGCCCTGGGTGTGCAGCCAGCGCTGGTAGGCCAGCTGCAGCGAGTGCACGACGTCGGCCGAGCCGGTGCGCCGCCGCTGCGCGTGCGCGCGGATCAGCGCTTCGAGGGTGAAGAGCGTCATCTGCGTGTCGTCGGTGATCCGGCCGACGCCGCCGTACGCGGGGATGAAGTCGGTGATCCCGGCCGGCCCGGCGATCTCGCGGATCCGGTCGATCGAGTCGAACTCCGTCTTCGCGCCCAGCGCGTCGCCGATCGCCCCGGCCAGCAGGCTGCCCCGCAGTCGCGATCGCAAGTCCGGTCCCTTCGGTTTCGGGTTGAACCGGCCGCTCGGGTACCGGCGCTCCCAACGCGGGTGTTCCGCGGTCTCCGTCTGGAGGCCGTTGCGGTTGAAGTACCAGAAGACGTCGCTCGCGATGTCCTCCAGCAGCCCGAGGTCGGGCAGCGCCGAGACCCACGGCAGGCCGGGCAGGCCGACCCGGGCGCCCACCAGTGCCCCGGCGAGGGCGCCCGCGACCGGGCCGGACCGCGCGGCGAGCGTGATCGCCGCTGCGGGGTCGTAGCCGCGCTTGGCCGCGGCGAACAGCGCGCGGCCGAGCACCGAGCGCACGCTCCGGCCGTCGCCGATGCTTTCGAGCTGGGCGACGTCGTCGGCGTCGCGGTCCTCGCGCAGCGCCAGCGTCGACGTCGCCAGGTCGCCGCCCACTTCCCGCAGGCGGACGTGCACCGGCAGCGCGAACGCCTCGCGCGTGAGCAGGGCCTGGAAGACCGCGATCAGCAGCTCGACCCCTTCGGTGACCTCGGCCCCGGCGCCGCTGCCGGTCAGCTCGCGGGCGACGTCCTTCGCGTACCGCTCGCCGTCGACGTCGGCGAGCGCGACCGCGCCGGCCGGGGTCGCGGCCAGCGCGGTGGCCAGCAGCGCGGAGAACTCCGCGGGCGGCGGGCCCGCGTGCCGGGTCGCGACGGCGAGCCAGCCGACCGGGTCCGGCTCGGGCAGCGTGGCCGGGACTTCGCCGGTCGGCACCGGCGGCAGCCCGCGCAGCACGATGTCGGTGTGGAACAGCAGGTGCCGGGTCAGCCCGCCGAGCGGCAGCGGTCCGGCCGGGTCGGCACCGCCGCCCAGCGCGTCACCGATCGCGAAGCCGACGTACGCGCCGACGATCCGGTGCCAGGCGAAGCGCCCGGCGGGCGTGCCGAAGGCGGAGAACTTGCCGAACGTCCACGGCACCGGCCGCGGGCGGCCCTCCTCGTCGACGTGCGCGATCAGGCCGTGCGCGGCCAGGTCGGCGGGCCATTCCGGGGCCTGGCCCGCGCGGCGCCGGACGCCGTTGCGGTACTGCCAGGCGAACCCGCGCAGGTACCGGACGCACTCCTCGGGCGTCAGCTCGAAGTGGTGGTCGCGGGCGTGGTTCACCGCGTACCGCAGGTGCCGTTCGAGCAGGTCGGGCGGCTCGACGCCGAACTCTCCGACCAGCGCGGGCAGCGCGTCGGCGACCGCGGGGCCGGCTTCCGGTGCGGGTTCCTCGACCCGCGGACCGCGTTCGCCGGTCGCACCCAGCTCGGCCGCGGTCAGGCTGCGGACCAGCCCGGTGCCGGGGTCGAGCGTCAGCCCGGCCGACGACGGCAGATCGCGGATGGGCACCCGCCACCGGCGCGGGTAGCGCCCGGGAACCAGCGCCGACGAGCTGTAGGCGATGACTTCGCGGGCGCCGGTGCCGGGCACCGGCCGCAGCAGCGGCTCGCCGTCCGGCAGCGGCACGAGCACTTCGCAGTCGAGCAGCGCCTGGGCGAACTCGGGACGGCTGATCCAGCCCACGGCCAGGTAGGTCAGCAGCTTGGCGGCGTCCGTCGCCGGCACCGGGAAGCCGCGCCAGACCGGGCCGGGCGTGTACTGCTCGTTGACCCGGTACTCGCCGGTCGACCGGGTCCAGCCGCGGATCGCCCGCACCGGGAGGTTCGGAAACGCCTTCTCGTCGAACTCGGGATCGACGTCGGGCCGCCACTCGGCCTCGGCGGGCGTGCTCGCCATCGACGCCTGGTCGAGCGTGACCTCGCCGCCGTCGCCGGGCACGAACAGCACCGGAGCCGGGATCAGGCCCGCGCCGACGTCGGTGCCGTCCAGGTACGCGGCGGCGTTGACCGTGAAGCGCCAGCCGTCCGGGCGGCGCGTGGTGAGCTCGTCCCGGATCCGCAGCCGGTCACCGCCCGGTCGCGTGCGCAACCACTCCCGCACGCGAGCGACGGCGTCCTGTTCTTCCATGCTCCCCATCCTCGGGCTAATGCCGCGGGTACCGCTCGATCCACGTGTCACCCTGCGCGCTCAGCGCCGAGTGCCGGTCGAAGTGCCAGTAGGCGTCCGAAGCGACGTTCTCGACCAGGTAGCGCAGCTCCAGCTGGTCGACCCACTTCTGCGGCAGCCCGGGGATCCCGGTGCGCGCGCCCAGCAGGGCGCCGGCGAGCGCACCGGTGAGCGCGCTGCGGCCGGAGTGGTTGACCGCGCGCAGCAGCGCCTGCTCCGGGTAGTTCTCGAAGCCGGACAACGCGGCGAAGGCGCGGCCGAGCACCGACAGCGTCGTCTGGCCGTCGCCGATCAGCTCCGCCATCCGCAGGTCGGGCAGCCCGTGCTCGCCGAAGAACGGCACCGACTCGGCGACCATGTCCCCGATCGCCGTCCACTCCGGGCCCTGCTGGAACTGGTTGTCCGGGTTGAGCACCTCGCGGCTGAGGTTCCAGATCGGGAAGCTGAACGCGTCCTTGGTCAGCGCGTGCTCGAACAGCCAGGTCAGGTAGGTCGCGGCGGCCAGGTCCGGCTCGGTCGGGTGGGTGACGCCGGCGAGGTCGCGCACCGCCTGGCGCGCGCCGCCGCTGAGCCCGCTGCCGGGCCCGGCCATGGTCAGCGCGGCGGGCAACGCGGGGATCAGCGCGGCCGGGCCGGTCAGCGGCGGCGCGCCCGCGGCCTCGGTCGCGAGCTGGTGGTAGGCGTTGAGCTCGGCGTCGTCGGCGTCGCGGCGGGCGTGCAGGTCCGCGACCTGGACGAGCCAGCCGTCGGCGTTCTCCATCGGCGCGCCCTGGGTGCGCAGCCAGCGCTGCAGCGCCCCGCGGACGACGCCGGGGAAGAGCTGCTCGGCTTCGCGGGACTCGGGCTGCTCGCGGTGTGGGCTGCGGACGACGGCCTCGGTGTAGAACAGCAGCCGCTGCGTCAGCGAGCCGATCCGGCCCACCTGGTCGAACGCGGGCAGCAGGTCGGTGACGCCTTCGATGCCGTACTTCGCGTGGATGTCGTGCAGCGGCACCCGGTCGACCGCGGCGCCGAGCGCTTCGCCGAGGGCGAAGCCGACGTAGGCGCCCGTGACGCGCTGCCAGCCGTAGCGGAAGCCGTCGAGGTCGCGCTCGGGGTACTTGCCGAACGTGTCCAGCCGCGGCACCGTGCGCCCGGCGTTGTCGTAGGCCGGGGCCAGGCCGTTCGCGCGCAGGTCGTTGGGCTTGCTCCGCGGCGGCTCCGGCATCTGCAGCCGCTTCAGCCAGGACTCGCCGAGCACGGTCTTCGCGCACTCCTCCGCCGTCAGCTCGAAGCCGCGGCGGCGGGCCTTCTCGGCCGCCTTGAGCGGCGGCTTCACCGGGTCCGGCAGCCCCATCCGCGCCGCGGTGTCGGCGGCGACGCGGATCAGGTCCTCCTCGGCCTCCGGGCAGCGGCCGTGCACGTCGATGCGCGGCTCGTGGCGCGGGAACCGCTTGACGATCTCCGCGAGCTCGCCGCTGGAGACGTCCTCGATGGTCGTCGGGCCGCCGTTGATGACCAGGTTCGGCGGGTGCTCGAACTCGGCGAGCGTGGCGACGTCGACCTTCCACCAGCCGTGCTCGCGGGAGGGCAGGTGCCGGGTCGAGCTGAACACCTTGAGCTCGTTGCGCTCCTCGGCGAAGTAGAAGCGGTCGGTCTTGCCGGTCTCCAGGTCGAGCGGGACGAACACCTCGCAGCGGATCAGCCCGATGAGCAGCAGCTCCCGGGTCAGCCAGCCGACGCTGCCGAACGACAGCAGCGTCTCGAGGGTGTTCTCCGGCTTCGGGTAGCCGCGGCGGATCGGGCCGGCCTTGTACTCGGGGTTCTCGCGCTCTTCGCCGGTCTGGTTGCCCTCGGCGTCGACCTTCACCCAGCCCGCGACCGCCTGCAGCGGCACGCCCAGCTCACCGAGCCCGGCCTTCACGTACTCGGGGTCGACGACCTCGCGCCAGTTCTCCTGGCCGGGGAACGCCACCGGCACCGACAGCCCGCCGGGGTGCGGGTGCGCCTGCCGCAGCTCGCCGTCCGGCTCGCGGACCACGACCGACGGCGGCGGGAAGATCTCCTTCTCCGGCCGTCCCTCGTCGAGGAACGCGATGGTGTTGTAGGGCACCGACCAGCCCTCGGGGATGCGCAGGACCTTCCCGGTGTCCACCCGGAGCCCGGCGGGACCGGAGACGTCCGGACCGTGCACCGCGCGCAGCCACTGGCCGACCTTGGCAATCGCTTCCGCCGCTTCCACCTACTCGATCCTCTCCAGGCTTCCGTCGGACTCGTGCTCGGCGATCGTCTTCGGCAGCACGAAGGCCACCGCACCACCCGGCAGGTTCGCCCACGGAACCGTGATGCCGGTGATCACGTGCAGAGGGCGTCTCAGCCGGTAGCTCCGCCGTTGCCGCTCACGTTCCAGCGGCAGCGACGTCGTGGCGAACCGTACCTCCCCGTGGTGGACGAGGTTGCCGGGTTCTTCGCCGAAGCGCAGAACGACCGTACCCGCCACCAGCCGGGTGATGCGCTTGTTGCGGAGCAGGGTGAGGGGAGGCTCACCCGGAGCCGGGTGGACCGGCCAGTCGTCGAGCTCCTTGGCGGTTTCCAGGGGGGTTTCGTGGCCGGCGGTCATCCGGGCGGGGTGCAGCAGCAACGCGCCCAGCAGCTGCTGCGCGGCATCCTCCAGCCGGGTGAAGTACTTCGGCTCCCGGGCCGTTCCGCCGGCGTACGCGGCGACCTCCCAGCCGCCGGGGGTGAAGTTGAGGCACCACGTGCCGTCCGCCCGCTCCCCGACCCGGTAGGCCTCGGGCCAGACGCCGTGCTCGCCCAGCCGCTGGACCAGCACGATCAGCAGCTCTTCGTCGGCCAGCTTCGGATCCGGCGTCGTCTCCAGCTCGGCGGCGACGTCCCCGGTGGTCTTCTTGACGTCGGCCCGCCCCGGCTTCGGCCGCGGCTCGCCCCGCAGGTCCGCCTCGGCGGTCCGCCGCACCAGCGGCTCGACGTACGGCGGCTGGAAGTGGTGGCGCCGGATGTGCGCGACGAGGTCCGGTTCGGGCGGAACGCCGTGCTTCGCGAGCAGCAGCGGCACCGCCTCGGACCAGATCCACGTCCCGTCGCTGTGGAACCGCTGGTCGTCGTCCTCGTGCACGACGGCTTCGCGTTCGAGGTACTGCAGCACGAGCGGCACCTCGGTGTCGGTCAGCGGCGGCCGCTCGACGTCCGGGTCGCCGATCTCGGCGTGCCGGAACACCAGGCCGAGTGGAAGCTGCGCGCGCAGCCGCCACCAGTCCGGGATGTGCTCGTCGGCCCGCGGGAAGGCGGCGAGCTCGTCGGGGTAGTCGGTGGCGGCCGGCGGTTCGGTCCACACCGGGTCGTCGTCACGCGCGAAGTCGAAGTCGAAGGTGCCGTCCGGGTTGAGCGTGAACCGCGCCTGCAGCCACGTCCCGCGGTCTTCGGCGTACATCCCCTCGCGCAGTTGGGCGAAGAGCTCGCTGAGCTCGTCCGACGTCTTTGCGTTGTGGCCGACGAGTTCGCGGTGTGCCCCGACCTGCCGGAAGTCGACGGCAGCCGGCCCGGCGGCGTCGACGCGGTGTTCGCGCAGGAGCTTTCCCAGCTGCACCAGGAGGGTGCGCTGGTCGTCGGGCGAAAGTCGTTGTTCCACGTGAATCATTGCCCCGCGTTGAAGCGGCTCGTCACCGTGAACGACGGTGCCTCACCGGCGGCGATCCGGGCGGCTTCGTCTTCCCACATCTTGAAGGTGCGCTTCTGCAACGCGTGGACCAGCGCGGTCTCCTGCTTGGTCCGGCCGCGTCCCTCCTTGAATGCTGTGCCGTTGATGCCGTTGATCGTCTCGTAGAGCGCGAAGATCGGGCCGTCGCCGGACAGGTAGTGGTTCCGCTCGATCTCGGTCTCTTGGACGAACTTCTCCTCGCTGAACGGCCCGCCGATGTTCGACTCCGTGGTCGACCAGATCAGCTCGCGGATGTGGCTGCTGTCGGCTTCGAAGAAGCCCGTTCGCAGATTGAGGATGGTGCCCTTCAACCCGCCGTCGGGCGTCGAGTCGATCCGGTAGGTCTGGGCGTAGTACTTGTAGAACCTGGGGGTCTGGAAGGCCATCAGCCGCTCTCCTCGGATGTCAGTCCCCGCCGGAACGCTTCCTCGAACCGGCCTCGGACCTGTTCGGTCAGCGCCGCGGCGAGGGCCGCCTCCTCCGGCGATAGGAGGCCTTCACGCCCGTCCTTCCTGCTCAACGTCTCGAAGTCGCGGCGCACCTCGTAGAGCGCGTGCTCGTACGACGCCACCTCGTCGATGTGCGTGAGGTGCAGTCGCAGTTCGGCCACGTGTCCGTTCGGCAGCCGGACGTTGAGCTGCAGGTCCCGGTAACCGCTGTCCTTCGGCCCGGCCAGCCGGTCCGTGAAGTCGACGATCTGGAGCTCGGGATCATTGCGTACCGCGTCCAGTGCGCGGTACATGTCCGCCACCCGCTCGAATTGGATCTTGGCGCCGACGAGGTCGTGCAGCTGGGAGCCGTCCCAGCCGTACTTCGCGATCTTCGCCAGCGCGCGGACGTCGTCCTTCGGCTCCGGCCGGAATCCCGGGTGGCCGTCGGTCTCTCCGGCGATCCGCTCGGTGATGCGGTTGAGCGTGCCCTGCGTCTCGGGCCAGCGCTCGCGTTCCTCCGCGACCCATTGCTCGCAGTACTCCGGATCACCGGCCCGTGCCTGGTCGAAGCTGCCGTGCCGCAGCGCTTCAGGCGGGGCCACGGCGGCGATCCCAGCGACGTCCGAGGAGATCTCCGCCTGCTCCGGCGTCGGGTCGAAGGGCTCGACGCCTTGGTGCTCCACGTCGTCGATGACGTGGTAGCCGCGCTCGTTCACCTCGTGGACCGCGTCCTCGAGGATCGGGATCGCCTCGGGGTGCTTGAGCAGGCTCTCGAGGGTCTTCGGGTTGTCCAGCAGCGAGCGGGTCAAGTAGTCGTTGCCCGGTTCGCTCAGGATCCGGATCAGCTCGGGGTGCTGCCCGATGTGCTCGCGGATGTAGTCCGCCGACGCGTGCCCGTCGAGCGCGGCGGCGACGTCGTCGCGGGCGAGGAACGCGTCGTGCGGCTGGGCTGACCCGTATCCGCCGTGCTCCCCGGTGACGTGGTCGGACCCGATGTGCACCTCGTCCGGCGTGCCGACGTGCATCAGCTTGATGCTCTTCGGCGGCTGCGGCAGGTGCATGAGGTCGCCGGACTGCGGGTCGATGAACGCGACGCCGTCGCGGGTGTGCACGACCATCGCCACGTGCCCGTACTCGACGCCGTTCGGGCCGTCGTACTTCACCGCGACCACGGCGTGGTGGTCCAGCGGCCGCTCGCGCATCTCGCGGATGACGTCGTCGTAGCTGCCGCGCGCGGAGAAGGTCTCGCCGAACCGGCCCTCGAGGTGCTCGAGCGTGCCGCGGCTGCCCATTTCGTGCAGCAGGATCGGCTCGGCCGTCAGGTCGCCGCCGCGCACGCGATCCAGGTACGCCTCAGGGCCGCGCGTGCAGTTCGAGAGGTAGCCGTTTTCGAGCGCGCCGGGCTCGCGGAAGCCCGGGTTGACGTCGCGCAGGTGCGGGTGCCTGTCCTGGACGTAGGCCGCGCGCTCGCTCGGCGTCGTCCCGCCGGCGTGGATGGCCGGTTCGGCGGGCGGGTTCGTCGAGCGCGCCAGCCGTGAGTAGTCCGGCCCCGGCTCGGCGACCGGCAGCGGTTCGGCCGGCGTCTCGTCGACGGTGTCGTGGACGGTCGGCTGCTCCGGCGAAGGCGCGACGTGCTCCGGCTCGTTGAGCCCGCTGAGCCGTTCCATCATCGCGGCTTGCTTGCGACGTTCGAACTCGGCCGCGTTGTGGTCGTTCTCCGCGCGCCGCTCGGCCATCTTCTGCTGCGCGGCCTCGGGATCGAGGTAGCGCGGGTGGCCGGGCCCGATTTCTTCGGCCTCGATGACCCACTTGCGGCGGCCGTCGGGGGTGATCTCGAGACGCCGTTCGTGCACCAGCAGCTGGGTGCCGGGCGGGGAAAGCGACTCGCGCTCGCCCGGGTTCTCGGCGAGCTTCGAGATGTCGCGCAGGTTGTCCGACCGGACGTGCAGCTCGACGTCGTCGCCGAACTTCGACGTCGAGAACTCGCCGGTCTTGATCGACGCACTGGAGAACGCGGGCTCGACGACGACCCGCCCCGGCTCGTACGGCCCGGCGACCAGCTCCGCCAGGCGCGGATCGCCGCCGACGTCGATGCCGCGGAGGCTCTCCCCGGACGTGCGGGGGACCTGGTTGAGGCCGTCCAGGATCGCGCGGGTGTTCTCGTGCGCGAGGTCGAAGCCGGGGTGGTCCGGGCCGCGGCGCAGGGCCTCGTTGACGTCGTAGGCGTACTCGCCGCGGGTGTAGCCGTGCAGCGCGACGGCGCCCTCGTCGGTCAGCGGCAGCCCGGCGGCGTCCCGGCGGTCCAGCGCCCGGTCGTGGATCTGCTGGTAGATGTCCTCGTCACCGACCGCGCGGCGGATGCTCTCGTGGTCGGCCGGGGTGCCGTGGTGCTCGCCGTCGAAGAGGTAGCCCTCGTCGTGCGGGAGCCGCTCCGTCGTCGGGTTGAGCCGGTCGGAGATGCCTTCGTGGTGCGGGGGCGCGTCCCCGCCGCCGAGCGGCAGGGCGTGGACGCCGGTGGCGTCGTGCGGCAGCTCGGCGAGCCGCCCGGTGACGGGATCGGCGAAGAGCACCCCGTGCTCGGTCCGCACGGCGGCGACCAGCCGGGACTCCCCGTCAGGCGTCTCGAAGGCGACGGCCGACCGCGCGCCGACGGGACGTTCCCCGAGGTCACGGGCGACGTCGTCGAAGCCGTCCCGGCTGTGCCACTGCCCGCCGAGCTGCTCGCTGACGTGTGCGAGGCTCTGCTGCCGGGCCGGCCCGGCGACGACGTCCTCGCCGTTCATCCGCCGCTCGAAGGCGACCATCGACTCGGCGGCGTTGGTCCGGAAGCCGTTCTGGAGGCCGTTCGGGCCGTAGTGGTTGCGGGTGTTGACGTTCCCGAGCTCGGGAACGGCGTCCCGCACGAGCCGCGCGTGCTGCTGCGGCGTCTCGACGGACCCGGCGTGCAAGACGGGCGGGCCACCCGGCGTCAGCGGCTCGGCGAGCTGCGCCCAACCCCCGTCGGGCTCCCCGGTGGCCGGCGGCACCCGCTCGGGCGGAGGGCCCGCGTTGGGGTCGTCGAAGGCGGTGAGCTTCGACATGTCACCCGGACGGAGTTCGGGGTGCTCGGCGTAGAACTGCTCGAGCTCTTCGTCGGCCTCACGCTGGAAGCGGTCCTCGTCGGCCCGCTCGTCGGCGCGGCGCTGTTCGATGGCGTCGCGCGCCTCGTGCGCCCCGAGGTGCCCCGGCTCACCGGCCACGACCTCCTCGGCATGCACGACGTAGTGCGGCTGCCCGGGCTCGGGCTTCGGCTTGTGGTTCGGGTGACCAGGGCCTTCCTCGACGCCGGTGATCTTGAACTGCGTCCCGGCCTTGAAGAGGACCTCGCGTTCGTGCCCGATGCTGGCCATCGATTCGACGTCGCGCCCGGTCTTGGACTGGATCCGCATCTCGACTTCACCGGGGAACTTGCTCCGCGGGTGGTCGGCGTCGATCTTCGAGGAGCTGAGGAACGAGGGCTCGGTGATGTGCGCGCCGTCGTGGAACCGCGAGACGAAGGCCTGAAGCCGCGAGAGGTTGCCGCCGAAGTCGACCCGCCGCGAGACGGTGCCGAGGTGAGGAGGAAGTTCGTTCAGCCCGGAGACGAGCGCCCCGGCCTGGGGCGCGAGGTCGATCAGTTCGGGGCCGCCCATCCGCAGGGCGCGGTTGAGCGGCCCGACCATTTCGTACCGCGTGTAGGCGTGGACGGCGAAGGCCCCGTCGTCGGAGATCCCGGGGTGGTGCTCGTCGCGCTTGGCCAGCGCTTCGCGGCGGACTTGCTCGTGGCGCCACTCGCCGTCTTCCAGGCTGGAGCGCCCGGAGTCCATGAAGGTGTCCTCGACCCGCCGAATGCCGGCGGGATCATCGGTGTGGAAGTCGTGGTCGGTGAGGTAGGGCTCGTCCGGCCGGGGTTGCCCGTAGTCAGCGTGTTCACCGGCGGCCGTTTCCTGTTCGTGCACCGGTTGCTCGTCGGCACGCCCTTCGTGCGCGAGCGGCTCTTGTTCACGCGGGGTCGCTTCGTCGGGACGCTGCTGCGGCGCCGGCTCTTCAGTGGCGGGCGCCTCGTGTTCGCGGGGGGTCGTTTCCGCCGGGCGCTGCTCGTCGCCCGCGCGCGTTTCGTGCTCGCGCGTGGCCGAACTCGCCTCGGCGGGCAGTTGCTGCTCGTGCGGCTGCCCCACCGGACGTTCCGGCCCCGGAGCGGTTTCCCCGAGCGGCCGAGGCTGCTCAACGGGCCCCCGCGGCAAGTGCTCCGGCGGCGACCCGAACCGCGGCGGCGGCACCCGAGGATCGTGCGAAGGCATCGGCGGACGCCCACCAGGAGGAGGCGGCACAGTCGGACGCCCACCAGGATGCGGCCCAGGCCCCTGCGGCCCCCGAGTCTGATTCGGATACCCGGCAGGCCGCGGCGCACCCTGCGGCGGCATCCGCCGCGGATCGTTCGGGTGCAACCCACCCTGCGGCGCCTGCCCACCAGGAGCCCAAGGCCCCCGCGAATGCGACGACCCCCCATGCTGAACCGGCGGCGGCCCACCCGGCAACGGCGGCTGCCCCCCATGCAACAACCACCGCGGATCCTGAGGTGTCGGCCCACCCTGCCGAGGCGGCCCGCCCTGTCCGTGCGGCGGCTGCCCACTCCGCGGAGGCTGCTGCCCACCCTGCGACGGCTGCCCACCCGCCTGAACCGGCTGCCCAACATGCGGCGGCTGACCGCCCGACTGAGCCGGCTGCCCAGCGTGCGGCGGCTGGCCACCCGGCTGGACCGGCTGCCCAGCGTGCGGTGACTGGCTACCCGGTTGCCCCGGGTACTGCGGCTGACCACCCGACTGCCCAGCGTGCTGCGGCTGGCCGTTCGGCTGGACCGGCTGCCCAGGGTGCTGCGGCTGGCCGTTCGGCTGGACCGGCTGCCCAGGGTGCTGCGGCTGGCCGTTCGGCTGGACCGGCTGCCCAGGGTGCTGCGGCTGGCCGTG